>CAIKYX010000178.1 GCA_903831745.1 Oligoflexia bacterium
GCCGTTTGTTTGAGCATGCAAATGAGTTTACTAAACCCAAGCGGTTTCTGCCAATGAAATTGCCTAAAAACGGTCTCAATGAAATCAAATTATTTTTTGGATTTGCAGGATTGGTAGGTGTTTTCAAGCAAGACCTGGATGGTCATCGGACCTACTCCTCCCGGAACCGGTGTCAGGGCCGAAGCAATGCCGTCTAAAGAGCCTGGTGCCACGTCTCCAATCACTTTTCCGTCTGCAGTGCGATGAATGCCTACGTCAACAACGACAGCGCCTGGCTTGATCCAGTCGGCATTTACGAGTGCCGGAACACCCGCCGCCACAAAAACAAAGTCGGCTTGCCGACAAAGCCCTTTCGGGTTCGGTGTGCTTCGGTGAATCTGAATGACTGACGCGTTTTTACCGAGTAAGAGAGCTGCGAGTGGTTTGCCTACGATCGAGCTTCGCCCGATTACGCAAGCGGTCTTCTTTTCAACTGACAATTGATAGTGCTCGAGTAGAAACATCACGCCTGCGGGGGTACAAGGCAAAAATCGAGGATTTCCGTTGACGAGTAACCCTACGTTTTCGGGATGAAGGCAGTCGACATCCTTTTCGGGTGCGACCCAGAAAACCACATCTTTTTCGTTAAATTGTTTGGGAAGCGGTCGCTGCATGAGAATGCCGTCGACTGCAGGGTTCTCGTTCAGTTTCTTTACGCAGGCTAAAACTTCGGCGGGAGTGGCTGCTTCTGGAAATAAAATGGTTTCGTGGGTAAATCCCATGAGTTCTGCGGTTTCGCCTTTTTTCTGCACGTAAATGCGGCTGGCAGGATCATCGCCGACCAAAATGACAGAAAGATGTGGAATGCGGCCAGTTGCGCTTTTGAGTTGGGCAGTCTGCTCAATCAGTTTTTTGCGTCGTACTTCGAGTACAGGTTTTGCGGCGATTCTAATCATCAGGAACCTCATTTTGTGCGGGCAAATATTGCCGTGTCATTGTTTTCACGGACTTACGTCATTCTGTCAAAAAAATATTACACAAAAATTGTTTTATAATCTTTGCATCATCTTGGGGCTTGCCTATAAAATATAAGCAGAACCGTGTGGTTGTCTAGAGGAGACATGGATGTCGAAACCCTTATGGCCAGCAGTATCAGGCGCTATTGCCCGTGACGCTCAGGTCGAAGTTATTGCAAATAATCTTGCGAATGCGAATACCAATGGTTTTAAGCGTGATGACGTCACGTTCAAAGAATACCTCTCTAAAAAAGAAAACATGAATGACACCGGAGTCGATGTGCCGCGTTCTCCGATCAAGGACAAGGATCTCTATCATCTCGAAGGGCGCGATCAATCTTTCGTGATCGTAAATGGAACCCACACCAAGTTCAATCAGGGCGCAATGCGGGTTACTGATAATCCACTCGATCTAGCTTTAAATGGGCCAGGATTCTTCGAAGTTGCAACACCAGCGGGCCTTCGTTACACCCGAGCGGGCTCTTTTAAGATTTCGGGTGATGGCAATCTGGTGACGAGCGAAGGAAATCCTGTTTTGTCGACAGGCGGAAATTCTGCCGATGATAAGGATTTGGCCGGTCGCTACATCAATTTGAACGGCCGCGAAGGCACGGTTCATATCAATGATCACGGCGAGCTTTACATGAATGACGAAAAGGTTGCGCAACTGAGTGTCGTCGAATTCGAAAATAGCGATCCTCTTAGAAAAGTCGGAAGCTCGAATTTCGAGAATAAAGATCCAAAACGAAGTCCGGCCTCGGCTTCTCAGACCTGGGTAAAGCAAGGAATGGTCGAGGCATCTAATGTGAATCCGGTGCAAGAGATCAGTAATCTGATCCGAGCAAACCGGATGTTCGAACAAGATTTAAAGGCCATGAAAACGGTAAGCGAAATGCTTCAGAGAGAGGCCAATGATATTTCTAAAATTTAACGGGAGAACTAAATTATGTTGAAAGCACTCACGACGTCAGCGACCGGGCTTGAGGCCCAGCAGGCCAATATCGATCGCATTGCGAATGATCTCGCGAATGTGAACACGGACGGCTATAAAAAAGGCGTCACGGAGTTTCATGATCTCATGTATGAAAACATCAAGGATCCGGGGGCACGTCAGGGAGCGACGACGGTTTCTCCGGTCGGTGTTCAAAAGGGGATGGGCGTAAAAGTCGGCGCGAGTCACAAGAATTTCGAACAAGGCGCAACCAAGATCACCAATAATCCATATGACGTAATGATTGAAGGTAAGGGCTTCTTGCAGATCAAACTTCCGGAAAGTGGTGAGATTGTCTATACCCGAACCGGAAATTTCAAACTCGACAATTCAGGGCGCTTGAGTCTGAGCAATGGTGCGGTACTCGAGCCGCAAATCGTAGTACCGAACGAGGTCCAGACGATTCAAATCAAGCCGAATGGCGAAGTTCATGCGATCACCAATGAGGGTGATAACGTGATCGGACAATTTCAGGTCGTCAATTTTACCAACGCTCAGGGTTTGAGCGCGATAGGCAATAACTTCTACAAACGATCACCTGCAAGTGGCGAAGCGATTCAGCTCGTTCCTGGTGAAGGTGGTACCGGAAATATCATGCAGGGGGCGCTTGAAGCGTCAAATGTCAATGTGGCTAACAGCATGATCGATATGATTGGTGCGCAACGGGCCTACGAAATGAACACCCGGGTGATGAGCGTAGCGGATAAAATGCTTGAAGCGACCTCGAATATCGTGAGATAGTTTAATAAATAGACGCAGGATGCGTCTACCGCGGGATAAAAACCAAGGAGGGTTTTTAAGTGAACTTTGGCCGTATTGTCGGATGTTTGTTGGTGGCTTTGCTTTGGTCGCAATCGGCGCACGCTGATCACGCCTTCTCTGATCGCTTATCGTCCCTGATCAAAAAGACTTTAGAAGAAAAAATTCCAAATTCTGAAATCACGCTTCCCTCACTCGATCAAATTGCAAAAAGCACCGAGCTGAGTGATTTTGAAACCCTGGCCGATGTGCGTTTACTTGAGGATCGTCCGAACGGAGTGGCGCTTTTCGAAGTGGTCGGAAAAGATCCGGAAGAAAGACCTCTGACCCAAAAAATTCAAACTCCTTACGAGGCATGGGTAAAGGTTCCAATCGCGCTTCATCGCATTTATCCAAATACCCAGCTTAAAACCGAAGATTTTAAAATTGGCAGCATCAATGTTTCTACTGGTCAGGCCCGCGAGTTTCGCGGAGTGCTCGCTTCTGCAGACACCATGGTCGATCGAATGGAAACCAGACAAACGATTTTAGAGGGACAGTTTCTGGTCACTTCAGCCATGCAAAAGAAACCGGATGTGCGTCGGGGTGATTTGGTAAAGCTTGAACTCAACTCGGGAGAGCTTTCGCTGAGCACCCAGGCGGTCATTCAAGAATCGGCCGCAGTAGGCGATCGGGTTCGGGTCCTTACGGTAAAGACGAAAAAGGAAGTGGTCGGAACGCTTCGCGATGATCATAGCGTGGGGGTGAATCTATGAAAAAGTTTTCACTCGTAGTACTTTTGATGGCATTAACCGCCTGTTCGACGATTACTGGAATCTTTTCGCCTAATCCCAGCACCAATTATAATGCGCTTACTTATGGCGATGATTATGCCGGAAATGATGCGCACAAATCATGGGCCGATCCGAGCGATCGCGCAGCAACGAATGCGGCGACGACCCCGACTGCAGCCAATGACGAAAGCCGTATGCGAGTGGCTTCTAATCAGCCCGCTGATCCGACCGATGATCGCGTGCGCGATCAGGTTGAAACCGGCCGTGGACTTGCAGTAGCCCACTACCAGCGTGGTGATCGCGCCACCAAAGTTGATTTTTATGACAACGCCGCAAATGATGGCTCTCTTTGGGCCAAGGAAGATGATTCGAACTATTTCTTTACCAAAGGAAAAGTGCACGCAGCGGGCGACATTATTTCGGTAAAACTGGAAGAGCCAATCATCAAGCAAGTGGCAGAAGAAGTGAAAAAAGGTCTGACTCCGGCAGAACAAGAAGTCGAAATGGCCCTTTATCGCAAGAACAATGCGGCCGCCAAGGACGACAAGGATATCAGCGCTTACCGAAATATTGCCGAAGAGGATCTGAGAAACAGCGAAGCCGAGAATATCCGCGACAAGATGGTAAAGGCGGTTCGTTGGTCGCAAGTCGATCTGAGCGGCGCGCTGGGACTTGCGCCAAACGAAGAAATGCGTGCTGAGATCATTGAGCGTTTCAGTAACGGAAATTACAAGATTCGTGCGGTAAAGCGCATTCTTTATCGAGGCTCGACCAAGTTGGTTTCGATGGTGGCGATTGCGCCGGTTGCTGATTTGGATGAGAAGGACTTAATTGCATCAGGAAAATTATATGAATATAAAGTTAAAGTCGCGCGTTAATTGGTTGTTTTTCGTACTCGCTACTCTGGGTTTCCTCGGGCCTTCTGCGCTTGCGGTTCAGGGAAATGTGGGTGCGCGTTTGAAGGACATTGCCACGGTAAAGGGTGTCCGCGAAAATATTTTAATTGGGTATGGGTTGGTGGTCGGCTTAAAGGGAACGGGCGACTCGAGTGCTGATGTTACGGCAAAGTCACTGGGTCGCCTTTTTGGAAAGCTCGGACTCGATGTCGAAAAAAATGCGGCGATTAAATCAAAAAATGCGGCCGCGGTGATCGTGACTTCGAAATTACCTCCATTTGCCCGTTCCGGTAGCCAGATTGATGTGACCGTCAGTTCAATTGGAGACGCATCTTCACTCGAGGGCGGAATTCTATTGGTGACTCCGCTTCGTGCAGGAGATCAGCAGGTGTATGCAGTCGCACAAGGGCCGGTGACTCTCGGATCTCTTACGGATGGAAAAGGAACATTTCCTACGGTTGGACGCGTAGTTTCGGGTGCGATGATTGAAAAAGATATTGATACGAATTTCTCGGCTAAAAAGAGTTTTCGCATGTCGCTGAACAATCCTGATTTTACCACGGCCGCCCGTTTGGTGGCCCTTGTGAATGCAGAGCTCGGCGGAAAATTTGCGTCTGCACGAGACAGTGCAACGATCGATATTGTGGTGCCTTTCAATTATGACGGAAATACGGTCGAACTGATGGCGCGTGTAGAAGACATTCGCGTAGTCACCGATACCAAGGCAAAAGTGGTGTTGAATGAACGAACTGGCACAGTGGTGATGGGAGATCGCGTGAGCATCACCCCGATTGCGATTTCTCATGGAGATCTTTCGATTCAGGTAAAGGGGCAACCGAAGCCCGAGCGGGCGTTCGAGCTTCGCTCGTCGACTGGTGGCCCAGCCACGGGAGCAACTGTTTCGGATTTGGTAAAACTTTTAAATACGCTTGGAGTCCAGCCGCGTGATCTGACTGCGATTTTTCAGACGATCAAGGCGACCGGAGCCCTTCAGGCTGAACTAGAATTTATGTAAGTTTGTGGAAAGGAAGAAGAAGGCGAAGCATTATCCAAGGAAGGATAAAGGAAATTCATGAACCAGGAAACAGAGATGATGCAACGACCTGCTAGGATGGTGTGTTTACACAATTCTGAATTAATCATGGATTCGCTGCGGGAACAGGAAGTTCTTGCCTACTTCAAACTTTTTCATAAAAGGTCCGGGGAGGGTTCCACGTGAATCTTCCCCGGATCCCCCCTCAAAAGCACCCCCAAAAAATTGACACCTCCAAGGCCACCCCCGAGATGCGTAAAGCCGCGGAAGGATTGGAATCTGTCTTCACTGGCGAAATGATGAAAGCCATGAGGGGTACCGTGGATACGTCAGAATTTTCACTCCGGAATTCGGCTTCAGACATCTATCAAGGGATGCTCGACGAAGAGTATGCGGATACTGCCGCCCGAGTGAATTCCATCGGTTTATCCGAGCAAATTCTCGATTATTGGTTGCGCTCGCAGCCAAACCCACAGTACACTAAAGACAGTGGCACTGCCAGTACAGGAGGTACGAATGAGGGTCAATCAAGCGAATAGCGCACCGGTTCAAAATTCTGAATCGTCTTCTACAAAAAAATCAGACAAAGCGAAGGCCTACGAAGGTAAGAGTTCGGAAAGTTCGGCGGCGAATAGCTCGGCGAGCAATTCGGAATCTGCGAAGACTGATATTTCGTCTAAGGCCCGCGATATGGCTAAAGCGAAACAACTGGCGGCAGATGCTCCAGATGTTCGCGATGCAAAAATCGCTGCGCTGAAAGAGAAAATTCAAAATAAAAGCTATCATGTCAGTGCGGATGCAATTGCTGACAAGCTAGTGGATGATCATCTGAGTTTTTAACCAGTAACCTCCGAGCAGGACGCGGGTGAGGAAAAAAATGGAACCACAAAATAAACTACATGAAAGTCTTCAAGAGCTCATCGGCTTACATCGCCAATTGTATGAGGTCGTGAAGGCTGAAAACGACGCCATCACCAATGCCGATGTCAAGGGCACCTATGAAGCCTCAACAGCTAAAGAAGCTTTGATTCATTGGATCCATCAGGCAGAAATGAGCCGCCAGGCAGTGGTGCACGCACTCTCTTACGAGGAAAAACTCGAAACCCGAACGCCGACCCTTCGTGAAATCATCATTCATTATCAAGTGGGTCGTCCCGAACTTTCACAACAACTGCAAGTCGATCTGACCTCGCTTCTCGTGTTGGTTGATCGTATCAAGAAGCAGAATGAACTGAATGGAAAACTGGTCGAAGCGTCGCTCAAGCACATTCAGAACATGAAAAAGAATATTTTTGGTGAAACCTCTCATCAAGGCAGAACCTACAACCAGCAAGGACAGAAAAACACAGCCAGCGCCAATGAGAATGGCCCACGTCTAGTTTCTCGAGAAATATAGGGGGCCGGTAAATCCATGAGCGTGATTAACGTGTTCCAGTCAGGCAAGTCGGGAATGAATACTGCGAAAGCGGGTATCGCCACGACTGGACACAACATCTCTAATGCAAGCACCGAGGGATTTTCCAGACAGCGTGCGGTCTCTGAAGCCAATGTGGGCAAGCAGATGTCTGGCAATGTCGGGGGCATGTATGTGGGCGAGGGCTCGAAGCTTTCACGCATTGAACGGATCAACGACCAGTACTTAGAGAAGCAACTTCGTGAAGGCCAGCGCGATCTTTCGTATCACGAGGAAAAACAGGTATACCTGAATCAGATTGAAGAAAATTTTAATGAAATGAACGGCGACGGCATCAACCGTGTGGTTGCCCGCTTTTTCAATGAATTTAGAAAGCTTTCTAATGATCCAACCAGCGAAGCCATTCGCCAGTCCTTGCGCGAGTCTTCGCAGGCGATGGTGAATGACTTTCGCCGGGTGCGAAGCGAGACCGAATCGGTAAGGGCACACATCGATACACGTCTTGAAGGTTACATGAAAGAGCTGAACAGCTGTGCGCATGATGTGGCCGAATTGAATGGCAAAATCAAAAATGCCGCCATTCAAGGCAACGAGGCGAACGACTTGCTCGATCGACGAGACCTGATTTTGAAGAAAATGGGATCTTATGCCGACCTGCACATGCATCAGGACGAATCCGGAATGTACAATATCGAAGTCCGGGGTGTCGGACCGATTGTGACTGGCGTGAACGTCATGGACTTTAATTTTGCAAAACAGGCAGCCGACCCAGATAATCACAGCCCCGAGAACTCTCTTCAAATTTCGCGCTCACCGTTTTCGACCAACTATGTAACCCAGAATTTTCACGGCGGAAAAATCGGTGCCCTCGTCGAAACGCGTGACAAGTCGATTTCGATGGTACTCGAGCGCCTCGATCAAATGGCGTTTGCCATCAGTAATTCAGTAAACGAGCTTCATCAAAAAGGTTTTACCCTCGATGGCGAGACCAACGTCAATTTTTTCAAGCCGCTTGAGTCGGTAGCACGGGCATCCCAGATGCTGTCACTTTCAGACGAGTTGAAGATGTCGACCGGCAACATCGCGCTTGCGCTTCAACCGGACGCACCTTCTGATAATCGAAATGCGCTGGCCATTTCAAACCTTCAGGGAATTCACCTGATGAATAACGGTCACACGACGGTGGATGATTTTTATAATTCGATTGTCAGTGATGTCGGTGTGACCAGTGCTCGCAACAACGAGGCCCTGGGGCAGCAAAAAGGCATCATGACCCAACTCAGTAAGGTCAGGGATCAGGTCTCGGGCGTATCGATTGACGAAGAAACTACTAATTTAATGCAATTCCAGCATGCGTTTGATGCTTCGGCGCGGGTGATTAAAACCGCGGACGAGATGTTGGATACCATTTTGGCTTTGAAGAAATAGGTGACGAATGAGAGTGAGTGATAATACCAATACCGGAATCGTGCTCGACAGTATCAGTCGATCACGCTCGCGTATGGAAAATCTACAAGCTCAGACTGCGTCCATGAAGAAAGTAACCAAGCCTTCGGATGATCCGGTTGGATCAGCCAAGGTTCTTGAAGTGAGGACGGACAAGGTGAACAACGATCAATTTGCGTCTAATGGAAAACTGGCCGAAGCCTTTCTTGGAAATACGGATCATGCGCTTGAAGATTTGAGTGATATTCTGATGCGGGCAAAAGAGTTGGCAATCAATCAATCGAGCGCCGCAAGTTCGACCCAGGAGTCACGACTGGGCATCGCCGAAGAAGTTTCTCAATTATACCAACGCGCGATCGCGACCGGTAATCGACGCATCGGCGATCGTTTTCTCTTTGGTGGATTCAAGTCGACCAATCCGCCTGTGGATGCGGATGGAAATTATCACGGTGATCATGGCGAATCGATGATCGAAATTGGCAGAGATGTTTTTATCGGCATGAATGTTCCAGGTTATCAGATTTTTAATTCGCACCCAGAGAGCTCGCATGATTTGCGCCAAGCTGATCCGGAAGAGGCTCAGCGCCGTCTGGCTTCTTCGGCTGAAGACGGATCGCCCGGACAATCTCCGAACAAAAATATTTTTCAAGAACTCCGTGCTCTTCGCGTGGGTTTGCTTACGGGAGATCTCGAAACCATTAGGGGTACACTCGATGGCTTTGATGAACTCTTGAGTAAGGTGATTGCGACTCGCGGAAAAGTAGGTTCGAGAATTCAAGGCATTCAAGGAAACGTGCAAGCGATGGAAAGACACAACCTTACCAACGCACAATTAACGAGTTCGATTGAAGACGCTGACATGGGACAAGTTGTAAGTGACCTCGCAAAAGAAGAAACCGTATTTAAAAGCAGTCTTGCGGCCTCAAAACATCTCATTCAACCGACACTGCTAGAGTTTCTAAGATAATTCCCTTGTTAATTACGACTCTTTACGCTAATTAACCCAATGAGTAACGGAGTGCTCGCGCGCTGTTTCTGCATTCGCAGATGATCCTGCGATCACGGCACTGGTGCTCAGACATGGAGAATAGGTCATGTTAGTTTTAACAAGGAAGCTTGGCGAAAGTATCGCAATCGACGACCATATCAAAATTACGGTCGTCCAAATCAAGGGTAAACAGGTTCGTCTGGGAATCCAGGCTCCGAAAGAAACCAAAATTCATCGGGAAGAAGTTTATTCTGCAATTCAGGATCAGAACAAGGAAGCCGGATCTGCGCCCGCAGACACCCTTGAACTGACAAAAGCCCTGAAGGGTTAAGTTTTAAACAATCAAAAACTAGACACAGTGCGCCATAAATTTGTCAGGAATTTGACATTTTTTTCATAGTAATGCAATAACGCCCTTGCTCCTGCCAGCGACTGGGTTATTCTAGATCTAGAGCAGTATTAGAGCTCTGGAGGTAGATGTGGTCGTACAAACAGGACGTTTTGGCCAAATTGAGATTTCATCCGATGAAATTATTTCGATCCCGAGTGGGATCTTGGGATTTCCGGAGGATCAAAATTTTTGTTTGGTTGATTCTGGCGATGATACGCTAATCATTTGGTTACAATCATTAAGTAACCCGCATCTTGCTTTTCCAATTTTGGAACCCAAGATTTTCAAACCCGAATACCTAGTGAGACTTTCTGCAGCAGAATTAAGAGAGCTCAGGCTTACTTCTATTCGCGATGCTGCAGTGTTTACCATACTCACCATTCCGGCCGATTTGAATGAAATGACGGCAAATTTGAAGGCACCGCTTGTCATCAACATTCGCCAAAAGGTCGCAAAGCAAGTCGTACTTCAAGAAAATGATCAACCGATCAAGTACGCGATGTTCAAAGAGCTGAGAGCTCATTTGATGACCATTCGTTCGAAAGCTGATGCCACCCGTTCTAATCATAAAGGCGCAATTGGTATCGACAGTCTTCCGCTCAGCTTAAACGTTGAGTTGATTTAGTCTTGATCAAATCCAGATAAGCAACCGCTTCGCGATTCACCGGATCGATCTCGAGAACCGAATCCCATTCCAATTCCGCGTCCAGATTATTGCCTTGGCTGTAGTGAAGAAGGCCGAGTTGAATTCGTACGGTCGGATCGCCGGGTCGCTCGATCTTGAGTTGCTGCAAGTCTTGAATAGCGCGTGAAATAAAGCCTTTTTTGGCCAGTGCTTTTGCGCGTTTGACCCTAATCTCGACCATTTGTGGATCGAGCAGAATAGCCTTGTTGTATTCTTCAATCGCTTCGTCAAAGCGGCGGTAACGAAAATAAAGATCACCGAGTTCAAAATGCTTTACCGAAAAACGACGATCAATTTGGGCATCATCGCCGACCTGTTTTAGAAACACACTCTGATTCGCCTGTTCGAAAACCTTCTTGGCCTCATCGTAGCGACCGATATCATTCAGAATGACACTCAGGCAAACGGCGGCATCCGTATGTTTTGGATCATGGTGAAGTGCTTTTCTGAGGTCATCAATCGATTGAACCAATTTGCCCTGATACGACCGCAACAGACCGCGCAGGTAAAAATAATCTGCATTGTCGGGTTCAATCAGAAGCGCCTGCTCGAGCAAACGTTCGGCGTCCGGATATTTCTTCTTTTGAATCTGATTTTGAATTTCCTGGGTGGATATCATATTTAAAGTGCCCGCAAAAGCTCGAGTGCTTTCGGCGCGCTCGCGGAAGAGCCGTATTGATCGAGCAGCTTCTGCAGTCTGATTCTCGCTGCATCCTTCTTTTCCTTGCGAATGTAAAACTGTGCGATTTTAAGCTCTTTTTCGGCAAGTTTGTTATAGGCCTGTTGCTTCATCTCGGCCGCCTGCTTGACAGATTCGCCATTCGGATACTTCTTCATGTATTGGGTAAAGGCGTTGATGGCACTTTCTGCCGACTTCAGGTCGCGATCAATCTTGCTGGGAATATCCTTGAAGTACGACTCGCCCTCGCGAAAAAGCGCATAGGCAGCCTTCTCGTGTTTTGGGTAGAGTTCGACAAATGTTTCGTAGGATGCAGAGGCTTCAGGATAGGACTCCTGCAGAAAATAAACGTCACCCATTCGGAGCTGCGCAAGCTGTCCGTAACTGGTGTATGAAAACTTGCTCTTTACGATTCTGAGTTTGTCGAGTGCTAGCAAGTAGCGGTCATTGTTGATGTCCTTTTCGGCGTCTTCGTACATCTCTTTTGGATTCGACTCGTTGATTGATTTTGAAGAGCATCCGCCAAGAAAATGGGCGCTCAATAGCAAAATACCGAGGAGACCTACTGATGATTTTAAAAGCACTTTCATTTTAATTCCTTTAAAGCGGCAGGAGTCCGGAGAGGGGTATCCATGCCATTTGATCTGAATTGTATCGTATTTTCTGCCAAAGTTCATTTTCATTTACTGTAACGGCAGGACCGATCATGCGTATTTTGATGCCAGGTTCGATAGAGGTGACTTCAGGGTAGGTCATTCCTGGCCCACTTCGCAGGGGTTGTTTCATTAGAATTACGGCAGGTGGATTCGACGTGCCGGTCTTGTAAACACCATAAACCGCAAACATCAAGATCAGCGCCAGGGCCCCGAACCAACCTGAGGGTTTCAGGAAAGTTTTAGTCACGTTTCGGGTCTTCAAATAAGCCCGAATCCAAAGGAGGGAGACAATGACGGTAATGAGCCCGATGACTCCGAGAATTTCGTCACCTTGAATACGATCAGCAAAGCGCTCGAACGGATGGGATGGGCTATCCAGTTGAACTTCGCTCTTCGAGGCGTCCAATTGCTTCTGAAGCAGGGTGCGAGCCAACTTCAGATTTGCCTGAACCTCGGGATCGTGAGGGTTCAATCGATTTGCTTTCTCGAGATAGGCAGTGGCCTGTCCGGGCAGGTTCATTTTGCCGTAAAGGATTCCGAGGTTATAAAAATAGGTCGAGTCGTAGGTGGGTTTTTGCTCCAGCAACTCCAGGGCTGCGCGATAATTGCCGGCGGACTCAAGTTGTGCCAAATCGCTCATTTAGGATTAAATGTATCGAGCCTCCGTCTATCATTGCAAGAAAAATAAGTATTTGATATTTAAAAACAAGATGTTCAATTTTGAAAGATTTTCCGAGCAGGCGCAACGGATTTTAAGTATTCCGTCCCACGAAGAATCCGGCAACGA
>CAIKYX010000179.1 GCA_903831745.1 Oligoflexia bacterium
ATGCGTGGAACCGGATTGAAAAAATGCATGCCACAGAATTTCTCGGGACGGCTCAAGGAAGATGCTAGATGCGTGATCGAAATCGTCGACGTGTTCGACGCGATGATGGTGTCGGGCGACACCGTCGCTTCGGTTTCTTTTAGAACGCTTGTTTTGATTTTCTCGTTTTCAGTGACGGCTTCAATCACAAAATTAGCGGTCTTTAGATCATCCTGACGGGTGGTCGGCGTAATTCGGCTCAGGGTTTCAGCCATGCTCAGTGCAGTGGCTTTGCCCCGTTGAATCTGTTTGTCGAGCAGGGTGGCTGCTTCTTTCATGCCGTGGTTGAGTGCTTCGGCTTTAATGTCTTTCATGAAAATCGGTATTTTGCTCGATGCGCTTTGGTAAGCGATCCCGCCTCCCATGATTCCGGCGCCGAGAACTGCTGACTGCTTTAAATCACGGGCCAGTGTTTTTGCGCCTTTGGCTTTCTTTTTGACCGCTTGGTCTGCGAGAAAAGTTCCGACCAGTGCACGGGCTGCAGTCGATTTCGACACTTTTGCGAATTGCTCGGCTTCAGATGAAAGCGCTTCTTCGCGTCCGCCGGCTGCTGCGCGTTCGATCGCTTCGATCGCAGCAAACGGAGCTGGATAATTCGGGCCTGCAAGTGCCATTACTCCTGCCTTATTGATCGAAAAGGCCATGGCTTTTTCAGTACTATTTAATGGAAGCGGTGCCTTTTTCTTTTCGACACGGGTTTTCCAGGCAAAATCACCCTGAGCACATTTTTTAAGAAGGTCGATGCCGGCGAGTCTCAGTTCAGGGGCTGCAACGATAGCGTCGATGACCCCAATTTTAAGAGCATCGTTTGCGTCGAACTGATTGCCTGAGGCAATCCACTCGAGTGCCGGATCGAGTCCGATCAGGCGGGGGAGTCTGCAGGTTCCGCCCCAGCCCGGAATGATGCCAAGCTTGGTTTCGGGTAGGCCGATTTTTGTGCCGGGCGCTGCGATTCTGTAGTCGCAGGTGAGTGCGAATTCTAGGCCTCCGCCTAAAGCAAAGCCGGCCATGACGCATACTTTGGGCGCATTCAAATCTTCGATTTGTGAAAAGAGCTTCTGGGTTTCACCGATCCAACTGCGAAGTTCGGCTTCAGGGCGCTTAAAGTGATCTAGAAACTCGGTAATATCGGCGCCGGCGAGAAAGGTTTCTTTGCCGCTGCTAATCAAGAGTCCTTTGAGGGTGCTGGGGATTTTTGCCAGGGCTTGCTTGAGTTCAGAAAGGGTTTCGGCATTGAATTTATTTACCGATTCTTTTTTGAGGTTGACCGAAAGCTCGAAAAAGCCTTCGGGTAATTCAGAAATTGATTTTAATTCGATGCAATTGCCGCTGAACATGGGTGAAATCCTTTCGTGAAGTAGAGGTACGCGATTAGTGTACACCCATAACTTCCGGATTCGAACTTCCCAAAACAAGAATATTTTGAGTTAATAGAGGTATGGTTCTTGAAAAACAAGTGACAGCCCTCAGTCTGATGGAAGCCCTCGAATATTTGGGGCCTAAACTCCTGATGTCTCTCTTTTGTGGTGGCTTGATTGGTCTTGAGCGCGAATTGAAGAACAAGGCTGCCGGTATCAAGACGAACATGCTCATCTGTGTTGGCTCAATGCTTTTCACTGCAACCTCGATTCTGATCGCCTATGGCGGCGTGACGAATAGTGCGCCTGGCGATCCTACCCGGATTGCCGCTCAAATTGTGTCCGGTATTGGTTTTCTCGGCGGGGGTGCAATTCTTCAGTCGAAAGAGCGGGTCATGGGGTTAACGACGGCGGCGACCATCTGGTTGGTGGCTGCAATCGGAGTGTGGATTGGGATGGGGCAGCTCTGGGTTGCCTTGATGGTCACCGTGGTGATCATTCCTATTCTTCAATCAATGACATTTATTGAAAATCGTTTCCTCGGTCGTAAACGTCTCTTTAAGGTAGTGATCCATCTTCGCGAAAAGTCTGATGAACTGACTCGAAACGTTCTCGAGGATCTTCTGACTTCGCACGAGCTCAGTGTGGCCGAGTTCCGTGAATCTGCGATCAACGGACAGCCTGAAATCAAGATTTCGTACCACGGAACGCTTCACGATCACTCGCAAATGGTGCTCGAGCTCTGGACGATCCGAGGGATTCTCGACATCCGCCAGGTCTGAGTGGCCGAGAGCGACCGTCATTTTACACAACGCTTAAATACAGTTTCAACGAACTCCGTTTACAGATAAATCTCGGAAATTCCTCTGCAATTTCGATTTATCTCCTTGCCTGTTCATCCCTTGCTCCATTAATCTAGGAAAACAGATGTACGTGAGTATTAGCCCAACAGTTGCCGATAGGAGAGCCCCGTGACAAAAGCTGATTTGATCAACATCATTGCCCAGAAAGTAAATCTTCAGAATCGCCAGGCCGAGACTGTCGTTAATCTCGTGTTCGATATGATGTCGGATACATTGAAGAAAGACGATCGCATTGAAATTCGTGGCTTCGGTTCATTTGTGAATCGCGTGTATGGAGCCTATGAAGGAAGAAATCCAAAAACCGGAGAGCTCGTTAAAGTTGAGCCAAAACGAGTTCCCTTTTTCAAGGTCGGAAAAGAATTGAAAGAAATGGTGGACCGTAAGAAGTAATGTTCCGTTTTACCCCAGGACAAAAAATGCAAAAAATTCTCCCTAAGAAACCCTTGAGTTTGTACGCTCTGGTTTTGCTTGGTGTTCTTGAAGTGTTTTCAAGTGCTTATGCAGCCAGCGACGATGATTATAATTTCAGCTGGCTCGATCCTGAGAAAAAAATCTACGTACTTCAGAATCGAAAATACCGAAAGGCAAACGCCCTTCATTTATCTTTGCTCGGCGGGCCTGCCTCGGGCGACCCGTACCGCACGATTTATAACCTCCAGCCGCGCATGGGCTACTGGTTGAGTGAAGAATTCGGAATCGAGGCTTTTTACGAAGCCCGTTTTCATCAGATCAATAATACTTATCGCGGAATGATTGCCGCAGCCCTCGGGGGTGCCGGCGAGACTCCGCTCATCCGCGAGATTACATCCCAATTCGGTGTGCTCATGAACTGGGCGCCTTGGTATGCGAAAATCAACGTGTTTAATTCCGTTCTCTACTTCGACTGGTATTTTTCATTCGGCGTGGGGGGCATGACGTCTCAGATCGGCCCGAAGACCAAGGATGATCCGGTCGTCGGTTATCAATGGAAGAACGAGAATCTTTTTGCGGTTTATCTCGGTACCGGACATCTTTTTCATGTCAGCGAAAACGTGTTTGTGCGCCTCGATGCCCTTGGACATTTTTATAGTGCGCCTGTTTACGGTGGAATCAATACTTCCGGATCCGCGAACCAGGTATCGAATTCGGCCCTTTATTCGACATGGACTTATAACCTCGGAGTTGGGCTGAAGTTATGATGAAAATCGTTTTTGCGTTAGTCCTTATCTCCGCGACAGCGCAGGCGTCGTTTCAGGATGTGAAGCGCGCATACGATTCCGGGCAATATTTCTCGGCCGCCCGAATTGCCTTCAATGATGCCAATCACGCGGCAAACCCGGGCGACAAGGCCTTTGCTTATTATTGGGTGACCGAAAGTCTGGTCCGCGCCGGACTCGACCAATCCGCTCTCTATTTCTTTTTAAGAACCCTGCAAGTGCAGGATCGTGATGCTTCTAAAAAAGTGCTCGAGCTGGCTCCTTTGTTCATCGAACGAATCGGGCCTGATTTGATGCGCAAGTTTTTGACCCGCTTTACGAAGCCCGAGGACTATACGCCTCGCGCCCGTAACGCATTTTATGCGGTGACCGCAAAAGAGATGCTGCTGAAGGGTGATTATGCCGGAACCATTCGTGCGGCAAGTGCGGTGCAGAGTACTCATCCTCTCTATCCGGTTGCACTTCAATTGCGAGCCACTGCCGAAGTGATGATCGATCGTGGACAAGAAGGCTTACGTGATTTTGCCGAGTGCGCACGAACTGCCGACCAGCGAACCGAAATCGAAAAGGGTAGTGTTGAGGCAGACCTCGAAGCGGCCCAACCACCACAACTTAAAGTGCGTTGGAAGGCATTGAAGCGCGATGCTGCTCGCGATCTGCGGGCCCGTTGCGTCGCCGGACAAGCTAGAATTTATTATGAAAAGGGACAGTTTGAACAGGCTGATCGCATGTATGATCAGATTCCTAAAGCAAGTTTTGTCTGGACCGACACGTTATTCGAGCATGCTTGGGCAACCTATGCTCGCGAAGAGTACAATCGCACTTTGGGTAAGCTCGTGTCATACAAGAGCCCTGGACTTCAATTCGTATTCAACTCCGAAGTCGATGTGTTGATGGCGCAATCCTATCTTCAACTTTGTCTCTATGATGATGCAGGCAAGGTCATTGATGAGTTCATGAAACGCTACGGAAACGTTGCGAAAGACATAAAAGTCTTTGTGGATACGAATCCATCCGACATGAAGCCATATTATCTGCTCGGAAAATCGGCTTTGGTCGAAAAGCTTCATACCGATCGCATGTTGTTTCGGTTCATGAATCGATTCGTGCGTTCTCCTTATTTTCAATCGCTTTCATTATCCGAAGATTTGGTCGCTGCCGAGCGCGCAGCGATCCTCAGAATCGATTCGGCACGCCCGGAAACCAGCACCGGAACCGCGTCGGGTTTTCCGGGGTTCTTGAATGTGGCCCTGAACTGGCGGGTAAAGACGATCCAGTTAATGGGCGGAATTTTCGTGAAGAACTCGATGGTCGACTACCATACGAATCTGATCGGCGACTTCGAAAAAATGCAGTTCATGAAGATCGATATTCTCGGTCATCAAAAGGCGAAGCTGATGGCGCCGGAAGTGGCCACTGCGGATGAGCGCGGCCGAGGCAATCGTATTCCGATTCGTCGAAGTGATCAGTATTTGTGGAGTTTTAACGGCGAATTCTGGAACGACGAGATCGGCGACTACGTTTTCGCCCTCGATTCGGAATGCGGAAAGGATGAGAAGAAGCAATGAAGGGATTATTTTTTTCGTTGCTGGTTCTCATTGCGGTTGGCGCGCAAGCGTACGCTCCGGGAGATTATGGTACGGTTCAGTCGTCGAAAGAGCGTCAGATCGAAGCACTTCGGACCGAAGAAATTCGTGCGGTCAAGACGGCTCTTTCTCTTCGGAATCCTGAAAATCGAAAAGCCGAACTTTATTTGCGCATGGCCGAGCTTTACCTCGAAGCCTATCGTGCCGATTTTTTGCTCGAAGGCCGCTTGCAGGAAAAAGCGCTCGCTCACAATCCGAATGCGCCCATGGTAAAAGGCCGATCAGTAGAAGATCTGAAATACGGCATCGGTTCTGCTGAGCAGATTTTAAAGCTGAAGGTCGACCGCTCGAAGCTCGATAAGGTTTATTACTTTCTGGGCTACAATTACGGCGAACTGGGCGACAATCAACGAAGCCTGGGCTATTACGCCAAGCTTACTAAAGAATATCCGGATTCTCCTTATGCGGTAGAAGGCTTGAAAGCCTCTGCCGATGAAGCGTTTTCACACGGAAAATTCGCTGAAGCGCAAGTCGGTTATGAGAAGGCCTTAGGAACCACGCGTGATCCTTCGCAACAGGCGCGCTTGTATCATAAGCTTGCCTGGTGTTATTACCGCCAGAAAAATACACGGGCCGCCCTCGACTCGATGAAAAAGGCGATTGCGATTGCCCAGCAGGACAAAGAGAAGTTCTTGATGATCCGCGAAGAAGGCCTTCGTGATATCGCTATTTTTTATGCCGAAGCAGGCAAAGTGGATGAAGCGATTGATTATTTCAAAGAAAATGCGGGTGGAGAAGAAAAGCTCGCGCGTGTGCTCGAAAAGCTCGGTAAGGAATACGAACGTACCGGCCAGACCGAAAAGGCCCAGCAAGTTTATGATGTGCTTCTTAAGCTCGACCATAAGGACGAGAGCACTTTCCGGGTAGCTGCAAAATTGATCGATCTCGATATCATGAAGCAGAACTATCAGGACGCTTATCAGCGTTTGCAAGTGCTCGATGTGCCAAAAAGTGCCGATCCGGACACCCGGATTGCGATCGTGAATCTTCGCAAACAAGTTCGCCAAACCGGTGTGAACAATCACGAGCGCTTTCGTCATATGGACGATAAGTCGGGGGCCCATCCATATTTGGTGGCGGCCGATCAGTTTTATTCGATCTATCTCGTAAAGTTTCTGCCTCTCGATGAAAATGCAAAAGCCGAGCGCAATGAGATTCGAATGTACCTCGCGGAGGTAAAGCGCGACTTGGGAGAACCAGGAGCGGCAGCACAACTTTATAAACAGATCATTCAGGATAAAGATCCGAAATATGCAAAAGAAGCGGCCCAACTTTGGGTCGGGAGTCTGGCGCAGGAGTTGAAAAAGAAATCAGAGCAGGGCGAAAAGCCGGGATCAAGCCCGTCTTCGCTTGAACAGGATTTTGTAGAAGCATCCGATCTTCTCGAAAAATCAATTCCGGATGCAACCGAATCGCGAGAAGCCCGTTTGCGTGCGGCTCAAATTCTGGCGGCCTATCCAGATCATAAGAAAGACGCGATTGCGAGAGCATCAAAGCTCGTGCACGATGCGCCGAACACTCCGCAGGGCGTCTTGGCGGCCAGACTTTGGTTGCAGCTTCAGCCCGAAAAACCGGTTCTCGAAAATGTCGCTTCGAATGTGACCTTGCTCGAAGCCGATCGCAAGCTCAAGGGCGAGCTCGCACTTGATATTGCCGCCCTTCAGAAAAAACTGAAGGTCGATGAGATCACCAATCTCGAGAAGAACAAAGATTATAAGGCTGCGGCCAAAGGTTACGAA
>CAIKYX010000180.1 GCA_903831745.1 Oligoflexia bacterium
CCGTTAAACGAGCTGACGACTTCACTCAGGGCACCGTGTGCGCCAATGGTAAGGATTCGAACATCGTTGTTAGTGCTATCGGCCACATACAAGAAATGTCTTGACGGATCGACTGCAATTCCGCTAATCGCGACGGCACCCGCTACAGCGTAGTTCGTTTGTGCAGCAGGAGTCGTTCCATCACTGGTCAAATCTCCGTTAGCAGGGTTGATCTCAGAATAACCAATTGAAGTATGTGTGTTGTTTACTACATACAGGAAGTTATTAGGGGTCGTAACCACTTGAAGTGCGCCTGTTCCACCCGAAAGGGCGGTTTCAGCAAGCTTCGTTGGTACGCCGCCCGACAGCGAGTAACTGAATACGTGTCCGTTACCGTTTCCTACGCCGTAGATGTAGTTGTTATTTGCACTCAATGCAAGTGAGCTCAAGTTTCCTGGAGTATTTGCTCCTGAAAGGCAAACACCGGCAGCAAGCTGAGTCAATGCACCAGTGGTGCTATCAGTTGAAAACGAGCACAATGCGCTACCGCTTTCAAACGCTCCCCATGCAAAAGAACTAGTTGAATCGATGATCACACCGTTAGGAAGAAGTGAAGTTCCATCACTCGGAGTGACTGAGGTTCCTGCAGCCGAAAGATCGTGAGTCGTACCATCAATTGGAATTGGCACGATACCTGTTCCAGAGTGATCACTGCTGATGAGCGCGAAATTTCCGTTTGGTGCTACCACCAGCGCATTCGAGCCACTAAAGGTTTTAGTTGCACCGAGCTGAATCTCTGAGCTATAGGTCAGGCTTCCGTCACCATTTACTGTATAAGAATCGATTTTTCTCGCCGAGTCAGTTGCGACATAAACCTTAGCTTGCGTAGGATTGGTGGCAATTAATACTGCATCGACACCGCCATGAATTGCACCGGTAATATTACTGAGGCTACCATCTGCGGCCATGTCAGCAGCGATGTAATTAGAGTTACCGCTTTGAGCGAGATAAAACATCGAATCGTAGCGATAGCTTCCGCCTGCCGAGCTGGATTGTCCGTCGACATTGGTGACAACAGCTGTAACTGATCCTGCTACGTGAGAAGCAGTGGTACAGTGAGCTGTCGTTGCAGAGTCTCGAGCTGCAGAGGTACAAGATACTCCGCCCAGAGATACTGATAAACCTGCAATAAAGCCTGTTCCTACGAGGTCAACTCGATAGCCGCCCACGGTGCTTCCGTGTGCTGCAGAACTCGTGTGCTCCGCGATGCTAGATACTGTCGGAAGTGGGTTATAAGTAAACTGGATATTTGAGTTACTCGCTTGTCCGTCGCTGTTGGTGACGACGACTGCATAGGAACCCGCAGCTTTTGCTGGAGTCGTACAATGCATGGTCGTGCTATTCACATAAGAAAAAGCAGTACACGGTGTTCCGCCCACGGTAATTGAAGTCGGAGCAGTAAGAAAATGTGAACCTGTAATTGTCACCACAACGCCGCCGGCAGGGGCGCCGTTATTCGGAGAAAGTGAAGAAACCACTGGAGCTGCGTTAACTGAAATTCCGCCTGCATCGGTAGATTGTCCGCCTGCGCCGCCGTTGTCAGCGACTACGTCGTTTGAACCCAGTACTGGGTTACCTACGAGCAAACAGGTTGCAGAAGTTTGATCCGCGCTGACCGAGCCTGGTGTACAAGTTTGTGGGCCTGAACCAATGGTAAAGACAACTCCCGGAGCAATGGCGAGACCGGTAAAGGTAACCGAAGTACCGGCTGGCATCGCGCCTGCGTTCGGAGAAATGCTCGTGATCGTCGGAGCGTCCTGAAAAGTAAAAGAGTTAAATCCGTCATCAGATGCGGGTGCCGATGCATTGGTTACGATGATTGGTGCATTTGCGGTTGCTGCCACAGCACCCGTGGTACACGAAACGCTGGATGCAGAGTTTACAACGACTGGCGAGCAATCTACTCCACCTACTGTAATCGCCGGACCTGCTTGAATCGAAGTTCCTGTAATCGTGATGTAGGTTCCGCCCCCGGTCCAACCGGCTGAAGGAGAGACTCCGGTTACCACCGCCTTGGTAGGCACTGTAGGCGCCGAATCTGCTGAGGGAAGAGCTGGAAGTGAGGCGCCACTGCTGCCGCAGCCTGCGCATCCTGAAGCGAATACCGTGATGGCTCCCATTGCGATTGCAGACTTGAACCACGTCGACCCTTGTCCAACTGCCTTTGAAATGTTCCTCATATTTAGATCCCTTCCCTAAAAAATTCCGTACTCTCTTCTAGAGAATTTAAATTGGTTGACTTAAAAAGACAGTTATTTCTAACAATTCACTTGAAATAATTGTTCTTTACTTTCAATTGGTTAAGGTTTTTCTAAACTTTTTAACCTCATCTTGAGTCTCGCTTTTCGCTGCTTTTAAATTCTGGTCGTTTCATTGATAAATGAAATCAGTTTAATAAAAACACACGAATACAAAGTTCAATCGGTAGGTTCAGGTGAAATCTTTAGGTTATTCTATAAGGCTGCGACGAAGTGGCTCTGCCACTCGTAAGCAGCTGGCATGGGGTTGGCCATTTCAGCACGCGCCAGCGGCAAGGCCGCATGGCTTGTGCCTTATACAAACTAAAAACCGGACGAAGGTTTGAGCCTTCGTCCGGTCCTTGAGAGTGAGGGGGGTTGAGAGAACCCGGGTGGTTAAAGCCTGGTGAGCCAGGCAGTTAAAAGATCAATAAAATGGCACTAAGATCTGAGAGCCATTAATGGTCAAGTAGACCAAAGCTTGATTGATGAAGGGTGAATAAGGATAAGCGTCCTGGGCATTGGTATAGACTGCATTTACAGAAACACCGCTCACGCAAAGGCCTGAGGCGCCATATCCTGTTGTGCCATATCCGCCGTATCCACCTGATGAAGACATCAGCATTGAAAGAGCGTATTGGCTCAATTGGATAGAGCCAGTCACGCTGCCTGCGCTAATAGAACTTAAGGTAAGTGTACCGGTATTGGATGATTTCATCAGCGAGCTGCCGCCGTATCCGCCATATCCATATCCATATCCATAACCTGCGCCAGTGCCTACGGTAGAAGTTCCGTACGAGCCGGTTCCGCCAGGCATTGGTCCGCCTAAAATCTGGGTATTCGAAACTGAAGCGCCTTGAATCGTAAACGAAATCTGGCCTGAAGAAAGAGGTGCGCATCCTCCGCTGGTCCATTGGCCGGTGACTGGATTATAATAACCGCCGGCGCCTACGCCCATTCCGGTAGTTGTATTTGATTTGTTACTTCCGCAAGCAGCCAGGCTGATTGCAAAAACACCTATAAATAGGCTTTGTGTTAAAAATTTCATATCTCTCGTTCCTTTCACTGTGTCTCTACCGTAATAAAAGCAAGAGGGGTGCCAAGAGGTGCTTGTAATCAGGAGTGTGTTTTAAGTCGTTGAAAGTGAAGCGAAAAAACCGAGGCGCCATTAAAATAATTGAGAGCAAAACGCCTAAGGGATGGACAGTTTACTGTCTAAACTTTAGACGGATGTTAAGCCTGGTATAAGGCACAAGCATTGCGGCTTTGCCGCATGCGTTGTGCTGGAATGATTCATTACCGAGAAATATGTTTGTCCAGCGCCGGGAAGAGGTCATTCTCGAGGCCGGTGATTTTAAGGCCACGCTCTTTCAGGAATCCAGGATTGTAGATCTTCGAGATATATTTCTGGCCCGAATCGCAAAGAATCGAAACAATGCGATTTCCTGGGCCCATTCGTTTTGCCAGCAAATAAGCACCGCAAAGATTTGCGCCGGTCGATGAGCCCATAAATAAACCGTCATTCTTGACGATGTAGTGAACCATGTTGATGATGATTTCGTCACTGATCTGATAAGCTTTGTCAACCCGGCAAGGCTTGACGTTTTCAGTAATGGCGCCCTGACCGATGCCTTCGGTAATGGATTCGCCCGGGGTCATGTCTGCACACCCTTTGGTAAAATAACTGTACATGGCAGAACCGACGGGATCGACGCAATCAATCTGGATTTTTGGATTCTGCTCCTTCATGAAGCGAGAGATTCCGGCCAGAGTTCCGCCTGATCCGATGGCGGCAGAAAAACCGTTGATGCCTTTTTCAGTTTGTTCCCAGATTTCTCGAGCCGTCGTCTGATAGTGAACTTCATGGTTCGATGGGTTTTCGAACTGATTGATATAATAGCCGCCTTCTTCTTGTGCGATTTTAGCTGCAAGCACTCGATAGTTGCCCGGCTCTGGATAAGGCGCGGGCGGTACGACCATAACTTCTGAACCCATGCCTCTAATGGTATCGATCTTTTCTTGAGCTTGTGAGCTCGGCACCAAGAATTTAGTGCGGTAGCCTAACACATTGCCGATTAGGGCGAGTCCGATGCCGGTATTGCCCGCGGTGCCTTCAACGATCAAGCCGCCCTTTTTAATGAGCCCGCGTTTTTCGGCATCTCGAATCATGCCCAAAGCGGCGCGATCCTTGATGCTTCCGCCCGGATTCATGAATTCGGCCTTGCCGTAGATGTCGCAACCGGTGAGTTTGGACAGCGAGCGAATGTAAATCAATGGCGTGTTGCCAATAGAGTCGATAAAATCTTTTTTCTGCATGTTACTTCCTTAGACAAAATAAATAGCAACAAAGAACAATCCAAAAAGGATACTAAACCACTTGAATGTTTTTAGCATCGACTCATTGAGATTTTTTTCGAGATTCTCGAGAATCAGCCAAAACGTGGTGGTAGAGATTACCAGAATCGCAATACTGTTCAAGTGACCGACAGTATTGATTGCCGATTTCAGAGACACTTCATGCAGGAGTTCGAAAAACCGGATGATGAGATGTACACCCAAAATCAAATACGAATATTTGAACAGGGTTTCGTAGTGATAGTTGGTCAGAGCAAAGCCTATCCAAAGCACAAAAACCAGCGAAATGGCGGGGTGAGCGCTAAACAAGGTAAGGCCGCCGATAAAAAGGCCGTCAATCAGTCGGACGTGATTTAACCCTTTCAGGCGCTTGTTCCAGTTCGCCGAAAAATGAAAAAGTCCGGCAATGAGGAAAAATATACCGGCGATCAAAAATGGGTGTTGAGCCCATTCGTTTTCTGAAACCCAGGGTAAGAGCCATTTTTGGGCAACCCAGGAAGGAATGATAATGAGGATAAGAAAGAGGGATGTATGTTGGTCGAGCGATCGGGTTGTTGCCTTTAAGGTCATCGGGCGAATGATTGATTTAATCACGGCAGAAACGAGACCAAGCCAATCGTACCTGAAAAAAACCAGAATGCAGGCTGAGCCCATTAAAGTAATTAATAATCGCGTATCAAAAGTTGAAGTGGGCCATTTCAGGAGATTCTTATACAGGTCCTGCGAAATCACTTCAGGAACAGGCATTACAAAGGCAATAGCGCCGAAAATAGCGTCAATAATATACTGGAAAGTGGTCATGATTTAGAGCCTAACACGGAGTTTAACTGTGGACAAAAAAAGACTTACACAGGACTTACAGTGCATTGCTTCAAGATGTTGGAAAAATATGTTCTTCTAGGGATATGAAAAAGTCGACGTTGATTGATGTGGGTTTTATTTTTCTTCTGATCTCTGCCTGGGCAATCGCTTGGACCGCAATTCCTATGGGAATCGGCACCAACGGATTCTTCGGTAATTTCTTCCTGACTCATACGGTGTTGAAGCTGGCTACAATCTTTGTGGTGATGGCCCATCTGACGATCTCCGCAATGAGCATCTGTTTTCATCGGCAGCATACGCATCAAGCGCTTCGTCTGAGTAAAGGGGTCGACATGGCCATGCAGACCTGGCTCTGGGCGATCAGCAGTATTTCAAAACTCGACTGGGTGAGCGTACACGTTTATCACCACGTTTATTCGGATACAGATAAGGATCCACACAGCCCTAAGCAAAAGGGATTGGCGCATGTGTTCTTTTTGGGCGTCTTTGATTATGCAAAAGCAAAGGGCTGGCCTGAAGTGCGCAAGATTCGTGAACGTATCCCCGCCAACGCTTATGAGCGTTTTATTGCCGGTCATACCTTCATGGCGCCCGTCATCCTCACCGCTCTTTTGATGATCGCATTTGGACCAAAATATGGCACCATCCTGAGCGTTCTTAATTTTGCCATTACACCATTATTCGCAGTCGGTGGCGTGAATGCTCTGGCGCATGCATTTGGATATCAGAACTACGATTCGAAGGATGAAAGTCGTAATCTTGGGTTTCTGGTGCCCCTGAACTGGATTATCGCTGGAGAGCTCGATCACAATAATCACCACAAATATCCAAAATCACCCAATTTTGCTCATCGTTGGTTTGAATTCGATTTTGGGTTCTTCTACGTGCGTGGGCTGAATTCAATCGGTTTAGCTGCAATTACCGGCACCGTCCCCCGTTATGTGGATGTGGTTTCGAAATCTGAAGTTGCTATTACGGCCTGATTCGACTAATATTCATAAAAGTGAAAAGATTAAATATCGTTTAACGATCAACCCTTGGGATTCATCATCTCAGGGGTTTTTGCATTTTGGCTTGGAGATAGCATGAATACAATTTTATTAGGAGCGCAGTGGGGAGACGAAGGCAAAGGCAAGGTAGTAGACCACCTTTCTGAAAAGGCGGATTATGTCATTCGCTTTCAGGGCGGAAATAACGCCGGACACTCGCTTTGGGTGAATGGCAAGAAGACCGTGCTTCATCTGATCCCAAGCGGAATCTTACATCCACAAACGCTTTGCCTGATTGGCGAAGGCGTGGTGCTCGATCCGAATGTATTGATCGAAGAAATCAATAAGCTCAAAGAAGCGAATGTGTTCAAGAACACCCACGATCGTATCCGGGTATCAGAACGCACTCACGTCATTCTGCCGCTGCATCGGGCGGTAGACGTTGCCCGCGAGACCAGTGCCAAAGGAACGAAAGCCCATATCGGCACTACCGGACGAGGCATCGGGCCTGCATATGAGACTAAGGCACTTCGACGTGGAATCCGAGTCATCGATCTATTTGATGAAACCAAAGTGTTTGAAGAGAAACTTGATTTCTTATTCAACGAATACCGCCATCATTTTACTGCCGTTCAAATCGCCGAGATCAAACAACAGACCTTGAATGAAGTCGAAGTGTGGAAGAAATTGTTCGAACCACTTTTGGTCGACATGACCTCATTTCTAAAAAAGGCAATGAACGAAGGAAAGAAGTGCCTGTTTGAAGGTGCGCAAGGCGTGATGCTCGACATGGATCACGGAACTTATCCATACGTCACGTCTTCTTATACGACCGCTCCTTCTGCTGGAATCGGTGCGGGATTTCCCAAGCTCACTCAAAAGTCGAGAGTACTGGGAATAGCCAAAGCCTATGTAACCCGCGTAGGTTCTGGCCCCTTCGTCACAGAAATGTTAGGCAAGCATGTTCCCGGAGAAGAAGTGCTTTGTGAAAATATCCGAAAGATCGGCCAGGAATTCGGAGCTACGACCGGACGCCCCCGTCGAATCGGTTGGCAAGATCTGGTCGCACTCAAATACGCAGTCGACGTGGGTGGTATTGACGAGCTCGCGATCATGAAAGGCGATGTCCTTGCGGGTCTTGGCGATTTCAAGATTTGTACGTCTTATCGCAAACCAGATGGTACCGAGTGGGCCACTTTTCCATCTCGCGCAGACGACCTTGCAAAAGTAATTCCTCATTATGAGGCGGTTCCGGCTTTCAAAAAAGCCACGCCGGATGATCCGAATTACGACGCTTATTTAAAGCGAATCGAAGCGTTTGTGGGTGTGCCGGTCAAATACGTTGGATTCGGCCCAGAGCGCGAACAAATGGCGCTTCGCTAATTCTAACTTATGGAAAAAAATGAACCCCCGTTTCAAATTGACCGTCGCTCGATCAAGATTGCGCTCTATGGTTTTTTGATTGTGCTTTTGGCGACGATGTTTTTTCTAAAACCTTATTTGCCTCGCGCAATTTTTCATAATTTCGCAAAAATCGATGACTATCGGTTTTTCTCAAATCGGATCGTTAAAGCACCTGCTCATGGACTTCCGTGGAAAATAGCAGCTAACCCTAAAGCCGGTCCTACCGCAGAAACCCAAGCATTGTTGGATTCGTTGCAAACCACTGCGCTTTTGATGATCGACAATAATGAAATTGCTTACGAGAAGTACTCTCTGACGGGTGGAGTGGGCGAAATCTCTGGGTCTTTTTCGATGGCAAAAACGATCATTGGTTTACTGACTGGCTTTGCCCTGCAGGATCACCGCATTCGCAGCCTGGATGAACCTGCGTCGGTCTATATCACCGAATGGGCCGATTATCCCATGGGTAAAATCAAGGTCAAGGATCTCTTGACGATGAGCTCGGGTTTGAATTGGAACGAGAGTTACGCCAATCCGTTTTCGATCACGACCGAGGCTTACTACGGCACGAATTTGCTTCAGACGACTTTCAAACAATTCAGCGAGTTTGATCCGGGCACCCTGTTTTCTTATCAAAGTGGTACCACGCAGGTATTGGGGCTGTTGTTAGCTCGAGCAACAAACAAGCACTTGGCCCAATACGCCTCCGAAAAACTTTGGGGCCCCTTGGGCGCCGAGCAGGATGCGCTTTGGTCGCTCGATCAGGATGAAGGCATGGAAAAAGCCTATTGTTGCTTTAATGCCCGAGCGCGTGATTTCGCCAAGATCGGACAACTGATGTTGAACGATGGGCTCTGGCCAAATGAAAAGGGCGAGGAGCAGGAGTTACTCAATTCCGATTATTTAAAGCAAATGACGACTCCCAGCATGATTCCAGACGAGAATGGCCAGCCTGTAGATTACTACGGTTATTCGATTTGGTTGATGAAAACGGCGCAGGGCAACGTGTATTATGCGCGCGGAATTCTGGGGCAGTACATCATTGTAGTGCCAGAAAAAAGACGAGTGGTGGTAAGGCTCGGGATGAAAAAGGGAAAAACCATTGAACATCACCCCGAAGAAGTGCGCGCGCTCGTAGATTGGGCGTTGCATTAGTATAAGGCGCCCAGTAAGTGTGGCTTTGCCACCTTACGGGTGCTGACGCGCAATAATGTATTAAATTTTTCTTAATTAAAGTATCATTCCCAACGATAATCAAACATCCAAACAACTCTATCGATTTATCGAAAGGAATCGTAATTATGGTTAAACTTTATACTGCTCCAGGAGCATGTTCTCTCGCGTGTGACATCGTATTCGAAGAAGCTGGCGTTCCATTTGAACGCGTATTGGTTTCATTCGATAAAGGCGAAATGGAAACTCCTGCTTACCAAGTCATCAATCCAATGGGAGCTGTTCCAGCTCTCGATCTGGGTAACGGAACTTACCTCACCGAAGGTCCAGCGATCATGCAATACATCGCAGCACAAAAGCCAGAAGCGGGTCTGATGCCTACCTCAGGTTTCGAGCATTTTAAGGCACTCGAGTGGATGAATTTCATCACTTCAGAACTTCACAAAACTTCATTCGGAAATCTTTTCGCGGTTGAGCGTTTGGTTTCTGGTGAAGCGGCTCAAACTGAATTCGAAACCAATTCGAAGAAAGTTCTTTTTGAGCGTCTCGATCACGTAAACAAACAACTCGACGGCAAAACTTTTTGCGTCGGCAATCACTTCACCATTTGTGATGCCTATTTGTTCACAGTACTGAGCTGGTCTAAGCACCTCGAGATCGATCTGACTCCTTGGAAGAACATCACTTCTTTTCAAGCTCGCACTTTCGAACGCCCAGGCGTTCAGCGCGCAATGAAAGCAGAAGGCCTCATCTAATAAAAGGTCGGGCCCACCTTTTGGTTGAGGCTCGCGTCATTAAATTTAAATCATTTAAAAGGGGCTCTACTGGGGCCCCTTTTTTGCTTTATGGCTATGGCACAAGCAGTGCGGCTCTGACGCCTGCACTGTGCAGGAATGAATCATTAGAGAATAATTCAAGATTCATGGCCATATCGTATTGAATTAATCAACTTTGTTTGCTATAGTGTTCGCACAGGAATATTGATGTTTTACGACCGGCTCAAATGCTTCTCAAGACGGTTTACTCATTCACTCGCACTGGTGCTCTCAGTGGGGGCTTTGCTTTATGGCGCGCCTTCTTTTGCAGATGATCCAGATGCTCCTTACATTTCTGATTTTCCGGTTCCAGCGGTTCAACCGGGTGATCTAGTCACAGCTGACGATGGCATTGACTTTACCGATGGGCAGGCGGCAAAAGCACAGTTAGAGCTCGAGACCAATCTCAAACAAGTTCTCTTAGAGATTGATACTCTTTACCAAAAGCTCGAGACGAAAACCGAACAAATGATTCTCGAATTGGGGGCACGTCGCATCGATGAGTTGAAGCGGGCTTATGCCATGCCCGAAAGGACTTATCTCGAGAAGAAACTAAAAAATCTTCGGTTAAAGAAGTTGAATTCAAAAGCCTTCGAAAAATTTAATCTCGAGTCTTTCGACGACTTGAAGATTATCGGCAAAGCCTTGTTCATGGAGCGGGTAACCCGTGGTCTTAAGATCGAAGACTTTCGGGTGACGATCGAGGGGCTTGGGCACGCAGAGCCCACCACGGTAGATGGAAAACTAGTCCCAAGAATCGTTCATGAGCATACGGGTGTTGCCGTATTCATTTTGCAAAAGCCCGAACAACTCGGCACGGTTCATTGGGAGCGTTATCTCGCTCGGGTGAAGGCGTTCGCCAATCGCGGAAAAGGGCGGCCGCCCCTGATCATGCTCTATGACAACGTTGAAGCCGACGAAAGTGCCGGGCCAAACCGTATTCGCTATAAATTTTTTGATACGCCAAAAACGCGAAAAGAGAAGTTTGCGAATTGGTGGAAAGCGGTTTATGTCGCCCCCGATAAGCAAGCCTATGTTCAGTCTGTAATCTCCACTGTGCTTCAAGTAGGGAGTACCGAACTCTTGGCTTATACCGCATACAAATTGGGCATTACCCCTACTTGGGATCACACTTATTCATATTTGACTGCAGGCTATGCCTCGTTTTTTACACTCTTCGGATCGACCTATAACAACATTACCACTGCGGCTGACCCGCACAATACAGTCGAGCGTTACCAAAAGATGCTTCTTCGCATGGCGATCAGTTCGCTGACCTTCACGTACTCGGCTCAAATCATCAATCATGGTTTTCACAGTATTTCACTTCTGACCGCCGGTGGACGTCTGACCAATGGTAAGGCCCTGATTAATTCTTTTGTAAACAATGCGGTAAAAGACAAGTTCAAAGAGCGCTTTGATATTCGCGACAAAATGGGACTGAGCCGCGGAACCTTTACGTTTCTAAATACGGAGATGAAAAAAGGCCAAATGGAACGTACCTTGGGCTTTCAGATTCCAAATACCCTGAAGAATGCCGATCTCTTGATGGCAAATCAAAGTTTCAATCTCGTGAGCTGGTTGTTTTATAGCGCGATTGTTTATGTGCCCATCACGACGGTTTGGCACGCCCGCGCAAATAATTACGACGAAATCGACAAACTTCCGAATCCGGTTCGTGCGGTCAATCAGGCCTGGGATTTTGCCGGGGAGTCGTTTCATTTCATGACCTCTGATCCGAAGCGCGCTTTACCTGCTTTGATGTCATTGATCGCCGAAGCAATTGGGTCTAAAATTAATCAATGCAAAGAGCTGCTGACCAAGGCGCCAGAAGAGGTTCATACGATGGCACCACCGTTCGAGATTACTCAGAATGGTGAATGGGTAGAAGCTATCATCAAGTAAGGTTTATGCGGCTAATGGTGGCACGATGACTTCAGTGCCTTTTCTATTTTCACAAAATCCTCGTTAAATCCAACATACGGAACCATTCCATGGGCGGTAACCGTGCGATCGCCTGAATGATAAGAGGTGGCCAATGTGGTATTGGGTGCATTCGAATCAATGAACGAGAGATCGAAGCCATCTGCATTGGGTTTCATATCAATAATCAAAAGTGCGTGTGAGGTAATACCCGGCAGTTGTGCCATGACCCACATGCCAGGCAGACTTTTTTTAAATTTAGAGTAGATGATGCTCATTCTCTTTTTCATCTCGTTCGGCGGCAGTGATGATCTTCCGTAAAGGCCACGGGCCCATTGTTGAAAAATAAAACCATCGCGAAGCTGCCAGTCGTCCAATTCCTTTTGAATCTGCGGCTCAAATGCGAGCGAAAAATCAAAAAGGTTTTCGAAGCCAGGAATCTCGACCACGTGGTTCATACTCGTCAGATCATGGACGATTTTCTGGGCTTGGGCGGGAGATGGCTTTTGCTTCTCTGGGGCATAGCGTGCGAGGTAAATAGCTGCGCGTTGAAATCTCGAATGCCACCAACAAACGCCACCATCAAACAGACCGCCTTCATTTCGAAAGCTGATTCGATTTTTCAGGTCAAAAAATTTGTATTGAGTAGCGCTTGAGCTTTGGTCGCAGACATTGTCAGCGATTGCGCTATTTGAGATCAATACCAAACACAAAACCCCCAGCCAATGAAACGCTCTCGTCATGGCTTGATTGAATCATGATTGAGGTGAATGTCAACTGATGTGCGGCGAGTTATTTTCTTGTTTTTTTGCGGACCCAGTGGTCTAGAGACACGGCCCCTGGCCCTGTGATTAGTAAATAAAGCGCAAGCACGATAAACAAGAATTCTGAAAATGAGAAAACATCTGTAAATTCATGAATGTCTTCTATTTTTGCCGTGGTGATCGCTACGGTCATCATGATGATTAGAGGAGCTGAAGCAAATCGAGTGGCCAGGCCCAAGAGCATCAGAATACCCACGATGAGCTCATTCCACGCAACAAAGGGAGCCTGAAATGCGGCCGCAGGAATTTTTAGGCTGACGAAGTATTCGGTTACCTTCTCTATATTGTGAATCTTTCCCCATCCCGATTCGATAAAAACACCGGCAAGGGTCAGGCGGGCCACCAGCGGTGGAAGCCATTTTGCTTTTTCGAGTTTTTCGACAGCAGCATAATAGAAATTTAAATTCATAGGGTCCTCGTTTGGTTTAATTGATTTTACGAATCATGCCTTGGGTGATCCATTTTTGAAGCCACTGCATGATCGGGGGCAGCTCTTCTACCCATTCAGAAAGTTTTTCGCACCACTCTTCGAGAGTGAGGCCGTCCTGCATCCAACTCAGGACGCGAAATTCGGGACGGGTGAGGGTCTCGAAATAGACGCTTCCGAAATGACGATAGACCACCAAATATTGGTCTTCTCGTGCGAACGGAGTCTCGATCTCGTGGTCGAGTTCGAGCAATCGAACGGAAGGATCGAGTGTGAATGTTTTGCTGGGCCATTCGTCTGGTTTAATTTCCTGCAAGCGCGAAGGTTCGAGTGCAGGCAAGTCGTCCGCAAAAAAGGATTCGACCAGAGCGTGTTCGAGCTTTGCAATTGCTGGCAAGTATTCGTAACCCGTAGTGTCGCAGGATTCGCGAATAAAGGTGTGTAGGTCTGACCCGAGGTCGCTGATATTGTAATATTTCGATGGATGGGCTTTCAGGTAGTTCGAAACCAAACGGGTAAATTCCGACTCACCTAACACTTCTTTGGTGCGGGGATAATCGTTTTCGAGGACTTCTACGATTCGCGCAAAATAAGCTTCTGCATAGATATCCAGTCGTTGTTCGCGCGAGATCGGAGGGGCATCCTGGATAGAGTGAAGCAGTGCTCGCGGTGTTAGGTGAGAGGGGGGCAAAAAGCGTTCTCGGTGTTTGAGATCGGGTTCTGGAACTTCGATTAAAGCTCGACTCACCCCGCGCGGATCAGTAATGATCCACTTCATCCATTTTTGAAGGTCAGAGAGATTTGGTTTCACGTAAGACCTCCTGCTGAATCGCCGTGGCTTTGCGCCCTTCCGCCTCGAGAACTGAAAATTCAGGAATCAAAGCATCCCACTCGATCAAAGTCGGTACATTGCCAAAACGGCGAATGGCTTCGCGGTAAAGCTTCCACACTGCGTCCGACGCGGGGTGGTCATGAGTATCGATCAGTGTTTCACCGTGGGTCGAATATCCGGCCAAGTGCATTTGTCTGACCCGATTTTTTGGAATTCCATTCAGAAAGACCAGTGGATCAAATCCTTGATTGATTGCACTGACGTGGATGTTATTGACGTCGAGCAAGAGCTGGCAATCTGCACGTTTGCAAAGTTCGGTCAGGAACTCCCATTCGGTCATTTCAGAATGCGAGTACTGAAGGTAAGCAGAAACATTTTCGATAATGAGCGGGCGACCCAGATAGTCTTGAGCTCGGAGGATGCGCTCGCTGAGATGGGTGAGTGCTTCTTCGGTGTACGGAAGCGGAAGCAAATCGTGCAGGTTCTCGCCATCTACGCCCGTCCAACACAAGTGGTCTGAAACCCAGAGGGGATCGATACGATGAATCAGGGTTTTTAGTTTTTTAAGGTAATCGAGATTCAGTGGGTCGACTGAACCCAGTGACATGGAAACACCATGAAGGACAATTTCATGATTTTTTCGAATTCGATCGAGAGTGGCAATCGGTGCGCCGCCAGATCCTGTGGCGGTTCCCATGTAATTCTCTGAAATCGCCTCAAACCAGCGCGTATGCTTCTGAACAGCTTCTGGATGCTCAAGAATATGCGGATAATGAACGGGCCGAAGGCCTAGCCCAGTTCCGAGATGTGAATCACGTTCCTTCATAGCTGTTCCTTCGGCCCGATACAAAATAAGTTACAGATCGGCTGAAATTATTTCTTGGCAGCTTCTTTTTTAACGTTATCAGCAGCTACGAATTTATGGTGCTTGGCTTTATTGGTTTTTGCTTCAGCTTCGCATGCTTTTGCGTCTGCAGCTTCAGTCCAGCCTTTACCTGCGCAAGCATTTTGGCCTGCACATTTATTGTGGGCTCCCATGCAAGCGCTTTTGCCTTTGCATGCGTTTGCACCCTGGCATTGGCCTTTTGCAGGAGCTGCTGCTGGGGCTGCGCCACCGGTTTGAGCCATTACGGTTGATGCGCCGAGGATTCCTGCGATTGCTGCTGATACGAATTTTTGCTTATTGTTCATTTGTTTCTCCTATGGTTTTTAAAAACACTAACGAATCAATTACTTTCCATCAATCGAAAAGGCGTAAAATTCGTTTGAGTCAAAGCCCAGTGGATAGCCTGTGCCCCAGTATACGACACCATTAATAATGGTCGGCGCGCCGGCAACAGATCCGCTCGGGTTAAAACTCCACAACACTTCACCTGACTTTGCATTCAATGCGTACATGCCTTTGGCAATCGAACCCACAAACACAAGACCATTTGCGAGGGTAATCGGGCCAAATGCCGCAGCGAAATGACCCATGCCCAGGTCGTGGCCATAGAGAGGGTTATGAAATCCACCTTCTTTTTCTTTGGTGACGAGGGGTAGTTTTCCGGCAGGATCAGCAGTTTCCCACAAGATTTCGCCGGTGCCGGCATCAATCGCAGACCAGAAGCCGCTTTTAATGACGGGATGTTCTTTTAAACGGCTTCCCATCAAAGTCCAGTCCTTATGATTCAGGTTGGTGATTTGAGTGAAAATGGTTTTTCCATCGGTAGCAGAGCCCAGTTCATGACCACCGAGTTCTCCCCCCGGGCCATCCTGCGTTTTCCACATCAATGAGCCATCATCCGCATTCAGGGCGTAAACGGTCCCGTCCTTTTGGGCATCTACGACCAGATCCATCGTTTTGATTCCGTCCGGTGTCTTTACTGCAACGTCTTTAAGAATCATCGGGGCTTGGCCGAAGTCGTGATCTTTTCCTTCAGGATTTGGACAAGCCTTGTGGTCGGTCGGTGGAATTTTAACGAGATCCTTGCCACAAGAAACGTTCCACGCATCATAAATGGTCGATTTGTAGGTCCATTTTATTTTTCCGGTTTTAAGATCGAGTGCAACGATCGATTCAAATCTGTTTTCAGGGATGTCGTAGCGTTTGGCGCAGGCCTTAAATTCCTTTGACTCTGAATCGCCGGCATCTCTTAAGCATTGTTTATAGGCAGGAGGTACATTGTAGTTGTTTCCGGTGGCAATGTAGATCGAGCCACGCTTCTCGTCGATCGAAGGCGAGCTTCCCCAGATGGCGGCGCCCGAAAACCAATTGTGTGGTTTTACGCCTTTAGGGGGCGGTGGAATCATATAAGTTTCCCAATTGATCTCGCCAGTGTCTGCATTCAGCGATACGAATTTAGAGCGAAACGAGCAACACTTGTACCGGATCGGTAATCCAAGTTTGGTGACGAATGCGCGCACTCCCGGTATTTGTGATTCTTGCGAAGAAACTCCGACGTACACGTTGCCTTGATAGACAATCGGCGATTGGGTGATTCGAGAAGTAAAGTGTGGATCAAGTTCTTTTTTCCAGATCAGATCGCCGTTTGCCCGATTGACTGCGAACAAAGATGCTCCTGGCATCTCTACCAGGTGGCCGTTGATCTTGTCGATGGCCAGTACCTTGGCTGCAGGCAAAAGAGTGCTGCCAAAGAATGCGTGCGGAATGAATCGAACGTTGTCGATCGAATCTCCGAAAATAATCTTGTCCTTATAAATCGCGGGGGTAGTTTTGGTCATCGCACGAACTTTGGATTCAGTGTATTTCGTCAGCGGAAACGACCAGATTTTTTTTCCGGTTTCGGCGTTCACTGCGTTTAGATTTCCGATTCCGATTTTAAAGATATTGATCACTCCAGCTGGAGCGGGAGCGGCGTCTGCAAAGTATAGAACTCCGTCTGCATAAGAAGGAATCGACGGTACGCTGTTATCAAGCTTGAGAACCCATTTCGGTTTAAGCTTTTTTACGTTGTCGACGGTGATGGTGTGTTCGTCGCGCGCGTAATGCGAATTGAATAGGTCTCCGCCCCAGTGGGTCCAGGTCGATGTCGGTGTTGGAATTGCAAAAGCGGAATAGTTAAATAAAAAGAGCGCCAGCAACGACCACGCAGAAACTTTATTCATGAGATTACCTCTGCGCGAAGCATAATTGTTGCTTATGCAACGAGTCAAAGAAAATGAATGTGCATGAAGGGAGTCAATGAATTTCGCTGAGGAGAAGCGTGGGGCGAGTAGATTGCATAAGTTGAATCGAGCGGGTTACACTCGAGAAATGCAGAATTCATCCATCATCATTACCGGAGCAAGTGACGGAATTGGCCGCGATCTAGCCCACGAGTTTTCTCGCGCGGGGTTCGCACTCGGACTGATTGCCCGCCGAACTGAAAAACTAGAAGAAGTAAAAAAAGAGTGCCTCGCGCTTGGAGCAAAGAGCGTTCAAGTCGCAGCGGCCGATGTTTCTGACTATGACGGTTTTCGCTCGGTATTGAGCGATCTTGATACTGCGTTGGGTGGCGCCGGAATTTTTATTGCAAATGCAGGAGTGGGCGGTACGTTTTCGATTAAGAACGACAATTGGTCTGAGATCAAGAAAACAAATGACGTCAATTTTTACGGAGCGGTGGCAGGTCTCGAATTGATGAAAGAGCGCATGTGGAAGCGCAGCGCAGGAACATTGGTCGGAGTGAGTAGTATTGCCGGAACCCGCGGCCGCCCATTTATGAGCGGTTATTGTGCCGGTAAGTCTGCCTTATCCATTTACATGGAATCATTGCGGGTCGAAATGTTTGGAAGCGGCTTGAATGCGATTACGGTCGAGCCCGGTTACATTGCAACTCCCTTGACTGCGCATAACAAAGGTAAAATGCCTTTTATTATTTCGTCAGAGCAGGCGGCACAAGAGATTGCAACCCAAGTGCAGGCTGGCAAAAAACATATTGTGGTGGCAAAACCCTATGTCATCATCCAGTTGCTGCTCAGGCTTTTACCAGGCCGGTTTTACGAGAAAATGACATTTAAAGGAATGCATAAAACTGGAAGAGGCGATCGCACTATCTAGTTTTCGTTCATGGTTTTTTGAATCCACTCGTAGGCTTCTGAGACTTTGGCGTAAATTCCAAGCTTGTTGTGTTCTGCGCAGCCCACGCCCCAACTGACGATGCCGACTTGAACTTTTTCACCAGATTGTGGGTCTTTAACTGTCAGGGGACCTCCGCTGTCGCCGCCACAGGCATCTTTGCCGCCGGCGAGATCGCCCGCAGGAAGCATCGAATTTTCGTTTTCGATGTAATGGTTGTAAACGTAATCGAGATTTGCGATTTCCATCGAAACGATCGGAATCTGAACGGATCGCAACACTTCAGTCATGCCTGCGTGATCATCTTCGGCGACCATTCCCCATCCAAATGCGGTGGCCAAGACTCCGGGGGCCTGTCCTTTTTCAGCAAATTCCGGATCGGCAATCCGGATTTTTTTTAAACTCGAGTGTTCAAAATCGATAGGCTTTTCGAGTTTGATCAAAGCGTAATCATAGCGGGATGCAAGTCCGTCGATGATGCGTTCGTATTTGGGATGAGTGAAGGTTTTGATAATCGAATAGGTTTCTGGAAAATGAAAGGAGTCGACGTCGCCACCGTGGAGTTCGTAGTAATATTCCTTAAATACACAATGTGCTGCAGTCAGGATCCACTTTGCGTCGATGACTGAACCACCGCAGAAGCCTGGAGTCTGCACCATAAAGGGCGCAGCGTCTTGCCTGTCGACACTTTCGCCGCCTACGATATTACGTGAGGCATGGGAGCTCGAGTTACTGAGGAATAGGGCAAGCAAAATGACAAAGCCGGATAGGCGGAAACAATGGTCTCTCATAGAACCTCTCTTCTCTCGCGAGGGGTTCTATCGATAAATGCGTGGATTAGCAAGACCGGGCTAAGCGCTTCTCGTCTTGTCCCGAGCCCCATAAATTAAAAAAGCCGCCCAATAAATTGGCCAGCTTTTTTAATTTATGGTGCACGAGTCGAACAAGTAGACGAACACCGGTTTGCGCGAGCCGTGGTTGTATTCGAGTTTGAGGCCTATCCGGAACCCAAAATTCTTACTCCGATAGAATTACGGGCGTTATATGCTCGTTACAAGAGCTTCCATATGGTTGGGAACGTAATTGGAACGTCTGAAAGCTTCGTGCGGCAGAATGCCATTTTAAAGGGTCGCAGAAGTAAGATTTGACACTATCATAATAGTGGCTATATAGTGGTATAAGAATGGCGCAATGGGAATTTGTCGAATGGCTATTGTTTTGGATTTTAGAGACCTCCCACTTTGAATTTGAGTGGGATACGGGCAATAGCACTAAAAGCTCAAAAAAACATGGAGTTGAAATCCATGAGATTGAAGCCGTGTTTCGTTCAGGTTTGGCGCTTCCACTCGGAATTCAGATTGCGCCTCCCGCTGGTGAACAAAGGCTTGGTCTTGTTGGTCCGACGGTGAATGGAAAACTATTACAGGTTGCTTTTGTCTTGAGAGAAGGACGAGTCAGAGTCATCAGCGCTCGCCCAGCGCATGAAACAGAAAGGATGAAGTATGAAGAAATCTTACGCAAAACGACTTCCAGAATATGAGCAGGAGTTCGAGCTGGATTCAAAAAAAATTCTAGCTGCGATGAAGCGATTTAAAGAATCGCCGAAAAAACCTACGAGTGTCGCTTTGGATGAAACCACAATTCAAGAGTTGAAGGCAATTGCCGCTACTCAGGGTATTCCCTATCAGGTTTTAATTCGGGTTTTTATCTTGGATGGGTTGGATAGGCTAAAGAAGGCCGCGTAGCTCGATCAGGAATTTTAACTCATGTTTCGCAAAAAATAAGGAAAATAGAAACGTGACTCTATCTATTGCATTTTTTTTAATTGGCATTTCTTCCGCCTTTGCAAGTGACTCTTCGTGCTCGATTGAGGCAAAAAATTGTGTCTTTACTGGCTCACTAGAAACTCATACTTATCCTGGAGCTCCAAACTATAAAGATATTAAAAAGGGAGATGAGGCAGAGACTCATCTCTACATTAAGCTAGATGTACCTGTTATCGTTCACTTTAAAGATTGGGATAAAAACGATGCTCCAGTTACAGAAAAAATTTCACTGCTTCAAATGAGTGGTGATTTCGGTGAAAACCTTTTTAAAATTGCTAGAAAGCAAAATCATGTAACTATCGATGGAACGTTATTTGAATCGTTTAGCGGCCATCATCACACTCATTTTTTAATTGATTTGGTTAAAATCGTTCAGGATAAAAAGTGAAACCCTATAACTTCATCAGGGCAGAAAAAGGCGAAAGTAATAGCACTATTTACTATGCCGCAGATGGCAGCAAAACCATTAAATCAGGTGGCTCTTGGGCGTGGAGAAACAATAATCCTGGCAACATGAGAAAGGGCCAATACTCGAGAGATAATGGTTGCATCGGCTACTCGGGAGGATTTGCTGTTTTTCCAACTCAAAAGGAAGGGGAGATTGCGTTGGAGCGTCTCATAAAAAACGGTTACAAAGACTCCAGCATCGAAAGCATGGTTAGGCACTATGCTCCGCCTAAAGATCGTAATAAAACAGCTCGCTATCTAAAATTTATCCTAACTCAGTTAGGAATTAAAAACTCCAAGACAATGATCAGAGACTTAACGGCGGCACAACGTGAAAAACTTGTGAAAGCAATCGAACAGTTTGAAGGTTGGAAAGCGGGAGAAACGCAGGAGATACCCATACCCCTTCGAATTACGAAAGTCATGAAAGATAAAAAACAGACCATTGTTGCATATTTTGTGAAGACATTAGGTTGGATACAAAAACCTGAAGCGATTCAACTAGCGCAACAAGGAAAAATTGATGCTGTGGTAGCTCATTCTCGAAGAGGAAATCTTTACTTAAAGACTAGACCGGATGTAACTGTGGTCAATAATTTGAAAAATCTTGGTTAATAGTGTGAATGTGAGTTGTTCAGAACTGTGTTCAAGTGCGGTCTCTGTCTGATTTTTAAAGTTACGAAATCATTACTTATTTAAAAGTCGATGAAGTAGACGAACACCGGTTTGGCCGGACTGTGGTCGTGTTTGAGTTCGAGGCCTATCCTGAACCCAAAATCCTTACCTCAATAGAATTACAGAGATTGCATGCTCGTTACAAGAGCTTCTATAGGGTTGGGGATGCGATTGGTGCGTCTGAGGGGTTTGCTCGGCAGAATGCAAAACTAGGCCGCAATAGTAGTAGTTAAGTCCATAATATATTATAGTATTTTATCTATTTACATATAGCATTTATTACTATATTCTGTAATCGTGAGCTGGACGGTTAACGTAAAAAAGCAGGCGCAAAAAAGCTTAAAGAAGGTCCCCAAGAATATTAGGGCTACTCTTGAGGCTTTGATCCTCGATTTGAAGTTAACTGGACCGGTTCGGGGCGATTGGCCGAATTATTCAAAACTCACCGGAAGTCGGCATCACTGTCATTTGAGTTATAGCTATGTCGCCGTTTGGATAGAAGAAAACAAGGAATTAAAAATCATTGAGGTGACGTATGTCGGAAGCCGTGAAGATGCCCCTTATTAAAATTGAAATTAGCGAAGGAAAAAAGACCAAACTTTACTTGGTTCCGAAGAGTGCGGCGAATGCAGTAGCAACCCTTTTGGATGGGCTTGATGAGAGCGAAGAGGGTTCCATTCCCGCTGAAGATATTTTTCCTGATCTGAAAGATCCGTCCAAACACCCGATGATTACCTTTCGTGGCATTCGCGCAAAGACCGGGCTTACCCAAAAAGAGATAGCGGAACGACTTGAGATCGCGCAGGCGGATGTTTCGAATATTGAGCGAGGAAAACGCGCCATTGGAAAGGCTCTTGCCAAGCGGATTGAGAAAGAATTTAAAATCGATTATCGCCGGTTTCTTTAAAATCGTAACGCATGACTACCGCCGTTCGATGGAATTAGGGCTCATTCCATTAATAGCCTGTAATCTTGCAGACGCTTTCATTCTGCATAAGACTCTGTAGTGCGCCACTTCCACCGACTTTAATTTCATTTCTTTGCTGCTCCGTAAATGAGCAGGTTTGAAGGCCGTTATTCGGCATGGTCTGAGTGAATTTACATTTACCATCAGAGATGCCATGCACCTGCATTTTGATGGTAAAATCCTTCATCATTGGATGAGGAATGGAGGTTTGGAAAGGTCGGCAAGTACTCAACGCGTCGTTTACTTCGTTACTCGCCTTTGAAGACGCCGCATGCGCATCTTTGCTTTGAGTGACTGAGATATTGACTTGGCCGCCAGGAATGCTCGCTTTTGTGGCGGACGTAACGTTTCCTGCCGAATCCGTTACGGTAGTAGTCTGTTGATTCTGGCCGGTGTTTTGAGAGCTTCCATTAGACATGTCCGCTCGTGCGATTGAATTTGCGATAATAAAAATAAAGGACAATATTAATGTTTTTGTTATCGACTGGGAATGAATTTGCATTTGAACCTGCTTTCGCGAAGTGAATTGAATGGATATTTATATTCAGTAAGTATAAGCAGAAATAATATGAAACTAAAGTGTCAGCGTTTTGTCGATTCAAGCTGATCTTGCCGACTACCTTCCAACTTTGCCTTTTCCATGCGCGACTGTTACTTTAAAGACTAAATGAAAAAATTCTTTCTCATTGTTGTAACCCTCATAGTGCTGTTCTTTGGAGGCACTGCAATTACCGTACTGTACACATCAGTTCCTTTTAAAACGGTCTCTAAAATACTCTCCGCGTTAAGAATTAAAACTGAGGGGATTTCTGGGAGTCTGGCCACTGGACTGCAATTTGAAAAATTAAGTTTTGGTAATGCTGATAACTTTTTTATTCTTGAACA
>CAIKYX010000181.1 GCA_903831745.1 Oligoflexia bacterium
GATCTTAAAGAAATAACACGGAGCCACTGCTACTTTTTGCTACTCTTGACAATGGGGTCAAGAAAAAGTGATAATGATTTTAGGTTATTAACCCGGCTGAGATGGGAAACACACTCTCTCCGCCATTATAAGACTTCGACTCAGTAAAAAATACTAAAAACCAAACAACAAATAAAACACTAACTTGGCCAGAAGAGGCTTTGTAAGATCATTTTCGATTCCATTGAAATCCACGCGAAATCATCCGCGTTGCAACTTTCTGTAGTCAACGGTTGTAGTCATCGGAAAAGTGACTACAGAAATCGAGGGGTACCCTTCTTTTTTGGACCCGGGGGTATGGTGGCGGGGGGGGCAGGGACATTTGTACGAGCATCTTAATGGTATCGGAGGTCTGGAAAGCGAAGTTTTTTAAATTTTTAAGAATATTAGCGCTATTTAGTGACACAAAATATAGTAGCCTAGTGAGGCTTGGATATGAAAGATTTAGAACTCCTGAAAGAACTGCTGGAAAAGCGTGAAAATGAGCACTTAGAATTTAAAGAAGCTCGTACGCAATATGATTTTGATACATTGGTAAAATATTGTTCTGCTCTTGCGAATGAAAAGGGAGGCAGAATTATTTTGGGAGTAACAGATAAAAAGCCTCGCAAAGTTGTAGGTACCCGGGCCTTTGAGGACATTGAACGCATTAAGCATGGTCTGTATGAACAGTTGAGACTAAAAATAGAAGCCGTAGAGATAAAGCACCCCGATGGTAGGGTGTTAATTTTTACTTCCCCCTCTCGGCCACTCGGAGTTCCTGTCGCGTATAAAGGCAGTTACTATATGCGTGCTGGTGAATCAATAGTTCCCATGACCCCGGACCAGTTGAAGAAAATTTTTGATGAATCCGGCCCAGATTTTTCCGCAGAGTTTTGTCAAGAAGCGACAATTGAAGATCTGGACACCAAGGGCATTTCTAACTTGAAATCACTTTGGCAAAAAAAGTCACGAAACAAAAAAATTGCTAATCTTACGCTTGAGCAAGTTCTAACCGATTTGGAGCTAATCTCGAACCGCAAAGTGTGCTATGCAGCTTTAGTTCTTGTTGGTAAAAAAGGTTCTTTAAGCAGGTTATTGCCGCAGACAGAAATTATATTTGAATATCGTTCCTCGGAAAAGTCTGGTCCCGCCTCTAATAGAGTTGAGTATAGAAATGGATTCTTAGCCATTCACGACGATCTTTGGGAAACAATTAATCTTAGAAATGAGATGCAGCATTTAAGGGACAAGATGTTCATATGGGATATCCCTACCTTTAGAGCCTATCCACAAATACAATAAAATCTGTTTAAAATATCATAGTATATAGTATTCCTGACTCTGAATGCAGAGGAAGGAATGTCTATGGCTCGAAAAATAAGTTCCCAGGCAACTACGAGATGGCTGATCTCAGACGAACTTTGGACCGAGATAGCGCCTCTTCTTCCAAAAGTAAAACAGCATGACCCTTCTGATGCTGGTAGACCTCCTGCATCCCAGCGGCAAGCGATGAATGGAATTTTCTTTGTTCTAAAGACTGGCTGTCAGTGGAGAGCGCTTGATGCAACGGGAATTTGTTCGGGTACATTTGCGCATAAAAAATTTCAAGAATGGAGAAAAGCAGGTGTGTTTAAAGCTTTTTGGAAAAAAGGACTTCAAAAATATGATCGAATGAAAGGGATCGATTGGAGTTGGCTTAGTCTGGATGCAAGCATGGTTAAGGCCCCATTGGCAGGCGAAAAAAAACAGGCAAAAACCCGACAGATCGGGGCAAAAAAGGTGCGAAGAGAAGTTTCCTAACTGAGGCCAATGGAATTCCAATTGGAATCATCATTGCTCCTGCCAATTTCCACGACTCAAGACTTCTCATTAAAACGATTCATAGTGTCCCGATCCAAAGACCAAGGCCATGCTAGCCCACTCGCGGTGAAGTTCTTTCAGAAGCGAAACGGCCAAATAACCCCCTTTGGTTCTTCTCAGCAATGTGCGTTCGTAGCCTCAGGAATTAGTTTTTACTCTGTTCAGGCGGCAAGATTGTATTCTGATTTTTTAGGAATAGATTTTCCGGAAGAGTCGTATCAACGTATTTTTAAGGCACTTGGGTTGTACATCATTGATAACTCTACTCAGATTCGAGAGAATTCCTGAAAGGGTTTTGTGTGCTGGCAATTCTGTCATATTTGCCGACTAATGAAAAACCCCTGGCGCACTATTAAATTGATATCAATATCATTATTCGGTACTTACCCGGAAACTAATGTTTCTAGCGTTTACGGTCAATAATTTCACTACTTCCGGTTGATCCCAATGTAATTATGGGTTTTTTCTATTTGTTAACAATATTTATTAGAGCTTTTTTAAATTACCGTTTAACGGCGAAATACCGTTTGTAAGCAGTTTTTCTACTTTTGGAAATAGAGACCTCTTTGCAGTTTTCTCCTGCGTTGTTTTTCACATTTAATTTATGCAGCTCTTCTTGTTCTGATTCTGATCGAACGTTAGTATTTCTCGATCCTGGGTTGCCCTTCTTTTGTAATTCTTTGAGCCGCGCCACCTGTTCATCCGAAAGGAGAGAACATTTATTTTTCAACCATTCATAACGCGATGGAATGGCGCCGGTGAAATAGGTTTTAATTGTCTTGTTTTCCAGCAGCGAAACTTCATCAGAGGATGTGCCCAAGACATCTTCTTGAACACTTTTCGGCACGCCCATGTCTGTCATATACTCGTGGGAAGATTTAATCAGAGCATCGAATTTCTTTTTAGCCTCGACTTCTGGTAATTTTCCAAACATGCCTTTAACAAAATAGGGGCGGTGCACGGCTAGAAAGTTCCCTTCCCTGCTGATTCCCCCGATATGAATAAAAAAACATGCACTCGCGCAAATACAGTTTTTGCCATCCATTGGGGTAGGTTCAATGCCCGATATGTGTCCGCACACAGGCTCGCCAGATTTGTAGTGGGAAGAAAGGTCTGAGCCCATTACTCGATCTATTTGTAATAGTTCATCATGGCTATAGCGGTATGGGACGTTCGAAGACATTTCAAGGGAACGCATTGCTCTACCAATTTTTATTGCCTCCTCATAATTTCCGCCTGAGGAAAATATATACGCTTCGCCGACATCAGCATGTTTTTTAACGAGGGCGATAAAGCTCTTCGCATCTCCTGCTTCTATTGCGCCTTCGATGACGAGGGCTTTTGCACCACTGTCATTTGTCCAATAACGTATATCTGCACCCAATGAATAGGCGGTAAAAATGGAGACGCCGCCCAAAAAGAGAATGGCGGAATAAATGCTTGTTCTCAAAGATAAGAAGCTCTTCATGTGAAGTCCTTTATGGGGGAAGTCCCCCGATTATGTTCGTTATTACGAATAGTTCGTTATAACGAACTAAAGGAGTCCGTTCAACCTTTATCTTATTGGAGTGGTGAAAAAGGATGAACTTCTTAAACAATTGGGAGTGCGCATATCGGTAGAACGTAAAAAGCGTGGAATTACCCTTGAGCGGCTTGCGTATGAAATGGGCATAAGCAAGGGGAACCTATCGGATATCGAGCACGCAAAGAGAGATCCTCGATACTCAACGATACAAGCAATAGCGAGGGGACTTGGAGTCTCCGCTTCAAAACTTCTTAAAGATTTATGATGAACAGATTTTATCGCGCACTTGCAATCTTTGCGGTTTCTCGAATTTTTATTACTTGTATGGCAATTTCACGTTCTAGTTTGGCCTTTAATTCTTTTTGCTTCGGGGAGTTGTCATTCTTGGGTGTTCCACTTTTAAGATCACGACGATAGATTCGGCTCATTTCCTGCTTTTTGGCCTCGGCCCAATCAAAGGGATATCTATCCGTGCTTCTATTTCCGGTTGGCGGACCACCAATTGTTTTTATTAATTTCAGCAAATAATACTTCTCTGCTTTAAAGAGTGCAAGGCCAGTCAGGATAGCGAGAGCTTCTGGGCGATGGGTGCCGCTGCGAAACAGCTTCTTTTCATTTCGGCATTCAGTCAATGTTCC
>CAIKYX010000182.1 GCA_903831745.1 Oligoflexia bacterium
GGCGGCATTTACTTTTACAAAAAAGGCAGTCCCCCCCGACTCATCGCTAGAGGAAAAGTGCAATTTTTTGAAACCAGCATTGCTCCAAATACGTTTGACGCAAATGAACTCCTCAATGAAAAGCAAAAAACAGAAGCAACAGACCTAGCTCTCGACGAAACCTACGATGGCTTTTCAGCAGAAATTCATTGGGCGAAAAGCTCGCCCTATACCTACGTCTTCTCGGAAGAAGGATTACTCTTCATCAATCAAGACGAACTAGTAATCCATCTCGGTTCTGTAAACACATTTGAAATGATAAATGGCAAGCCTGTCATTTTTCACTTTGCATACCCTAGAGTGGTCCGCGAGCACTCGTTTCGACCGATCTCGATTCAAACCAGAAAAACAAGAACAAACGGATCTTCTCTTAAGAACTTTGACCTCATTCTCATGAATGAAAGCGGAACCGGGTCAGTAATTTCTGATATCCCGTTTGACAGCCTCCCCACTTTCTCTCTCAGTTGGATCACACAATCCGAAACTAACATCAATATTACCACTTCATCCTATCAAGGCGGCCTTCAACGCAATTACCGATTTTCGATTTCGGAGATCATGAATCAACAGTTTGGAACACTATCTCCCCCTACGCATGCGCACAGTTATCCTGGGGCTTTTCAGTACCGCACCGCTAATAGCTACGTTATGGGCCCTGATTTTATATACACACCCTCTTTTGAACAGGGGTTTGAAAAACTGAAACTCTCCTATTACGTTCAGGTAGGCACTCAGTTTTTCAGCGATACTCAATTCACAATCATAAAAAATGAATCCGACGTTTCTCGATTCACCACAGAGTTTCAACAAATAGCTCGTCTTTCAAACGATCAGGAATCAACTCATTTTCTTAGGATCTCGAAAGACTCCAATCTCGAAAAGACTTCTGCTATTTTAAGGTTTTCAAACGAAATTAAAGAAAACGTCCATTTCGTCATTTACAATCCATACCGATCAGTTTCCGCGAATTCAGATGGTTATCAACTCTTAGACGAGTTAAATTCCATCAAATCTTTTTCAAAGGATCATCCTTTTGCTCTTGCAGTCCGCGAAAAATCAGGTTCGTTTCGACTTTATTTGCATACGCTTCAAAAACCTTTGAATATTGCAAAAGTAATACTTCCTGAAATAGAAACTACCTCGGGCCTGCTCAGTGAGACTCTAAAAATTTGGCTTCGGTCGACGCCACATTTTAAAGTGATTGATCACGATACCATGTCCGCAGCCTATTCGATTCCAGAAAGCGCAGAGCCCGAAGTCGTTCAGCAAGTCTTTGGCTTGATGTCTTCGCCCTATCAGCAAAACGGAAAACCAAAATCTCTCGAAATGGACGGTTTTTTTATTAACCATGCGCTCAAGAACTGGGCAAAAGAAATACCCGTGATCGAGTTCATGCCACCAGGCCCCGACCATGACGAGCGCTTTGCGGCTGAAGTGAACTTTGTGATTAAGAGCCTAAATGGCAAAGCCTGTTTCATCGCCACTCCGACACAGCGGCAATCTCGGAACTTATTTTTACATTTTATACCCGCAGGTGACAGTGATTCTGCCTCTGAGCTCATCTGGGATTGCGATGGGCTCTCGAAATGGTAAGACCATTTTAAAACTGGGGATAGCACGTCACTGGCAAGTCTTGGCCACGGTGGCCACGTGGCCCACCCGAGCGGAAATGATATCCAATTTTTCTCTGATGCAGGAATGACGACCCGCTTGAACTGGGAAATCGAATCTTACAGTCCGTTTAGCGGCGAACTGGTTGCATGGGTGAAAGTTCCTACGCTTTCTCATAGCGCAAACACGGTTATTTACATGGGTTATGGCGACTTGAGCAACACCTCTTTTGAAGGGGGTTCATTAGGTTCGGCTTGGGATAGCAACTACGCGCTCGTGCAACATTACAACGAAGTTAGCTCCGACCTTTCACTCGCTGATTCTACCGCCAACTCCACATTCTTTACCAACGGAGGCCTGTCACTTACCGATGGAAAAATCGGAAAGGGCTATGCCAACGATGGAACCCAATACGCAACATTTGATTACGCACCGATATTCGATTTGTCATCAGGCGACTGGACGATGAGTGCTTGGTTTAATTCGACTTCATTTGCGGACTATCAGGCAATCTTTTCGAAAGACACCTACGGATCAAACTTCGATTGGGCGATGCTCATTTCTGATTCAGGTACCATCAGCTTGTGGACGGCCGGAACTTCGCAAACACACGATTTCATTGTGCCAACGATGTCGACCAACACTTGGTATTATTTTACCCTGACCGGCACTTCTGACGGAACTTTCACGCTCTATATCAATGGCGTGAACGTAGGTGCTACCGCGTCTGGCGCAATGACGATGTCTAACTGGGATACGATTTCTGGTTCGATCGGGGCACTCAGCTACAGCCATCCCAATAGTTTCTTTAACGGAAGCGTAGATGAATTGCGCTTAAGCAACGGTGCCGCAAGAAGCTCCGACTGGACATTAAGCGAATACAACAACCAGAGCAATCCCGGTAATGTCGGATCGCCTGGCTTTTATACCGTGGGTGACGAGCAGTAGTCACAACAGAGCAGTAATCACACCAGAGCTTCAAACTAGGAACGGTATTCGAGTAGTTCGATCTCAAATCCGTCCGGATCATCAACAAAGGCCATTTTAGAAGTTTTGCTCGGCGTTTCACCCGGGCCCCAACTCAAGTCGTAGCCATTTTGTTTTAGTCGACTCTGGATAGCATCAATCGAATCTACTCGGTAAGCGACATGCCCATAAGCATCGCCTCGCACGTATTCTTTCGTATCCCAGTTATGAGTCAATTCAATCATCGGGGCGCGTTCGCCCTGGTCATCGGGCGAGCGCAGAAAAACGAGTGTAAACCGATCCTTTTCATAATCCTGTCGGCTCATCAGCTCAAATCCCAGACCCAGGGTGTAAAAACGAATCGACTTTTCTAAATCCACCACGCGAATCATCGTGTGCAAATACTTCATCATAACTTTTATCCTTTAAAATTAATGAAGCACCAAGAAAATCACCGGAACCAAAACCCCTGCCCCTACACACACAAACAGCAACTTGGGCGATTTAGAATAGCGAAAAGCTAGAATCAAACCCAATGCGGCGGTAATTACCATCCCGATCGACATCAATGCCGCAAGCCAATTAAACACTACAGAGCGTTCGGTCTTTGGGCTTAGTCCCGGAAGTGTCGAATTCGTATGCGGTTTCGAAAGCTCGTGAAAAAAACTCTGCATCGCGGTGGGCGTCTGATCCTTGGGCACATCATTCAGCCGAAACACCTGCCAGGCTCCTGAGATCGAGAAGTAAATAATGAGTGGAGCAAAAATACAACCTAGGTAAAGATGAAGCTGGCGCAGAGTTTTCATGCCCTATAATCTCGCATAGTAACTTGTCATTTCATAGACTGAGATCAATTGCGTCTGAAATGAAAATGATAGAATCGCTTTTCTGCTCACCCCTTCTCAAAAGCAAATTTTAGTCATACACTGTCGGCATGAATCCACTTTTTTCAGGCATGGGAAGTTTCGACCCATCCAAGATGACTCCCCAAACCATTTCAGCAATGAGCGAACTCATGCGCACCCTGACTGCCGAGCAAATGTCGAAGATGCAAACCATCATGCACAACTCGATGGCTGGCTTTGATATCAGCGCCGAGATGGCGCAATTCGAAAGCACCTTGCCTTCATCCTTTCGCGAAAAACTTGCACGCATCATGTATATGGCCAATGGAATCGAAGTACCGCCGGTTGCCGGAACCGGTGCGACGGTGCTCGATACCAGCGCCGCACCTGCAAACGAGAATGATGCCCGCCTGGTTATTTTAAAATCAGTTGCACAAGGTCTGATGGCCCCTGAAGAAGCCTTAAACGTTTTATTTCCGAATCATTAAACAAACCCTGATCAGAAAGGATCAATTCGTATGAGTAAAGTAGCAGCAAGTCACATTCTGGTAGACCAAGAACACGAAGTAAAAGATATCATCACCAAAATCGGTGCTGGCGAGACTTTCGAAAAAATGGCGAAAGATTTTTCAAAATGTCCATCCGGAAAAAGCGGCGGAGCCCTCGGCGAATTCGGCCGCGGCATGATGGTCAAACCATTTGAAGATGCGGCCTTCGGTCTCGAAGTGGGCCAACTCTCTGGTCCGGTTAAAACCCAATTCGGCTATCACCTGATCAAGCGTACAAAGTAAATTCATGTCCAAACTGTATTTCACTCAAGCCAGCGTTGATTTCTTGAATCGGGCCGCCCGACAAAAGAAAAGCGACTGGCTTGAGCGCAATCAGGACGAGTATCAAGAAGTCCTGGTCGAGCCCATGCGCGAGCTGATGAAGACGCTTGCCAAAAACTTGCGCGAACTCACTCCGGGCTATCGTTTTCCGGTGCGAGGATTCGCTAGGATTAAAACCTCATGGGACAGTGAAAACAAAAAAATCTATCGCGACTGGTTTCACACTTCCGTGTCACGCGATTCCGAAAGCCGTTACGACAGCCTGCCTAATCTCTATTTTCATTTTGCAGACGGTGACTTTCATTCTGCAGGCGGACTCTATATGCCGAGCGCCAAGCAAACGAAACATATCCGAAAGTGGATCGACCGCGATCCTTCGCGCTTAGAAGAACTTCTCGCGGACAAGAGTTTTAATAAAATTTATAAGGAACTAGGAACGGAACGGGTACTGAAGACCAAGCCTCGCGACTACCCTCTCGAACACCCGCATTTCGATTGGCTTAGACTTTCCGGCTGGTACGTCTGGCGCCCTATTACCAAGAAAATTGCGCTGTCCAAAAACCTTGCTTCTGTTTTAACAGAGGACTGGCGCCAGGTTCTTCGCCTAAACGCCATCCTCGATTTTTATACGACTTCGTGGCCGAAGGATCAGCAAATTGATTCCTTTACTGCGCCAGAAGTACGACAACAATTTGATTTCTAATTTCATCTTCACGTTCTGAGCTCAATCTACAACAACTCTGTAGGCAATTTTTTCCTGCTTCGACTTCACAGCAAGTAAATGATGCTTTTAGATTTTGACATCCCTCCGAAGCACCAACAAACTAGAGTGAGTACTATTTCCGTCGGGGGGGGAATCATGCAAAAATCAAACAGACTTAACTTTAAAATATCTCTAGTAGCTATGGCATTTGCGTTCACGCTCCTTTCTGGATGTTCCGCAAAAAAATCTGCAGCACTCGCACCTGCAGCGAGTGCCCCATCCAGTACTGCAACACCGACACCCACTCCGACGCCAACTCCGACTCCAACACCCACTCCAACGCCTACTCCATCTCCAACACCAAACGATTCTATCTCAATTGGACCGGGATCATCTGCGTGCGCCTCGATCAATGGCGCTGCTTACTGCTGGGGCTTCAATGGTTCAGGACAACTGGGTGACGGCACCACTACAACCAGTCACGTGCCCGTTTCAGTAAGTGGATTGGATAGCGGGGTGTCGGTGATCAGCGCAGGGATTTCAAACTCATGCGCAGTAGTGAATGGTGCAGCGATGTGCTGGGGGTTAAACGGCACCGGCCAACTAGGAATTGGAACAAACTCTCCTAGCCTCGTCCCCGTGGTTTCGAGCGGTTTAAGTAGTGGCGTTACCGATATTAATTACAACGCTGGGGGAAGCACTTGTGCCGTAGTGAACGGAGTCGCAATGTGCTGGGGTTATAATGCTCAAGGACAGTTGGGCGATGGCACTACGACCGAAAGTTATGACCCCGTCCAAGTCAGTGGACTTACGAGTGGAGTCACTCATGTAACTGCTGGTGAGAATTCTTCCTGTGCGATCGTAAATGGAGCTGCGATGTGCTGGGGCTCTAACGTAAATGGCCAACTCGGAGACAGCACCACCACTCAAAGCAGCGTCCCGGTTCAAGTCAGTGGTTTAACCAGTAACGTTACGACTATCTCGGCTACCTACTATGATACCTGTGCTGTTGTAAATGGAGCTGCGATGTGTTGGGGTTCAAACAGCAATGGCCAACTCGGAGACGGCACCACCACTCAGAGTCACGTTCCAGTTCAAGTCAGTGGCCTCACCAGTGGTATTACTGCAATTAGCACCGGATATTACGACACCTGCGCTATCGTCAATGGCGCTGCAATGTGCTGGGGCTCAAACTTTTTTGGGCAATTAGGCGACGGCACCGTTATAGATAGTCACGTTCCAGTTCAGGTCAGTGGATTAACAAGTAACGTCACTGCGATCGCAACAAATTCATATTCTGATACTTGTGCAATCGCGAACGGATCAGCCATGTGCTGGGGAGCAAACGCGTACGGGCAATTGGGCGATGACACAACCACTACTAGCCATGTTCCGGTTGCTGTGAGCGGCCTTTAATTCGAGCAGTCTAACTTTTAATCTTAAAGAAAGTTGAACGCCTGAGGACGAGAACCGCCTCCGACATCTTGTCCGCAAAGCACTCCGTTGATCACGAGGTAGCCTGATGGATGAGCTCCTGCGCCTTGGTTTGGATTCTTGTGTACCCAGTGAATAATCGCACCCATCGGAGATGCTGGATATTGTGCAGTTGCTGCGTTTGAAGTGATGTATTCGCCGCAAGCTTCGACTGTCATGCCAATATTCAGATCCGGTAAATCTCCAAAACCTGCATTGTAAACTACTTCGATACCGCCAGTCACACCGGTAAACGAAATGGCGAAATGTTGATGGCCATTATGATCGGGGTAAATGTCTGAGATCACTCCGACGACGTGTGCCTGAGTGGTGTATTGATTGGGGGTGGTTTGCTCCATACTCAAGGTAGAATTGTTATCAATCGCGAGATTTTGTCCGGCTCTGTTTAAACACTGTGGAGAAGCATTAACGAGCGATGACTGACCTAAAAGAACGAGAAGCAATAACACGAAACGATTCATAGTTTTCCCCCGAAGTTTAGACTGCATTTTTTGTGGCAAGTACACGCTACCCTTAAACCAGTGTAAAACTCAAAACTGGATTCTGTCAGGATTAAAATAATTAATGCGCGGCGCGTAGTGATTTTTTACGCACGAATGATTCCGCGAATTCCAAAAAATTCGCCGATTCCGACTGCACCAATCACCGCATAGAGATACCAAATTGAGATTCCGGGGCCTGAATCAAATGCAGAAAGCGCAATGACCAGGACGGTTAAAATAATAATACCTACTCCGACTGCGAGTAAAATCAGCGAAAGCAGCACTTTAAGAATCACTCCGCCCACGCTAGCTGGAGCACGCGAGTCGTTCGAATCTTTCAAACCATAGACCCGATCCTGAAATGTTTTAAAACTGGCTCGAGTCAACCGCCCATCCGACTTAACGTTTGAACCGAGCGCGATCAAGACCGGATCCGAATTTTGCAGAATGCGTTCTCGCTTCAGCATCCGCTTCGAAAGATCGACACCCACTGGTGCGACTACTTCTTTTTGCTTCGACTCATCGATGAGAGTTTGAAGCGCCGGTTCTGAAATTTCGTCCTGCTCCTGAAGAGTGGCGTCCGTCTGCTCGACTTGCGCCTGAATCTCTTCGTCTGACTTTAAAAACGTTCGATTGCGGGCCCGAACATCGAGCTTGTAAACCGCAAAAGCAATCCGGAGCTGCATGCGCTCGGTCTTGCTCTCGAGTAGAGTCGCCAAACGATTCTGAATCCGTTGAACAGCAGATTGGATTTCGGGAGATTGTGCTCGGGCAATATCCTGCATGGCTTCGGTTGCAAAAGCAGTTTGCACTTGCACGTTTAAGAATTGAAACAACACGAACGCGGCCAAAAATCTCGATTTCATGATTCCCCCTGCTTTGTAATCGCCCTGCTTTTGCCATGGCGTACCAAAACTAGCAATTTAATTCTACGAGATTCATTGAATTTAATCCGCAAAGTAGTCGACACTTGCTAGTACCGCACAATACCTGTATAAATTGATCAAACAATTTTAATGCCGTCCATTAGGAATTTTTCATGCGCAGTCAGATGATTTTTTGTCTTTTCATTACCACTTTCACACTTTTCAGCAGCGCACACGCGCAGGAACAAGCGACCAGCACAGTGACTCCCACCCCCACTCCAATGAAGAATCACGTTGAGCACCGATTTACAGATGGTTTTTTCGGCATGAACCAACCCAGCACACAAGGCGGTCAGTTTTATAATTTTTCGACGCTGAGAACCACTGGCAATCTGACCGACGACGGCTATGAGGGTGGCTATCGAATTGAAAATGTCGAAGTCGAAAAACAAATTGATGGTTTTTACATTACCAAACTCGAAGAGCGGACCACGAGTAAGAAGCTTCAAAAATACGGAATCACCAAAGCAGACCTGGTGTGGGCTCCTCTTTATACCCTTTACGATCGCGCGCTCCGCTTTAGCGTGCAAAACGTACTTTTGGATGCAGGTCTTGAGTATCAAAAAAGTCAAAACTTGAGCTTCCGGGCCACCGGAGGCTTGGGCGAAATCATGCCCTTTGATATTGCTAACACCATTCTGAGCTTCCTTCCTGCATACACAGTCGAAGGGGCGGTCGAGTATTCGAAAGAGTCAAACGACATTCTGATTCGCTTGCATTGGTACCAAGGAAAATGGAGCAAGCACAAAGACGAGCCGGATTATGGCATCTATCAGGAAGTTCAGGCCTATTACGGTCAGGCAGAAATTGTTTATGCCCATCGCTTAGGCAAACAAATCGACTTGCTCGCTTCAACCGAATGGCGCATGGCCAGTGAAAAGATTCAGCAAGATATTACGCCGCATGACCCTACCCAACCCATGCAGCACATTCACCTCAATCAGGCGCCTTCGAACCTGCGCTTCAACGTAGGCATACGCTTTATCCGAGATTACCGAAAACGAGCCGCAAAGATTGTCACCCCGATCGAGTAATTATTGATCCGACTTCGCATGAAGGTGTATCGCGCTTAACAAATCCTCCAGCTGAAAGGGTTTTTTTACCAAAGCGCGAACCGACTGGGAAAACGTCTTTTCTTCCAATTGCACAGCGGCCGTCATGACGACTACCGGAATAGAAGAAATTCTGGCGTCTTTCTCCTGGTTCATACAAAACTCAAAACCGTCCATCACGGGCATCATCAAGTCCAAAAAAATAAGCGATGGAAGCGGCTGAGCTCCCTCCAAGTGATCGAGCGCAAGCTTTCCGTTTGTGACCACTTCGGCAATAAAGCCCTCACTCTCGAGAAAGAGCTTCAAGTTACGGCCAATATCCTCATCGTCTTCTACAATCAAGATGTGCTTACCCATGAATTGAGCCCCCCGCCTGAAGTGGAAGTTCTACTAAAAACGCAGAACCCTGACCAACAGCGCTTTCGACCCGGATCCTGCCACCATGAGCCTCGATAATTTCTTTCGAAATATACAAGCCTAAACCCAAACCAGAGATATCAGACGCTTTTACCGCACGCTCATACGGCATGAAAATTCTTTCCAAACTGGCTTTTTCAATTCCGATTCCCTGATCTCGGATTTCGAAATTTACTGTTTCGCCCGCGGTTTGCCTAATATTGATTTGCACGGGTTTTCGATCGCCGTACTTCATGGCATTGGTCAGCAAGTTAGTAAATACTTGCTCGAGACGGTAACCATCCCAGCGACCAGCCAGGGTATCAGGCGCGACGACTTCTAATGTTACGCCCGCCACCTGAAGCTGCAGGCTCAGGCGCTCTGCCACTTCGTGAAAAAGCTTACAAATATCAAGATTCTCGAGGCTTAATTGAGTTCGCCCCGAGGTCAGGCGATTGATGTCGAACATGTCATTGACCAGAGCCACCAGCCGATTGATCTGCCGTTCGTCGTCCTCGAGAGTCTTGGAGATCAGCTCGGGCGCATATGCAGAATAGTCGCCACGATTGGCCCGAATTTTTCTAATCTGGGTTTGCAACTTTAACGAAGTAAGAGGAGTTTTTAACTCGTGCGACGCAATCGAAAGAAATTCGTCGCGCGCGCGTAACGCTTTTGCGAGCTCTGCAGTCCGTTCTTGAACCTTAGTCTCAAGTTGCCCCTTGGACACACGGAGTGCTTCTTCCATTTGTCGACGTTCGGTCAAGTCTCGGGTAATCTTCGATAATCCCTGCAACTTTCCATCGGCGTCTCTAATGGCAGTAATCACTACATTTGCCCAAATCTTTGAACCATCTTTTCGAACTCGCCAGCCTTCATCCTGAAAATTGCCTTTTTCGGAAGCAATATCAAGTGCCCTTTGCGGCACGTGAGCCGCAATGTCTTCTGGCAAGTAAAGCATCGAGAAATACCTGCCAATGACTTCATCTGCTTTGTACTGCTTGATGCGTTCCGCTCCCGGGTTCCAAGAAACAATATGTCCTTTCGGATCGAGAATGAAAATTCCGTAATCCTTGATATTCTCGACCAGAATCTGAAATCTCAATTCATGGCTATGCAACGTCTGTCGGGCCAGATCCAATTGCAATGAATGAGAAAGAACTTTGGCACGAAGTTCGCTTGCATTCATTCGAAGCCCTTCGGCGATTTGGGTCTGCTCATCGTCGCGGGCCTTCAGCCTGACATTTTCGGTTACATCTTCAACTTGATGAATGATCGCTATTAATTTACCCGCAGGATTCAGAACCGGTGAGTTCACGGGGCTCCAGTACCTAACCTCGAAATCGCCCCCTTGGCTCTCGGGTTTTCGAATATCGTACTTTTGGATCGCCATTCTGTCTGGCTTCAGAAATTGGACGACCCGATTTAACGATGCACTGAGGTTTCGAGTTCCAGTCGCTTCGGGATCGTCAGGATTATCCGGAAATACCTCAAAAATTCCGTGCCCAAGAATGTTTTCTCGCTTGGTCATCGTCGCCGCTGCGTAATGATTACTGACTGCCAAAATTATAAATTTTGGATCGGGCTTGAGCACCAGATAAAGCCCTGGTGTTGATTCGAAAAGCAGCTGAAAGTCAGTCACACCGATGTCTGGGTTCATATTCCAGCTATTGAAGTTATACTAACTTCACACCCGGTCAAGAAAAGACGCATTTTATTGCGTGTTTCTTACTTAAGAACACAAAGTTTCTTTAATAAATCTTAAATTCACTTCTTTTTTGCGAGAAGTGCACCCATTTGGGCACCCAGCGTTCCGAGTGAGGCACCGGCATTGTGCTTGTAATTGTTTTTCCAATCGTCTTCAGTTGCATCGCCCGGAAGCCCGAGTGAAATCTGTCTTTCACCCAGTCGAATCTCGACGATTTGCACTCCGAGCGTATCGTTGACTCGAGCCTTTTCGAAGTGAAAATCGCGCGCTTCAGAAGTTCTAGACTTGTGCAGTAAGCCCGTAATTCCTGGCTCTAACTGCAGAAACAGTCCGTACGGCTCTTTGCGGGTTACTTTACCCTGAAACACTTGCCCTACACTCAGCTTTTGCCAAGGATCATCTTTCTTCATCACGGTCGCGGAAGCTGCCTGATCCGCTTCGACAACTTTTTCTTCGCGAGGCGTGACTTGCTTGATCGAAAGAGAAATTTTAGCGCGGCCATTTAACACTTCACGTCTGAGCAATTTTACAGTGACATCCTGCCCGAGAGTCAGCACTTCTGCAGGACTTCCAATTCGAGACCAGGCAATTTCAGAAATATGAATCAAACCATCTACGCCCGGTGCAAGTTCGACGAACGCCCCAAAAGGCTCGAAACGGACTACACGTCCGGTAACGATATCACCATCTTTTTTCTCGGATAAAAACGAAGTGGTGCCCACTTCTCGTTCGGCATCCAGGAGTTTTCGTCTCGACACCACCACATTTTTACCGCCCTCACTGATCTCGGTAATCTTAAAATCAAAACTCTTACCGACATATTCGTCTGCAGTTTCGATGTGCTTTGAATCAAGCTGTCCGATCGGACAAAACGCGAGCTTGCCTTTGATATTCACTCGCACGCCACCCTTACAAACCTCGACTACGCGACCCGCGATCGGAAGATTGCTGTTAAACGCTGTCGACAGATCTTCAGCCATGTTTCGGTTGCCGGCGTTCTTAGAAACCCGGATGTCGCTGCCTTTTACCATCGTGACATAGACGTCGATGACATCGCCGGTCTTATAGGCGCAATTTCCGTCGGCATCGAGTAACTCACGTCTACTCATCACGCCATCATGTCGGGTTCCGGTCGTGACAAAAATATCTTCAGACCCCAAGTTCAGGATTTTTCCACGAATCTTATCGCCCACTCTTAATCGCTTATCGGCATTTTTCAGGGATTCAGAAAAGAGTGACGCAAAGTCGTCGCCACTTTTAGCAGGAGAGCTCTCGTACGAATCATCTTCGCCTTCATTGAATTCATTGAGCAGATCATTACTGGATTTCGAACTTTGTGATTGAGTCATGATGGAAGGAGATTACGGTGAGTCGGGCCCGAGAGCAAGAAATCTCTGAGAGAGATTCGACGAGAATCAATTACTTTGCTACCTTCATTTCATGATCTTTTTAGGAATTGTCCTTCTCCTTGATGGCTACCTGAGCCGTTTCTTGGCTTACCCTCTGTTCGCTTCGAATCAGGCAGCCTTTTGGACTGCACTCATTCTTTTTCAGATTATCTTTGGCTCGATGCTTTGGCTCTTTTTCGTGTTTTTTAAAAGTGAGGCAGAGTGTGACATCCGATTCGAAGAGCACCTCCGCGACCTTGCGTTTTTGAGTATGGGCGTCTTGAGTTTTCTCGTCGTCCTTTCTCTCATTCGCGACCTCATTGCCCTCGTTACACTGCCCCTTCACTTCAATCTCTATTCTCCTCAGATTTCTTTCGCGATTTTTCTGCTCACGGCACTCTCCGTTTGTATCGGAGCCTGGATCGCACGCTACCGGATTGCCTCTCCCCGAATCGAGATTCCAATCGCAGGATTGCCCAAGGGTTTAAATGGACTAAAGATAGCTCAACTCAGCGACATGCATCTGGGAACTGGCCCCAAAACCGCACAAATTGGCAAGATGATAGACCGCGCTCTTTCATTCAGCCCTGATCTGATTGTGCTCACCGGCGATATCATCGACGGAAACATTCGAGAACTGACCCCTGAACTCGAGCAACTCGGAAGACTAAAAGCGCCACACGGAGTCTATTATGTACTCGGTAATCACGAGTGCTACTGGAACCATCTCGACGCCATTTCAAGGATGAAAGAACTTGGCTTTAAAACCCTGCTCAACGAAGGGACGAGTTTTAACTTCCACGGCGAATCAGTGTTTGTTGCAGGAATGACAGATCCCGCAATTCTTCACGGAACCATTCCGAGTCCTGAAATGGCGCCGAAGGTACCCACGCCCCCCGAGCATTCGCACTTCAACCTTGCATTGGTTCATCAGCCTCACTTCGCAAAAAAAATAGCGGAATTTCCGGCATACCATCTTCAGCTTTCGGGCCACACTCACGGCGGGCAGTTCTTTCCGTGGAACTTCGCAGTGAGACGGGTACATCAGTTTCATTCTGGGCTGAATCGTTTAAAGAACCTATTCATTTACGTAAACGCCGGTAGCGGTTATTGGGGCCCGCCTCTCAGGCTCGGTACCGAATGCGAGGTCACACTCCTCGTTATTACCAGTGCTTAGATTCATTCGATAATCGAAACAATAACGAAAAAATAGTTTCTTTTATTACTAAAGCTCCTGACCTATACCTCCTTCAAGCAAAGGAACACTATGACTACCCAAGAAAATAAAATTCACGAGACGATTCAAACTTATGTAACCGGATACTTGAACGCCGAGCGCAGTTTCATTGAAAAGGCATTTCATCCCGAAACCCGCTTGTATTGTGTCGATAATCAGAAGCTCGAAAAAACGGAAATGAAGGATTGGATAGCTAATATCGAGAACCGCAAATTAAAAGGCGATTTACGAAGCGCGCAACTCGAAATACTTCAGATCGACATCACCGATCAGGCGGCGACAGCCAAAATCGAACTTCATTTTGAGAAATTTCGATTTACGGATTATCTGTCACTTCTCGAAATCAATAATGAATGGATCATTGTCGGCAAAATTTACTCAATAAAAGTGATATAAGGGTTGCTGTAGCGATTTGAGCAGCTACAATAGGGGCATGAATCCTTTTCTGACCCCATCCATCCTGATTGCACTCTTCTGTTCGGTATTTTTAATCGACACGGTCGTAGATTTCTTGAATCTCGAAGCATCTAAAAAGCCGCTCCCTGCTTCTCTGAAGGATGTTCAAACCGAAGAAATGAAACTCAGGGCTTCAAACTACCTCGAAAAGCGAGTCTATCTCGGCGCCACACGATCCGTTTTTTTACTCGTCAGCTTTTTAGTACTTCTGGGGCGCGGTTTCTTCAGGTCACTTCAGAATTTTTCGGAGCATTGTTCGGATAAGCCTATGCTTCAGGCAATTATTTTCACCTTGAGTTTGGTCCTTCTCAATCAAATCGCCCAAATCCCGTTCTCGGCTTATTCGACTTTTGTCATCGAAGAAGAATTCGGATTTAATCGCACTACACCTAAAATCTTCATCTCCGACCTGATGAAGAGTCTTTTTGTAGGATTGCTCCTCGGTGGAACCCTCTTTAGCTTTATAGTCTCGATCTTGATGCATTATGGAGCGAACGCAGGCTGGATCATCTGGCTCGGCTACACGGCGTTTCAGTTCTTCCTCGTGTGGATTGCGCCGGTAACGCTCCTTCCGTTGTTTTTAAAACTATCACCGATCACCGAAGGCCCTCTCAAAACGGCGATCGAAAGCTATGCCAAAAAGCAAAGTTTCAGCCTCGATGGTGCGTGGATTTGCGACGCTTCAAAACGCAGCGCCAAGAGCAATGCTTTTTTTACTGGCTTTGGCCGGTTTAGACGCTTGGTACTCTTTGATACTCTGATCGAAAAGCACCCTGAGTCCGAAATCATTGCGATTGTAGCGCACGAAGCCGGTCACTTTAAACTGGGACACATCTGGAAACATTCATTGGCAACCACGTTGGCAAGCTTGGTCGTTTTTCTAGCGATTCAGAAACTAGTTGAGGCCGATTCACTTTATTCTGCATTTTTGGTCAGACCAGGAAACGTAGGAATCGGTCTAATTTTGGCCCTAATGGTTCTTTCGAAACTCTCTTTTTTTCTATCGCCCATTGGCGCTTATTTTTCTCGTCGTAATGAATATGCCGCAGATCAATTCAGTGTCGAAACCACAGGCGACGCAGCATCGATGGTCAGCGGACTTAAGCGACTGGTCACCGATAATCTCGGAGTACTTCAGAATCATCCACTGCACGTGATCCTGCATGCAAGCCATCCGCCACTGGTAGATCGCATCAAGCCGTTAGTCTGATCCTTCACTGTTTTCTCTACAGAATATAGATCAGGTCATGAATGAGATGAGTCTGTAGGGCAAGATTAACCACATCTTTCGCGCTTTCTGCCTGATACTCGTAGGTCAAAGCAAGGTGTTTTCCGGTAGCGCTCTTTCGTTCAGTAACTTTTGTCAGCCCGATGAATTTCTTTTCAAAATCGGCCACACCCATGGCAAAGATGGTCGAGTTCTTGCCAATGAACTTGTGCAGATAAACCGTTGGAAACTGCGTATTGGCCACCAGTAGGTCATGAAATTTTTCCATCTCTTTAGGAATCATCGCCACGAGCTTAAGCGATTCGAAGTTAATTTTACATAAACATTATAGAAAATAGTTACCAAACCTTCTCTCGCAGTCAAAAATTCATTGCCCTATAACGTGGACAGCACTTGAATTGACGGCAATTGCTTTAAAATCGCAGTGATCAGCAGTCAACCTCGAACGTTGATCACTGCGTAACCGTCACACAAAATGGAGATTTTTATATGGGCCACAAAACTTTAATCACTCTGGTCGCCACGCTGTTCTTAGCAAACACAGAGGCCCATGCCTGCACCGCTTACGGTGTTTATATCGATCGCGCGAGCAGCGCAGACATTCGCACTACCATCGAAGCCAGCTATAGCCCTGAATACAAAGATTTCAAAGATGAACATCTGGCAGATCAATCCTCGGCCACCCTTCATGTTTTCAATCCCGCTGGCACCGAATATTTCGACGTAACTTTTCGCATCGAAGCAGCGGCCAACAAAACCTCAACTCTGGTTGCCACTACCTCTAGCAAAGCCCTTTATGCAAATCCCTACGGCATGAAAGGACTGATCTTTTGGGCCACAGACCTTCCGCTGAACTGGAGCCTGGCCCAGGCGATGCATGAAGTGTATGCCAACAACGCCTGCACCTGGAAATAATCATGTTTTGGTACCCGATGCTGCTGATATTGATTGTTTCATTTCAGCTTTACACGATAAAAACCGTGCGCGCCCAGACCGGTACCCACCAGTCTAATCCGAAGAAACATAAGATTTCGACTCATTGAGCGCGAGCATTCCCGCATATTTTACGCTAGGCTAAACTCAAGCCTCAGCCATGAAAACCACCAAAGCAGAAATCCTGAAGTTGTTCATTCGTCATTTTCAAAACGAATTGGATACTCTGGTTCGAAACGCAAAGACTGCCCACGAAGACGCCACGCACGAAGAAGCGCAAGCCGAGGACCGCCATGATACTCAGGCGATCGAAGCCTCGTATCTGGCAATGGGACAGGCTAAACGGGTATACGACCTCGAGCGAACCCTAGAAGAGTTCAACGGCTATCTCGAGCAAGTCCGGATAGTCAGAAAGCAGATTACCCCCGGAACCCTGGTTACCCTTCAGGGCAACGAAAGCCCCCTGATTACCCTTTTCGCCCTGACCGGCGGAGGCCAAAAAGTAACGATTCAGGGCTCAACGATTTCGATTACCACCCCATTATCACCCTTGGGTCAAGCTTTGGAAGGGGCCGCTGTCAGCGAAGAAATTGCTTATGACGCAAAAAATGAAACACGGGAATATCGAATTTTAGTCCTCGAGTAGCATAAAACCATTGCCATTTTTGACCAATTCGTTCAGATTGTATGAATCTTGAAAGGATGCGTATTATGCCAGGAATTACAGTCCGTGAGGGTGATTCATTCGAAGTAGCTCTGAAACGTTTTAAAAAATTAGTAGAAAAAGCAGGAGTACTTTCCGAAGTGCGCAAGCGCGAGGCATTTGATCGCCCACCCGTACGTCGTAAGAAAAAAGCGATTGAAGCACGTAAAAACCGCAACAAACGCTCTTCAGGCGGCCGCTCTAAGAAACGCGATTACTAGTTCTAGAATTCTCGCTCTCGAAATCTCCTTCATTTAATTTTCATTAATATGGCAATGCCCTCTTACGAGTAAAGCATTGCCATATTACATAAAATCTATTAAAAATTACCCTTCACCCGACAGAAGGAATTTGGTTAGATTTTCATGAAACAACTCAAGCACTGGGCGCTATTTTTGTGCCTTCCATCAGGGTTTTTGGCCTGCGGCCAGAACCACACCACCACAAACCCACAAAATTCAACCACCCCGAGCCCCACCCCAATCATCGCCCCGTCACCCGTCGCTGAAAGCGAACCCGACTTAAAACCATTCGCCTACACCTCCTCCGAAAAGATTTTTAGAATCTATTTCGACAAAGTCCATCCGGGCGAGTTGTTGCTTAAACTTTCAAGCGGCGGCTACGTCTTGCTTACCCAAAATGCAAAACCTCAGCCCCTCGAAAACCACTGCGAACTTCAGGATGATTATTTCACCCATTATGAATGGGCAAACCCCTTCTTGGTATCGGCAGACACCGACTGTCGAATCGACTCAAAAGCCAGTAAGATCGAAACAGTCGCTAAAAATCCGTCCCTCGTTAATGCCTATGCTACTGCGTATTTGGGCCGAGACGATCACTTCTTTACCTTTTTAATCAATTCTCATCCCATGAAGTCGCCCGGATTTGTTCACGTAAAGAAGATTAAAGTCGACACAGGTGTTTCCGGAAAAATCGAGTCGCTCGAGACTTCGATCCTGGTCGATCAAATCAAACCTTATTCAGGACCGATGAGCACTTCACCAGACGGAAGATCATTCTGGTATACTGCCGCTATTCCCGACAACGATCCGTCGAAAATGAAAAACGTTCTGTATCAAATCAACTTGAATGTCTTCGGACTTCCGAACGATCAGAAAACTTTCGATCAGTGGGTACAAGGCGCCAAGAGTTTTGAGTTCACAGGGCTTGCCTCTTACCTGATGGCTGGATCACGCTACCTCATGTACCTGATTGAAGAAGACGAGAAGGTTAAAACAGCTTATTTTCTGATCAATCGTGACGATGGAAAGAAACTGGCCCCTCCGACTCCCGAACCGGATTGCTCTCCGGCTGGTCTGGTCAAAAACCAAGTTTACTTTCTTTGTGGTGGAACGACCATCAAGACCCGAACAGTCGCAGAACTCCTGAAAGAAATTACTCCGTGAAGAAATTCTGGCTCGCTTGCGCACTCTCTTTATCAGGGGCGCTTGCATGGTTTTCGCACGAAACTACCGAAGCACGAGTAGCGCTACCGGATTCGACGACCCCGAAATTGGCCGAAGGATACAAGGCAGCGATTGAACCCACTCCTATCCACTCAAGCGCAAAGACCATCACTCATCTGGCAGCCCAACCCGCGATTACGTTGCCAGATGCGACGCCAGCACCAAAACGCAAACAGGAATGGGATCTCACCAACAGTGGGTTTTCTAAAGACATGCTCGCGCCCTGGTTGAAGAAAGAAAATGCAACCCAAGTTTATGCATTTAACGGTGATGAAACCCACGTCCTTACCCCAGATGGAAAGAAAGACGCCGGGCAACCCATTTCTTCTTCCGGCGTGATCTTCGTGAGCAATCAGAAAAAACTTGATCGAGTCGAAGCTGAACGCGAACGCCAGTCGCTCAACTCGTTTGGAAAAAGCGAAATGACCAAAGAAGAACTGGCTCAGCATACGCCAGTCACCAGCCAATCTTATGAACTCGTCGAATTTCGCCCGGGCTTTCGTGACGATCGAGTTAATCGAATCAGAACGCCACAAACACCAGAGATGCTTTTTGCCATTCAAGGCCCCGATTTTAGTTTTGCCAGCCCCGGACTTCATCCCAGTCGAGAAGAAATCAATTTGATACGCTCACGCGTATTAAGCCTGGGTCACGGCGGAGAAGTCATCCTAAAGGTTTCGGGCGATGGTTTTATTGCCAATACGACGGGCAACGA
>CAIKYX010000183.1 GCA_903831745.1 Oligoflexia bacterium
GCAAACAAAAAGAATTCGACGAAAAAAGTTTTGTTGATCTCAAGCTGTTCGAATATATCGCTCATGGTATTTGGCCGTGTCCACTCGGGTATTATTTTGATGAAAGTATGCCCCATTTACTATCACGCAAGGCGACTTAAGGTCAAGGACTTAGCCCAAAAGCGATGTACTTTTTGGTTTTTTAGTTGGTCTGTTATACGAAAATGACTGCTTTTTGCCGCGCGGGCTTAAAGCATTTTATTGGTTCCTTCGAAGATCACACCTTCTTCAACCTTCAAACTTGGGGTCGTCATTTCTCCACGAAAAAGTGCCGGCTTTCTGATCTCGACCCGGTATTTTGCATGTACGGTTGCCTCGACTTTGCCATAAATGATTACGACTCCGGCCTCGACCACACCCTGTACACGACCAGTTTCACCTACCACCAGCATGTCCGGAGTAACAATTCGCCCCTTCACGACGCCGTTGATATGAAAACAACCGTGATAGGCAAGCGTGCCTTCGAATTCAACTGCCGACTCAAGCACTCCAGTAAGCTGGGTTGAGACCGCTTCAGGGGCGGCAAAATCTTCGAGCCGGTAATTCATTTATTTTTCGCCCATCAGCATCGCGAATACGCGATTGAGTTCATCTTTAGAAGAAAACTGAATCGAGATTTGACCACCATTCACGTTTCCTTTGATTTCGACCTTCGACATGAACCGACGAGTCAGATCCTGGGTCAATTTCATGAGACTTGGATCGGGCAGGTTCCCCGTGGAACTTTTCAGAACCGGGCTAATTCCCTTGGCTACCTGCTTTTTCTCCTGAGCGGTTCGTTCGGCCTGGCGAACGCTCAGGCTTTTTTCGAGAATTTCTTTCGCAAGCGTTTCGCGATCAATCGTATCTTCTACTGCAAGCAAAGCCTTGGCATGACCGCGAGAAAGACTGCCCTTTTTAAGCTCTGCGAGAATAAAGTCTGAAAGTTTTAAGATTCGAAGTGCATTTGCAATGGTCGCACGATCTTTACCCATTTTCTTTGAAAGCTCTTCTTGTGAAAGCTGAAATTCCTGCATCAATTGAAAATAAGCGAGACCTTCATCGACACAATTCAAGTCTTCGCGCTGAATATTTTCAACGATTGCCAATTCAAGCGCTTCACGGTCGGTACTTTTTCGAATGACGACGGGCACAGACTTCAGTCCCGCCAATCGACTGGCGCGAAGTCGGCGCTCTCCTGCAATCAACTCATAACGATCGCCGTTTTTGCGAACCACCAAGGGCTGAATGAGGCCGTTTTCACGAATAGATTGCGCAAGTTCCTCGATAGCAACTTGGTCGAAATCGCGTCTCGGCTGAAATTCATTTGCATGAATATCGTCGACAGAAAGTACTGAGATACCGGGATGGCGATCTTTATTTTGAATCAAATTCTCTTGTGGCGCCGGAGCCGGAGCCACGGGCGCGGCCTGTGCAACCGGGGCAGCAGGCGTTTGAAGTGGTGGAAGCAGAGAAGCGAGCCCTTTTCCTAATACTGAGGATTTTGCATGGGGCTGGGTTGGAATATTGCTCATATGATTATGCTCCTACTTCGGGTTGAGGAAACGTATTGGATTGGAGCGACTCAAGCGTGATGCCCGGATGAGCGGCTTGATTTCGAGTCAACACTTCGCGGGCGAGATCGAGATACGCAACACAGCCCTTGGAGTTGACGTCATAAAGTACAATCGGTTTACCGAAAGAAGTACACTCGCTTAGTTTAATATTTCGCGGAATCACTGTTTTAAAGACCTGTTCGCCAAAATGAGTGCGAACTTCATTTTCAATTTCGTGACTGAGCTTGACCTGTGAATTAAACATGGTCAGCACAATGCCTTCAATCTGAAGGTCAGGATTCAAACTTTGGCGAATGAGACCAATGGTTGTCATTAACTGCCCCAAGCCTTCGAGAGCAAAGTACTCGGCCTGAAGTGGAATCAAAACAGTATCGGCAGCAGTCAGCGCATTTACAGTAAGAAGACCAAGTGTTGGAGGGCAGTCTATAAATATATAGTCGTACTTTTGTTTGATCTCGGCCAAAGCTGCCTTCAATTTACCTTCGCGAGCAAAAGCACCTACCAGCTCAATTTCTGCTCCTGCCAAATGCGAGTTTCCTGCTACCAAATGAAGGTGATCAATTCCGGTTTCGCGAACTGCGGTAGAAACAGGAACTTCGCCCATTAAAACGTGATAGCTAGAATAAAAATTTTCATCGAGATTTGGCGTAATTCCTACACCAGATGAAGCGTTTCCTTGCGGATCAAAATCGATGAGGAGAACCCTCTGGTCTGCAAGAGAGAGCGACGCTGCTAGATTAACTGTGGTCGTTGTTTTTCCGACTCCGCCTTTTTGATTTACAACTGCGATGACTTTACCCACGTAGATGCACCCCTTTCTCACTCAATGTTAGCTATAATGCCGCTAGCAATGTAGTAACCTAAATTACTAAAATAAAAAAGGGGCCGCTTCATAAGTGGATGCACGCCCCTTTTTTTGAGATTGTCCTTCGCGTCATAGTTGTGTGGTTGCGGTGAGGATCAATTTCTAAACTTTGTACTGCTATTAACAATTAGTCTAAACAGTTTTTTTTGGATATCAAATAAAAAGATTAGCCATTTTTAATTTTTTTTAGACTAACCAAAATACGAGACTTTCCTTCAGTACCATATTCATGCTTTTGGGTAATCGTCAATTTCTTGCCATACTTATTATTCTGCGCATTTGACCACTCAAGGTCCCATCCCCTGCTTTTAAACAATATTAAATTGTTCCACGTGGAACAATTCCAAATCCACGCGGCTATTCGATCAATGGGGCCAACCGCTCTCGCGACAACAGTATCTGGCTTGAGTACTTGAATTACCTTTTCGGCGCGATCTGCGTGAACTTCAACGCGATCACTCAAGCCCATTTCTTCGGCACAGGTTAAAAGGAAAACGGCCTTTTGCTTTTCTGACTCGACGAGTATCCATCTTCTGGATGTTTGATTATCTATTGCAGCTGCAAGTAGTCCCGGAACTCCACATCCGCTTCCGATGTCCATTACACGCTCACCAAGTGACTCGAACTTTAAGAGCTCAAGCACATCGATAAGATGTCCGGTGACGAACTCTTCGGCAGGAATTCGGGTAAGATTTTGACTCTTGTTTCCCTCATAAAGCTTAACCGCGAACTCGGCTGCCCTTTTTGCGCTCTCTTGGCTTAAATTGGGCGCGTAACGGCTAATATCGGTCAAAAACGGGGTTAGTTGATCACTCATGGAGATGTTTTGCCTGTGCCTTCTGATTTTTAATGAAGATCATAAGGCTTGCTACGGCGGCTGGGGTAACGCCCTGTAGGCGCGCCGCCTGCCCTATACTTTCTGGCCTTACTTCCTTTAATTTGCCTCTAATCTCGTTAGAAAGGCCCATAACCTGGTCATATTTGAAGTCTAAAGGGATTTTCATAGCCTCAGCACTACGAACGCCCTCTAAAAGCTGCAAATCCTTCTGAATATAGCCGCCGTATTTAACTTGAATCTCGATTTGTTCTAAAACTTCAGGGTCTTTTACCTCGGAATTGAAGCCTAAACGCTCTAAAACAGCAAAAGTAACCTCTGGGCGCCTTAAAAGCACCTGCGCGCTTACCCGATCCTTGATCTCTGCTAGCCCAAGCTCCGTAAACCGTAGATTCGTCTCTACAGTGGGATAGAAATAGAAAGTATCCGTATCCACAAACAGCTTCTGAATCTCAATCTTCTTCTTCTCGAACTTTGTGGCAGCCGCCTGATCGAGAAGGCCGAGTTTAATTCCGTGCTCAGAAAGCCTCAAATCAGCATTGTCCTCGCGGAGAAGGAGGCGATATTCAGCTCTAGAAGTAAACATTCTATAGGGTTCATCAGACCCTTTTGTGACTAAATCATCAATCATTACACCAATATAGCCGTCTAAACGACTTAAGGAGAAGGCATCTTTAGCTAAAACCTTATGCGCCGCATTAATGCCTGCAATAATTCCCTGTCCCGCTGCCTCTTCATACCCCGAGGTTCCATTTACTTGTCCGGCAAAGAAAAGTCCCGGAACATCTTTGCACTCGAGAGTTACCTTTAGGTCGCGGGCATCGACCGCATCATACTCAACAGCGTAGGCATATCGAATGAAGACGGCTTTCTCGAGACCAGAAATCGTGTGAACAAACTCCTCCTGCACCTCTTTCGGAAGTGAAGTCGAAATTCCGTTCACATAAATCTCGTCGACATCCAATCCTTCAGGTTCCAAAAACAGTTGGTGACGATCCTTATCTTTGAATCGCGAAATCTTATCTTCAATCGACGGACAATAGCGCGGTCCAATTCCGGTAATCGCCCCACTATACATCGCTGACAAGCCGAGATTCTTTTCGATGATGTCGTGAGTGGCCTGATTCGTATATGTCAAAAAACAGTTGATTTGCGGGAGAAAAGGGTAGGGATTCGGTTTTTGATAAAATGAAAATGGAATCTTAAGGTCGTCACCTGGCTGCGGAACCGTCTTCGACCAATCAATCGAATCCTTGTGCAGTCTCGGCGGTGTGCCGGTTTTTAATCTGCGCAAACGGATTCCAAGTTTTTTTAGATCTTCGCTCAGCGTCTTCGATGACTTGTCACCGAGTCGCCCGCCCTCTTCCTGATCTTTTCCTCGATGCATGATCGCACGAAGAAAAGTGCCCGAAGTGATCACTACAGACTTTGCAAAAATCTCGCGTGCATCCGCTCCCACTCCCAAGCGCACTCCGACCACAGAGTTACCCTCGATGATAAGGCCTGAAACTTCGCCTTCTAAAATCGTGAGATTTGGAACGGTCGCGAGATAGTCTTGCATGAACTTGGCGTATAGATTTTTGTCGCACTGCGCCCTAGATGACCGAACCGCAGGCCCTTTGCTTGAATTGAGGCGCCTAAACTGAATCGTGGCCAAATCGGTGATTCGCCCCATGACCCCGCCCAAGGCATCGACTTCTTTAACTAATTGGCCCTTGGCTAAACCGCCTATGGCTGGATTGCACGACATCGCTCCGATCTTCATGCGATCTAGCGTAATCATTGAGGTTTTTGCCCCAATTTTGGCAGCAGCGTGGGCGGCTTCACAACCTGCGTGACCCCCGCCTATTACAATCACATCAAACGAATTCATACAATAGTGTACGGATTCTATCGCTGCGGTGCGTGTTTGTCGATATAATTGATGATCTCTTCGAGTGAGGTACCCGGCGTGAAAACCATATGGGAACCGGCTTTTTTGAGGCCTTCGAAATCTTCGTCAGGAATGATTCCGCCCACCAAAAACAGAGTGTCTACTAATCCCGCTCCGCGAACGCCGTTAATCACTTCCGGAACTAATGCATTATGCGCACCCGATAAAATACTGAGGCCGACGACATGTACATCTTCTTGAATGGCAGCTTGTACAATCATCTCTGGTGTTTGATGAAGGCCGGTATAAATAACTTCGAACCCCGCATCTCTCAGAGCGCGAGCAATCACTTTTGCCCCGCGGTCGTGACCGTCTAAGCCTGGTTTTGCGATTAATACTCTGATTTTATTACGTTTTGAGATCGGATTAGTCATATGATTTACCTGCAGCTTACCTCATAATTTCTATATAAGCCACTGAAATCTATAGGAAATACTACTAATTCTATTTCAGCTGCACCCAGCACCATTCCAGCACTCGCATGCGGCAAAGCCGCAATGCTTGTGCCTTATTACAGAATAATCAGGGGGGCCGTTGAAAGCCCCCCTGGCAGCCCTATCTATCCAATCGAGTTTTCACCCGATGAAGTAAGACCTGAACGACGGGTAAAACAAATAACAGCAATAATGCTGTCATACTGCCTCCGCTCTCTGTGGCTGACTTGGGCGCAAAATTTAATCGATAGGTTCATGCTCTAAAAAAGCAATGTTCGTACCAGAAAATGAAATTGAAACTACAGGGGATTCTGACGATCAAAATGAAAGCGCGCCAATTCGCACCCGAGAAAAAATTCGCGTGGTCTAGAACTTTGAGAGAAGCGCTCAGCTTAATGAATACTGATCTTAGTACTTATCGTCACCGCGATATTCGCCGTAGACGCCACGAAGCGTGTCACAAACTTCTTGAAGCGTGGCATAAGCCTTCACCGCTTCAATGATCGATGGCATCAAGTTTTTGCCGGTGGCTGCATCAGTTTTTACCTGCTCAAGACAACGAGTCACGACAGAAGCGTTTCGACGCTGCTTGAGCGCCTTTAATTTGTCGGCCTGTCTAACACCTACAGAGCGATCAATATAAAGCGTGTCCATGGTGCGCTTTTTTTCTACCGATTGGTAACGGTTCACACCCACCATGACTTTATCTTTTGATTCAAGCTGCCGTTGAAAACGATAGGCGCTGTTTGCAATTTCGGCCTGGGGATAACCCTCTTCAACCGCCTTGATCATGCCACCCATATCATCGATTTTTTTGATGTACTCGAGTGCCTCTTGCTCTACTTTATGCGTCAGCGCCTCTACCAGGTAAGATCCACCGAGTGGGTCGGCGTAGTTCGCAATTCCACTCTCTTCTGCAAGAATCTGTTGGGTTCTAAGCGCTACTAACACTGATTCATCGGTAGGAAGTGCAAGTGTTTCGTCCATTGAATTGGTGTGCAAAGAATTGACTCCGCCCAATACTCCGGCCATCGCCTGAATGGCAACGCGAACCACGTTGTTTACCGGTTGCTGTGCAGTCAGCGACACTCCTGCGGTTTGCGCATGGGTGCGTAACATCCATGATTTAGGCGATTTTGCATGATATCTGTCTTTCATCATGCGCGCCCAAATTCTGCGGGCAGCACGGAACTTTGCGATTTCTTCGAAGAAATCATTGTGCACGTCGAAGAAAAAAGAAAGCCTTGGCGCAAAATCATCAACATCCATTCCGCGTTTGATCGATTCTTCTACATAAGCCATTCCGTCTGCGAGCGTGAACGCAAGCTCTTGCACGGCAGTCGCACCGGCTTCGCGAATGTGGTAACCAGAGATCGAAACCGTGTTCCAATTCGGATAATTCTTGGTGCCGTATTCGATCGTATCGATGACACATTTTACAGCGGGCGCAATCGGAAAGAGCCACTCCTTTTGCGCGATATATTCTTTCAAAATATCATTCTGTAATGTTCCGCGTATTTTCGCATTCGGTACGCCTTGCTTTTCGGCCATCGCATAATACATCGCGAGAATGACAATGGCGGGGCCATTGATCGTCATCGAAGTCGTAACATCACCGAGTGGAATTCCCTGAAACAGTTCTTCCATGTCCTCTAACGATGAAACGGAAACGCCGCACTTGCCTACTTCTCCCAATGATTTTGGGGAGTCGCAATCATAACCCATCAGTGTCGGCATATCGAATGCAGTCGACAAACCGGTTTGCCCTTGCTCGAGCAACATTTTAAAACGTTTATTGGTTTCGGTCGGCGACGAAAATCCTGCGAACTGGCGCATCGTCCAGAGTTTTCCGCGATACATGTTGTGCTGTACACCACGGGTGTACGGATACTCGCCAGGAAAACCCAGTTCCCGTTCATAATCAAAATCAATCTTTTCGAGATCTTCTGGCGTACACAAAAGAGGTACCTCCATATCGCTCAAAGTAGTAAAGCGAATTGGTCTTGGTGGTGATTTCTTCTCGATACTCTCTCGACGCTTATCCCACTCGGCACGTAGTTGTGCTGTTTTGTATGAACCGTTTTTGTCCGTTGATTTTGGCATGCCTCATCTTAACCTTTTCCGCGGAGACGGGCAAAGAGTAAAATTTTCTTGCATCCGGTCGCTCCCGGCGTTAGTTAATCGCACAAATCAATGAACGGGGGGAATATGTTCAAAAGAATTAGTTTAATTTCTGGCTTAGCGTTAAGTCTCGCGTTGTCTCTGAGTGCTTGTGGAAACGACAGCAAAACCACTACCCAGGCAGCCGTCACGCCCGATCATGGCCGAGGCACCCTGCCTTCAGGCGCCTGTGATCGTAATTATATCGATACTTATAACAACCTGGTGTCTCACGAAAAAGAGCTTTCTAAATATGTGAACCCAGATGGCAAACTGACTGATTACGCCCGCACCCACATGGATGAGTTTACGCGCTCACTTCGAGAAGTGAACAAAAGCTGCATTGGCTTTTCGAAATACGTAGACACTACTTGTCGGGCTGTAGATCTTTCGACCGGAGAAACGATTCATGTCGACGGAAAAGGCATCAAGAAGTCCTGCAGTTCGGTACAAGCTGCAATCGATCAGATTGATCACGGACAACCGCCTCGTCACGACAGTAACTTTGAAGAAAGTTTTCCGACGACAGATACCGAGATCGACTTACTTTTTTAATTCGTTCGCAGCAATAACGAGTTTTTGAATCTCGCTCGTGCCTTCGTAAATTTCGGTGATCTTTGCATCACGGAAATTGCGCTCGACCACGTATTCTTTTGTATAACCATAACCACCATGAACTTGAATGGCTTTGGTGGCGATCCACATGGCGGATTCGGCAGCAGATAGTTTAGCCATCGCTGCTTCACGCACGAATGGAAGTCCTTGGTCTTTGCGTTGGGCCGCAAACCAAGTGAGGAGTCTTGCGCCCTGTAGGCGGGTGGCCATTTCTGCAACATAAAACTGGATGGCCTGAAGTTTGGCAATCGGAGCACCGAATTGTTCGCGCTCCATCGCGAATTTCTTAGACGCTTCGAGCGCACAAGTTGCAATCCCTAACGCTTGCGATGCAATGCCGATTCGGCCACCGTCGAGCGTACTCATCGCTACTTTAAAGCCGTCGCCTTCTTTACCGAGTAAACATTCGTCAGGCACAAACATGTCATCAAAAAACAGCGACGCGGTCGAAGACGCCGTAATTCCGAGCTTGTTTTCGAGCTTATTTACGCTGTATCCCTTGGTTTTTGTATCGACAACGAATGCGCAAATTCCCTTGTGCTTCAATTCTGGATTGATGGTTGCAAACAAAATGCAATAATCGGCTTCGCGACCATTGGTAATCCAGTTCTTAGATCCGTTGATCTTGTAACCGCCAGCTACTTTTTCGGCGCGGCATTTGAGCCCTGCTGGATCTGATCCATGACCCGGCTCAGACAGGGCAAAGCAACCGAGCTTTGCACCTTGTGCGAGGGGTTTTAAGAATTTTTCTTTTTGCGAATCATTTCCGAAAGCTTGAATCGGATAGCATACCAGCGAGTTATTAACAGACATGATCACGCCGGTCGACGCGCATGCCGAAGAAACTGCTTCCATAGCCATGGCGTACTCGACAGTAGAGAGGCCTGCTCCGCCCCATTTTTCTTCGACCATCATTCCCATCAGCCCCATTTCGGCCATTTGTTTGATGATTTCAGTGGGAAACTCGCCCGTTTCATCGTGATGCGCAGCTTTGGGAGCAATGACTTCCTGTGCGAACTGATGGATTTGATCCATTAACATGCATTGTGATTCATCTAAATTTGGCCAAGACTTTGAATAATCCATACCGAACATAGAAGCACAATTGACTAATTTTGGCAAAAGGACTCGCCCTTGGGCGAATAGAATTGAAAGCCACGAACGAAGACGCAATCCATCTTTTGCCACTCGGCGGAAACCGCGTCCGTTTGCCGTGCAATGAAAACCGTGTGCGCTCGTGCAGCACGATCAAGCGCGTAATTTCCAATCGCTTGATGCTCGGTTTTAGAAAGAATATGGGCAAGCCCCAACCACAAGTCGGCACTTCCCGGAGCAAACGCAACGACTTCGATTTTCTTTTGCTCATCCACTGACAAGTGGTTGAGCGCACTCACCCATTTTGCAGGATCAATTTCTTTCTGAACATTTACATTGGGCGAAATGGTTGCAAGTCCGAGAGCCAGTACGATCAATAGCGAGAATCCCACCCGATAGCTTTTTTCTAAAAACGCTTCGTGCTTCGAGAGCGGAAGCCAGTGTGCAATCTGAACTCCAACCAACACCGCAGCAAACGGATAAAACGGTGTCAGGTAATGTTCATAATAATTTGCGCCGAGACTAAATCCTATCGGATAAGAAAACGCCAAAAGAGCGGTCAGAAACAAAATCGGCTCGCGCTTAAGAACTCCCCTGACTGCGCTATAAATTGCGAAAATAAGGACCGGCCACCAGGGCCACCAAAGCAACCAAATGTTGCGCCATGGATTCGGATTCAGCCCCTCGGTCTGAACACGCGCGCCCAGACTAATATGAATGTAATTCGCGATGAATGCGGCCCCATCGCCCAATAGAAACCAAATTCCAAACGGTGCAAACAAACCGACGACGAAAATCGAAAAAAGCTTAAGGTTTTCGGCTGAGAGATAGAAAAACAATGCAAAGACACTGACACCCACCGCTGAAAGCGCAATCACTCCCTTGGTCATGATCGCGCAAGCCAAGAGCATTCCGGCCGTTGCCGAGAATAGAATTTTTTTGGTTCCGGTAATCTTCTCAGTTACCTTCGCTGATGCCGAAAGCACATAAAGCCAAAGCGCAAATCCAGAAAAGCAAAAGAAACTCAAAATGCC
>CAIKYX010000184.1 GCA_903831745.1 Oligoflexia bacterium
GCGTGTTTTCGATATGATTAAAAATTTCAGCATCCAGAATGTAACGCCCTGGAATAGCAAACCGAGAAGGTGCTGCTGCCGGTTTCGGCTTTTCAACCAGGGCATTGACCTTAATCGTTTTCGGCTCGCCAGCAATAGGAGTTCCACCTACGATTCCGTACTTCGAAACATCGTCTTCAGCGACCTCCATCACCCCGACCACACTCATATGATGTTTCGAATAAACATCGATGAGTTGTTTGGTGCAAGGCGGAACCGGATACGGCGTATCAATCAAATCATCACCGAGCAAAACGGCAAACGGATCATGTCCAATGACGCTCTTTGCACATCCTACGGCATGACCAAGACCCAAGGGCTCTTTCTGAAAGACGACGATAATATTGCAGCTGTCGGCAATCTTCTTAATCTCTTTGGCGAGGGCTTCTTTGCCCGATTTCATCAAGCGATCTTCGAGCTCGTAGTTATAAACGAAATACTGCTCGATCGATTCTTTATTTCTCGATGAAACTAAAACCACGTCCTGAATGCCACTGTTCACCGCCTCTTCAACAATGTAGTGAAGCATGGGCTTATCGATGATCGGAATCATCTCTTTGGGGATTGACTTCGTGACCGGTAAAAAACGCGTTCCCATACCCGCAGCCGGGATCACGGCTTTCTTGATTTTTTGATTCATATTGCAAAGATACCCCAGACAGGCTAACCAAAATAGAGGATGACTAAAATATTTTTGCTGGTTTGTGCCTTTTTTCTGATTCAAATGGCTTCAAGCCCCTCACAGGCTACCGAATACCTGAGCCCAAGAGAGTCCTCGGCCTCGGCGGCGCCGGCCGTGCCGCCCCTACCCTTACCGATGGCGTCTACATGAACCCGTCTTATTCGTCGTTTATTCCGATTTATAGTTTAACGATGGACTACACCAAGTTCAATGGTGGCCGTACTTACAATGCAACCGTGCAGGACTCTCGAACCGAAATGTTTCAGGCTGGCCTTGGCTTTACTCGACGTGACCAAAATGCAGCAATTAATATCGGCGCAAGCAAACAAGCGTTACAAAATCTCGGGTTCGGCCTTGGAACAAAAATTTTGATCGACGATGCAACCAAGAATTTAACTTTTGATGGCAGCTTTTCAACTTCGTTTCTGGCCAACGAATGGTTTGCTACTTCGCTCATCATCGACAATCTGATGCAAAGCAAAGCAGGCGTCGCTCGCAACCTGTACCGAACTTTTTATCTCGGAACCAAGTTTAAGACGCTCGACGTGGTTCAAATTTATATCGATCCAGTTTACTCGCCCTCTTATGCTGCCGGAAAAAAAGCCGGCTACGCCGCAGGCATCGAGCTTGGAATCATGGCCGATATTTTTCTACGGTTTGGGCAATTCATAAATTCAGATGTACCTTATATTAATACTCACGGCTCGGGATTCGGAATGGGCTTCGGTTGGATGGGGCCTAAACTCTTTGTCGATTATGGCTATCACCATGTCGGGTCTACTGACTCTGGCTTAACGAGCGTAAACGCCCATTCACTTTCATTCACGGTTTTCTTTTAGCCGCATACACCTCTACTGCAAACTGGTTTGGATCTTCAAAGCAAAGGTA
>CAIKYX010000185.1 GCA_903831745.1 Oligoflexia bacterium
ACAGCGGAACCACTTGTCAGCAAAGTTGAGAATGCTCCGGGTTGCACCGTAATTCCAAAACTTGCAATATTGAGCCCCGTTGCTTTAGCAACGAGCGTCTCAGACAAATTTGCCAATGATGATTTGAATGAAATCGCAACCGAACTTCCGCCGGAAAGGATCGTTGCAGAAGACACGGGCGCGCCCGCACAAGAACTTCCCAAATAGAAAGACCCGCTTCCACTTGCAGTGAGAGTCACCGGTGTATTCGCGGCAACACTCAAGAGACCTCCACTGGCATCAGTCGAATTTACAGAAATTGCGCCCGAACAAGTTCCGGCAGTATAAACCGCCGAGCTCGCATCAAACACCAATTTCGTCGGAGCGTTCGCGGCATTGACGGTTACCGATTCTGTTCCGGTAATGCCCCCGCCCACTCCTGTAAGTGTGAGAGATTCAGCGGTTGAATCCTTGAAATAGAAGTTAGCCGAGACTGCGTTCGACGCAACAGAAATACTGGTTACCTGGGTGCCGCAATTCGAATCAGAATAAAAATGTCCGGAGCCCGCACCTGAAAGCGCCACAGTGGTCGGCGAACCCAAAATCAAACTGTTGCCCTGTGAGTCCTGAAGTGTGGCTGTATAGACGGCAGAACAGACAGCATTCGGAAGGACACCTGGCCCTGTGATCGCAAGCACAGTGAACGTACCTGCCTGAACCGTAAAATTCATCGTACCAGCATTCAAGCCGCTGGAGGTCGCCATCAAGAGATCATTTTCTGCGGTGCTTGACTTAAACCAAACGCTTGCACTCGTGGTTCCGGCCGCAATGCTTACGGAAGTAATCGGAGCTCCGCCACAACCAGAAGCACTATAGAATTTACCAATTCCACTTTGAGCAAGAGTGACAGTTGTATTTCCGGTGACACTGAGTGGATTACCCAAACGGTCCGTTGACGTGATTTGTACCGGATTTGTCGAGCAGATTCCCGCTGCAGAATAAGGTGTGACCGTGGTCAATACCAATTGGGTCGGCGCACCTGCCGCCGCAATGGTTACACCCAGGTTTCCGTTTACACCACCGCCGCTTGCTGCAAGTGTCAGCGATTCTCCGAGGTAGTAGGAATCCTTGAAATAAAATACATTCGAAGCTGTATCAGCAGGGATCGAAACCGAAGTCACTGCGTTTTGGCACTGAGAATCAGAATAATAAGTACCGCCGTGAGTGCCAGCCCCAGAGAGTGAGACCGAAACTGACGAGCCAGACAAAACGACGTTTCCGTTTGCATCCTTTAACGACACTGTATACGGAGGCGAACAAGCCGCGTTTCCAAGCGCGACAGGACCCACAATGGATACGGTAGAAGCAGCACCCGGCTGAACCGTAAATGCCAGGGTGGCCGCATTAAGTCCGGCTGTGGATGCCACAAAATTTACAACTCCCGCCACATTCGATTTGTAATAGACATTCACGCTGCTTGCACCAGAGGGCAAGCTCACTGAGGTAATGGGCGCACCACCACAAGTATTTCCTGAGTAAAAGGAACCCAAGCCATTTTGAGAAAGTGAGATCGAGGTCGAACCCGAATTTGAAATTGCAATGGGATTACCAAAACTATCCGCCGAAGTGATCACCACGGGCGATGAACAAACACCTTCCGTCACATAAGGAGTAACCATTCCCATTGCCAATTGGGTTGGAGCCCCCGCAGATGCGACCGTTAATGCCAGATTTCCGGTGATTCCCCCGCCGGTTGCGGTCAAGGTCAATGAATCTCCGGAACTATTGTTGTTCTTCACATAGAAAACTTGCGAAGAAGTATTTGCCGGAATCGAAAGTGAGGTGATCTGAGTACCGCAGGCAGAATCAGAATAGAAATGAGTATTGGCATCCGCTCCACCCAAAGTGACGGCTGTCGCAGAACCCGAGGTGACAGAATTTCCATATGCGTCTTGTAGTGAAATATTATAAGCTGGTGAACAATAATTGTAAGCGATCGTCGAAGGTCCGGAAACTCCTACCGTAGCAAACGCCCCTGGCCTTACCGTATAACCGTAATTCGCAGCATCTAATCCAGCCGTGGTTGCATAGAGACTCAAGGTTTGGGCAATCGTGCTTTTAAAATAAGCGGTCGCCCCCGACTGAGTGGCAAGAACGGTAGCGGTGGTGACCGAAGAAGTACAACCCGCATCTGAATAGAAATTACCAAAGCCGCTGTCAGATAAATTGATCACCGTATCGCTCGCCACCGATACCGGAGTACCGGTACTATCCGTAACCGTAATTACCAAAGGCGAAGAACATACATTCGCAGAAACAAACGGCGATACTGATCCGATCGTAATTTTCGATGCAGTCCCGGCGGCTGCACTCGTTCCTATCGTGATCGTAAAAGTGCAAGATCCCGCACTCGAGGCAGCAAGCACGGTTGCGGTGCCTGCGAGACTGAGCGAATGAAAAGTGATTTGCGCATTACCGTTCGCATCGGTGGTCACCGTAGTGCTTGAAAGAGTTCCATAGCCCACGGGCAAGAAAGAAAATGTTACCGCAACTCCTGAAAGCGGCAAACCCGTGGTTCCGCTCAAAGCCTCGACCGTGAGTGTACGATAATCACTCGTGGTCATCGTGCTGTTATTACCGTCAATTGCCAGGAGTTGATTTACAGCAGCAAGTCCTCCACCGCCGCCACCTCCGCCGCCGCCACCGCCTCCACCACCGGAAGGTGTAGGAGTTGCAGCCGCACCCGCGAGACTCGAAAGATCAGATGAAGATGGCGAATTACACGCAGTGAGTGAGAGCACTACAATCACTGAAAGTGAAACAATAGAAATAGATTTCAAATGTTTTGTAGCTTTGAAATTGCCGAATATGCTTCTCACCTTGCACTTATCGTACGATTGAGCTTTTTTCCTAAGGTTACCTAAAGGATTGGAGCATTTTTTTTTGAAACAATAGCGTTGATTCATGATTGAGAAGAGTCCTTTTCTCAAGAGATACATCCAGTTTCAATCGTAACAAAATTGACGGAAGCTAAAAATGTGTCTCCTGAGACATGTGTCGAACGTCACTCGGAAGGGGCACCGAGCAGAAATCCAATTCCAAGCATTATTGTGAAGGAAGTAATGGAGTTGACTCCGTTTACAAGCGACGCATTTTGCACTTCCATAAGGATTTTTTTATCCTGGTCGATAAAGTAGTTTCCTTGAATCCGTTCAAAGGTACCCGAGAAATTGGCGGCAGCTTCGGGCAGTTGAATAAACCTCTCGGCAAAACCGACCCCTAATAATATTCCAAAACGATCGCGCTCCGTAACCTGAATGAGCCCGTTCATCGAACGCAACTCCGTCACGCACGAAAAAAAACAATAATTCACCCCTACATCAAATCCCGAGATGATCGAACGGATCGCCCCTTGGGTCGCCATGATGTTTTGATAGGCAATGTCCGCACTGAAATGCGGAGTGAAATAATGATTATACCCCACACTCAAAGCCCCCATACTGGAAGTGGTAGTGGTCGGAGACTTCAAGGAGTAGTTACCGACTTCGAGCGAAATCTCGTTTCGTTGAAACAAAACCTGATCGGTAGAATCTGCATAGGCCTTGCTCATCGGCTCACCGAGCAGACCCAAGATCACAAGAAAGGTGAATGCTTTTTTAGATCGGTCAGGCCGCCTTGGATTCATTCTCGGATTCATCATTTGGTTTTCGTTTGATTTGCTCTAAAATCCGCGTTCTCGCCTTCACCGATTCAGGCGAAAGGAATTCCTGTCTTTCGTCTCGCACTCTCGCCAGGAAGTCCTTGAACCAATATTTTCTCTTTTCGCTGAGACGTCCTTGAAACACACCCAAAACTTCTTCCGAATAACCAAATGAGGCGTAAGCGAGATCCATCAGATCCAATTGCCCCCAAAACTCCTCACGGGATTCATCCAGAAGATTCAAGAATGCAACTGGTCTTTGTCCCGATTTCTCGGCACCCCGATAAAAGGATTCGTCGTCCGAAAAAGTGCCCGCTTTGAGGATGGTGTCAGTCAGGTAACTGAGATTCACTTTTTTCTGCTGGGTTTCCTGCCCGGTTTTGCCTATCAGAATTTTTTCAATTTTTGTAGAGAGCGAAAGCTCATCCCGCTTCATGTCCGAGATCAGCATTTCTGCCTGGCTCGAACGTGCAATTTCGAGACGTTTTTCAACATTGAGGGACTGCAGGAATTGTTTTTTACGGAAAGGTGCAAGCGAATTAATCAAAATTGCGGTTTCGTTCGGCATCAATTCACTTGCCAGTCCGTCCAGTTCTTTCGAATTCAACTTGGAAGCAATACTGCCCAAAGGTGAACGCTGGATTCTCCGGTATTCTGAAAGTTCGGACTGAAGATTGGAAAGGGTGGCTTGTACCAGATTTTCCTTTCTTGCAGGATCGATAAAGTTTTCGACTTGTATTTGCGCTTGAGTCAGCAAGAGTTCGAATTTCGAAGACTGTTCCGGATCCAAAAGCTCATCGAGCACGACTCGCATGACTCCGGTCCACCGAGAATCCTCATACACATCTTGAATGAATGCCAGAAGTATAGGCAGTTCGATCTTATTGAAGAATGCATTACCACGCTCGACCCATTGTGATTGCACCGCAGAAACCGGGGCCACGCCCTTTTCAGGAGGACGAAATTCTGAAGCTCTTGAAACCATGGCATTTTGAGCTGTACCGCCTTCTTTGACGGCTTCCACCAGCGACTCAAACTTTTGAGCGATCTCCTGAAACACTTTTCTGAGTACGAAAACCCCGAGAAGCAGAAAGGCGGCGATCAGCGCCAGCATTCCGATACCTGAAAATTCAAGCGCCGAGGACTGAGGAGTCGGGATAACCGGTGCCGGAGTGGCTATAGCCTTGGGCTCGGGAACCGGGTCCTTCTGTACGCTCTTTACTTCTTTTACTTCCTGATTCTCTCTAAATTTAAGCCATTCCGGGCTTGCATCCAGGAAGAGGATGCTCTCTGCACTGAACCCCTTGGTCTTGATATCATCGAGGAGTTGATTCTTCACCAGGAGTTGAAGATTCTGATTCACGTCCGGACCTACGGTGATTGAAAATTTCACGCCATCAACGATTGAAAGGAGCTCGTTCAAGGTTTCGGGCCCGAAGGAATCCGCTGCCAAACGAACAAAATCACTCTCACTCAGTGATAAACGGGTTAAAGGCAGTCGAAGTGGAGCATTACTTTCATGTTCCTTGCTCATCAACTTTCCGTTCAAATGAATCTCAGTCGAAAGCAGGAAGTGACTTTGGCCAAGGACTTCCTGAATATCCTTGCTCGCGAGTTGATGATAATACTGACGAAGCAGATGCTGATAGATCACTTCCGGCTTCTCAGAAGCAGCCGATGCCACCCCGGCCAGAGCCGGAAGGAGTAGAATCGCAGTTGTGAAGAGATTGAGCATTCTCATCATCGTCGCTCGATCCTCAACGTGATTTTCCGCATTTCTGCAAGATCCTGTTCCGAAGCTGGTCCTCGTTCTTTTGATGCACCTTCAGCAGTAAACCCTTCGGCCGACAAGGCCTCTTGCGGAAACTCGGCACTGACGAACTCCTTCAGTACAGAGGTGGCACGAAGCACGGAAAGTTCCCAGTTGTCGGCAAATTTCATTTTCTTTGAAGCCACATGCCGGGGATCGGTGTGCCCCTGAACCGTGACGTGAATATCCTTCATGTTTGGTCTCAGCACTTCTATAATGCTTTTTATCTTTTCACGTCCGGAAGGAAGAAGTTTTGTCGAAGCGGAATTGAAAAACGATACGCCGGTAAAATTGATTTCAAGGGCGCCCTCTTTCTCAATATCATCCAGCTGCGTAATGGGAGTCAATAACTCGCGAATTGATTTGATCAGGGGATCAGACTTGCCAGCGCCTGCCACACCTACTGCAGTGGTTGGCATTGATGAGGCCGGAATAATTCCTTGCGCACTTCCGGTACCTGTTCCGGAGCCCGCGCCAGAAACCAAGGTTGGGACCTTACTGTCTCCCGTACCACTTCCTACCACATTTACTTGAAGCACCTTTTGAACTCCGACCGTCACTTTTTGAAGCGGAGTTTGCTCTTCATCGTGTTCAACAGGTTTCATATTGTAAAATAGGATGAAAAAACAAAGAAGCAAGGTCAGCATGTCAACATAAGAAACCGCCCACGAAGCTCCATCTTCCTTGTGAGCTCGTCTCGGTTTACTAAAGCTGATACCCGTTCGGGTGGTTCTTCGTTTAGGCTGCATCGTAAAGACCAATTTTCTCCTGTATAAAGAATGAACTTTCTCGATCACTCAACATGAGGATCGTATCGACGATCATATTCAACTCGACCTCTTCAAGCTGAGCCGCTTGTTGTAACAGCTCTGAAATCGGGCTGATCACAAAATTGGCGAGAATCAATCCATAAAGGGTCGCGCTCATGGCCACCGCAAGATGGGCGCCAATGGTCCTTTGACCGTCGGCAGTTCCCAAACCTCCGAAAATGCCGATGATCCCGATGACCGTTCCGACCATGCCCAGCGCAGGTGGATATTTTGAAAGATTCGAAAATAATTGTGTGGAATGGTAAATCAATTCAATCTCGATCTTTGCGCCATCCAGAAGCAATCGTTCGAGCTGCTCACCCTTCACGCCTGCCGTGTACCAGTCGAGTGCGCGATCCAGAAAAACGATGCCAGTGGGCTTCGGAACCAATCCCTTTTCGATCATTTTTGCAGTTTCAAGAAGCTTTTCCTTTAGCTTTCGTTGCGAACTCGTTTTGAAAAGGAGTCGTTTGAAAAGCATTGCGAACTTTTTGATTTCGCCCAAGTTGGAAGTCGTGATCAATACGGCGAGAGTGCCTCCGAACACCACGATCAACCCTTCCGGATTCGCAAAAGAAGATACCTCGGCTTTTCCGTGATAAAGGGCAAATGAAACAATGATCGACGAAAGTATGGCACCTGCAAAAACTGGAAACATCAGCGGCCTCCCTTTTCATCCGGAGCTGAAGAGGGATTTCTCTTTGAGTCCGGCTTTGCCTTAAAACTGAAATCCTTGAAATGTCTTCCCATATTAATGATCTGTTCCTTTAATTCCTTACGGCTGTCGGGTATCTCTGAAACCAGAGATTGATATATCAAGTTTGCTTTTGCTGAATCGCCGTTGAGAAGCAGCGAATTGGCATAAAGGATCCGAATCGAAAGGCTCTGCGGAAAATGCGTCTTCAAACTCTCGAGCATGGCCAGTGCCGACTTATAATCACGTTTTTCAATCAGACTTTGGGCGAGATACACTTGATCCACGAGATCCTCGGAAGCCTGCTGAATTCGGGCATTCATTTCTTCGGGAAGCCAGTCATTCAATCGCTTCAGGGAAAATTGAATGAGCGCCTGACTCTTCGGAGAACCGTAGAGCCCCATGTAGGCCGGAACAAAACCTGTTTTTTCAGCGACAAAAACCTTGCCCTGAAAAGCATCACCATTCACCTTGAGCGGAGTGGTGCCCAGCAGTTTTTTCTGATCACCGTGAATTTCATAAATTTGGGTAAAGGGTTCGGTGCTTTCGAATTTCAGCTCGACCGCATGAGCAGACGCTGCGAAAAAAAGAGCAGAGCATATCAATCTCAAAAATATTTTTGAGATTTTTTTTGCGTTATAAATCAGTGGTCGAATCATGTTGAACAAGTTCCCTCTCTGGACTTCTCGTAATTTCTTGCGAAAATCTTGAATTGAACTTGAATGGAATATTTTTGACGGTGCCGTCAAGGCCCTGACTAGAGTGCTTGGACGATAAAATAAAGTGCAGCAGGAAGCCCCTGAATCATGGCTCCGCGAAGCATTTTAGGCTTTCTCACTATCAGCACCACCGCTGCTGCAAGGATGGACGCCATCCCATATTGGAGCAGTATTTTTTGATTCGTCAGTAAACCGACGACAATGGCAAGTGCCAAAAAGAGATTATAAAACCCTTGATTGAAGGCGAGATCATTACTGATTCTCGCTTGATCAGCCGACATTCTAAAAGTTTTCAAAGTTTTGGGGTGCTCCCAGCGAAAAGATTCAAGCACAAATATATAGACATGAATCAGAGCCGCCACAACCGCTAGTAGATTACTGATACTCATGGTTCGAGCTTATCTCTCCCTCTTGCCAGTAACAAGTGACAAAGCCCCCAAGTCTTTAAAGTATCCGAATGGTTTTCGCCAACTTTTTAGGCACGTCAACCGTGATGGGGTAAAAGCGGAGGATGTTTTCACAGCATTTTGAAATCCTTCGTTTCTGCACAGGCATCAAACAGGTATGCGTTTTGCTTCATTGTCATTGTAGAAAGTCGAGAGACCTCACTTTCGAAGGAGGTGTTTATGTATCAATTTAATAAAAATCTGGTGGTTTTTTTTCTCGCCCTCTTTACCGCGGCTTTGATTCAAATCATGAATCCGCTGAATAAT
>CAIKYX010000186.1 GCA_903831745.1 Oligoflexia bacterium
CTAAGTTGGACCGAGATCAACACCATTGGTGGGGGCTCGACTACGTTTCAGCGAACGAAAGTCGTGCCGATTCTATTGCCGGCCCAAAGTGGGATGGCAAAATGCGATGTCGATCAGACCCTTTGGGACGAGATTCCAACCAGCACCATCATTACGATGAACATTGTAGCGACGCCGACTAATTCGTCGGGATTAAATTGCCAAAGTGTAAACTATAAAAAAGGAACTCTCGTCAGCGGCTCGAATGGCGATTTTATGGATAGTACGCTGACTCCGTTTCGAAACGTGTATCGCTATTCGTGCTTTAGCAAATGGAACAACAATTACGAACTGACGAATGCGGTCGTGCCAATGACTTATAATGATTCGAACGGTAACACACAAACCACTTCAGAGATCATGGGCTCGTGGTTCTGTAATACTGTAGGTAACGGATATAAAACCAATAACTGCACTCAGAATCCACGCTCGGGCTTTTCGGCACAAAGCTATTATCGAAATTTATTTATCCGCTCAGACAAACTCGGAAACATCAACTCGACCAATCAGTTCTATGATTGTCCGCAAGTGTATGAACCGCTCAAATTTAATGGGGGGTCTTACATCTATCCGAGCCCAACCCCTGCGCCTAACTATTGGCCGCTGGATACCAGTTTTGCGCTCGCAATGGACTATTCGACCGATTGGAGTGTCGGTGTCGATAGCGGTTCTATTCTTTACAAAGCGGGCGATCCAAATTCAGTGACTTCATTTTGTACTCAGTCTGCCCCAGGCGCTGCGCAATACGCGGGTATCAACGAAGGTCAGGCAGTCGTTCATCAATGTCTGGGATATGCAAAAGTGCCAAAACCAGATGGAACCTGTGGCACGATTACAGATAATAACGGGGGTATCAGGCCTTTAACCAGGCTGAGACGTTTTCGGGTCATCTATCCGCCTGTTTATGATGCCAGTGGTAACCCGCTTAAGGGCGCAAATCCGGCTGACGAAGTATACATTGCCGATCGCCTCGTCGTCGATCATGGCGGTAATCTTACGGGCAATATGACCTATGGTCCTAAGCCTTGTAATTTTTCTTGGTTTGACCACGAAGGAGTCGTGAATCGAGATGGTACTTTTGATATGGGGAGTAGTTTACAACATGGAACTGGTGCTGGTGGTCTCGGGGTTTTGCCACGCCCTTCTTATGTTAGCACGATTAACTATCAACATTTGACCGCTGCCAATCAAAGTCTTCCTTTAAATCCAGAGTCTTTTCCAAATCCTGGGTCTGTAAATCCGGATGGGGTGATCTACCCGGATCAGGATTTGAATCCGACGAGTGCACTTTCGTGTTCTGCGACTTTGCCGCTCATTGAACGGGTGATGGGACACATTACTTCGTTAAAGCTGATGACGACGAATAAGACTCGAACCGACTACCTTGATTTTGGAACTCAGCGGGTTTACCTGAATGAAATTGCCGTGCAGCCGGTAACCGCTTGGGTGCCCAATTACGTCGAAGATACTTCGTTTAAGGCGTGTGTTCCGCTTGCCGATCCTTACCTTGATCCGCCACTCCATTTTTATAAAGGTGCATCGGGCAAGACCGAGTGGTGTGCCGAGGCGTATCCTACGCAGAATCCGTATTGGGTGAATTTGAATTCACTTAAAAAACCAACGGGCACGCAACTTTCGACCATTGTTGCGGATTACGGAGCTTTGGGTGCACCTGGATCTTCTCGCGTAAAAACTTACACTTCGCACCATTCGAATGTTGGGGCCGCTCCAGCGCAATCGCTTGATACTCTGTCGAACTCAGTTTGGAGCAATACCTGTGCAGGAACGAATTCGACTCAAATCTGTAAGGCTACGCTCGGCACCGTTGGTGCGCCGTTCGGAACGAATTGGACGGATTGTGCAAATTATTTGAATGCGCTCACGCCGACTTATCTCGATTATAGTATTGGTGCGGGTGCAAATGCCCATAAAAACACCTGCGATCGCACAGTGACCTTCGACGAAAATCAAGCGTTCCAGGGTTTTCCTCTTCTTGCAGAAGATGTTGATATTGATAAAATGCTTTCTCAGGACGATTTAGGAAAAGGCTCGTTTGCCTGCACCTATTCAGTCAATCCGGATGCGACTAAAATTGGTACTGCTACGCCTGCGAGCGGATGTTGCGGTATGGTCGGGGTGACGCCACTTTTAAATGCGTTGTCGGCGGCGGGTAAGAGCGGGCATCTCGAGCCTTATCATAGTCCTACGATGCCGGGTAATATCCGATTCTGCGGAGATCCGGTGCAATGATTTTTAGGTCGGCCGCACTCTGCATCTTAGTCTTGATCTCGAGTTGCTCGGCGAAAGTAACGCAGACCACGACCAATCTCGATCTGGTGGTGCCAGTCGGTGGAGTCAGTTATACGTGCGCCAGTTACGGATCGTTTACCGACCTTTCGACTTGCGAAACGACGACGCTTGCGGTGTGTAATGGAGCTGTGCAAGTGTTTCCGGATGCAACCGTTGCCACATGCTATACGCCAGTCGTTGGATGGGAAAGCTGCGCGAGCACACCTGCATCTCTCGAGTATACCGGGTGGACGAACGACCTCAGTGCCGCCAATACCCAAGTTCGCTCACTGATTGGTTGTTCGAGCACGACCTGTGCTTGTCTGGCGATTCAGTGCACCGAGTGCTGCATTGCCGGAACCACGTGCGGTGTGGGTGGGGTACAGACTTTTCCGAATTGCTCTGATGTCGTCAATTGCCCTCTATAGCCGAACTCATAAAACGAAACGTCATTGCTTCGAAGACTTGTTCTTCAGTCAGCTCGCTGCTTGCATCGAGCGCCTGAATTGAACGAGCAATTCTCATGACTTTGTGGCGGCTTCTTAAGTTTGGAAGTCTTTCGAGCAGCGTCTGAAACTGGGGCGGGGTGGGCAAATTTTTTTCTAACCATTCGACACTCAGGTCGCTTGGCAGATTGCCGAATCGCTCGAGCGCAAAACGTCTGGCGGTTTCGATGGCAATTGCATGCTCTTTTACCGGCACTCGTTCTTTGGCTACCGCGCCAGAATCGGCATAGAGAGTGACCAAGTCGATGCGATCGAGTATCGGGCCAGAGAGTTTTTTAAAGTAGTGAAATACTTCGCCCGGTCTGCAATGGCAGCGTTGGTTTTTTTTGTTTGAGGTGGGTATCAAGGCCAAAAACTGAGCCGGCAGCCCACCACAGGGGCAGAGGTTTCCGGTACCGATGAGTTGTACATCACACGGAAAAGCCGTACTTCCCTGGGTGCGGGTCAGAATCACTTGTTTGCTTTGGAGTGGGTCTCGTAAACATTCTTTCGAATCTCTGGGCCATTCTAAAAATTCATCTGCGACAAAAATTCCGCCGTGGGCGAGAGAAAGTTCTCCCGCACGAAAACCTTTGGGCCCAAAACTACCCAAAAGTTGCGACGGTTTGATTTGCGAATGCACCTCACGAATGGGCGCATGAACCGAAAACGGTTCGGTGCCCAGCGAACGGGTTTCGTGATTCAGAATCCTGGCCCAAACCTGGTTCGGGGACGGATCGGGTAAGAGAGCGCGAAACCAGCCGAGAGCGTGAGATTTTCCCACACCCTTCGGGCCAAGGATCAGAGTATGATGACGTCCCACTAAAGAGATTTTGGTTAGGCGAAGAAGCGATTCATGCATAGGCATGAGGTGGCTTTCACGCGTCGTCGACTTTGGTGTTGCTCCGTTTAATTTAAAAGCAGGTCGTTCGAAGATTTCTAGAATCTCGTTCAGGTTTTCGATTGAATAGATTTTGATCTGCGCCGGAACCTTAAGTCCCTGCATCTTTCGCCACTCGAGCAGGCTGGCAAGCGTCAGTGCATCTTCTTTTGCAAGGATGACGGGTACCGCCTCTGGAATCAGCAGTTCGAGAAGCGACGCGGTTTTTCCGCACGGTTTCACTGAGCCGTCGAGCCCGAGCTCACCCCAGGCAAAGAGCTTCTCGGGCCACTTGATGTCGAGGACGGTAGAAAGAACTTGAAGTGCTATGCCCAGATCATGTCCCGTGCCTGATTTTCGAATCGAAGAGGGCGCGAGATTGACGATGACTCTTTTTTTCGGAAATTCGAATTGGGCTGCGCCAAATGCGGCAATGATGCGCTCGCGTGCTTCTTGAATTTCGGGTGCCGGCAATCCCAAAATCTGAAACGAAGGAATTTGAAAACGAGAATGAATCTCGATGGTAATTTTTTGAGGGTGAATCGACTCTTGGTAAAAGGAATGGATTTGCATGAACTTCGGATTGCAAGTCATGCGCCACGTTTATAAAAGGTTAAATGAGTTTTTGAATGGCAGTAATAATTGCAATCGATGCGGCGAGCATGGTTCCCATTCGAATCGTAAGTTTTGATTCAAGTTGATCAATTTTGTGTTCAAGTTCTAATTTCAGATCTTGTAGGTCTTGCTTAGAGGCCAGTTTGTCTTCCATAATTTCTACCAATATTTTCACTGAAATTTCGGCTTGTTCTCGTGAAAATCCAACTTCTTCTAACATTTTAGCATAGCGTAGGGTATTAAACATCTGTCATCTCCTATAGTGTTGAGGAGCAAGTTTAATTCCTTGAAAAGTCTTTAAGTTTCAATGGGATGTTTTTGCTTTGAGAGTGAAGGCCGAACTTTTATGCTTAAAATCAAACCCAAAATCACTTCTTGATCGCCTTCAGCATCGTATCTTTTGCCTGATTGAGTTTTGCTGCCGCTTCTTGATAAAACTTCATTTGTTCGGTCGCCTGTCCTTGAATTCGATCCGGGTGATACATCTTGATAGCATCCTTATAGGCTTTCATAATCTCGGGTTCACTTGCGTCACCCTTGATTCCGAGAATTTCGTGAGCTTCACCTTGCAGGCGGATTCCTGGCAGCGAAAGCGGAGGGGGTTTGACCTCGGGCTTTTTCATTTTTGCATTGGCCAGATCGTTGTTTCGTTTGATTCGAATTGGATCAGTGCGATCGGCTTCCCGGACCTTGAATTGACTCTCACGGCGACTGCGCACGCCCGACCACGCAGCAACGATGATGATGATCAAGATTGCAATTTGCGATTTTTCGAAGTGTTTCAGTGCTTCGTCGGGTGAAATCATTGGTTTCAGTATAGCGGGTACACTTCGTGCACTTCAAGTGTGCTCATGTTTAATTCGCATCAATTCTCAAGCCTTCAGTCAAGTCATTGGCAGTTGGATAGCTACGGGGTACTGAGCCGTTTGATCTACGGCGAAAACATCCCGGGTTCGCCCGAAGGCGTGTTTCGCTTGCTCGGTCTCGTGCATCTGTATTCAGCAAGTGGAATTCACATTTATGCCGCTTTGAATGCGCTCGAGTGGCTGATTTTACTCGCGATGAATTTTTTTGATTTTCAGGAAGTAAAAATCAAGGGGGTGCAGCGTTGGGCAGGCATTGGGCTGCTTTTTTTCATTTGGAGCATTCAATCCTTTCGGAGCGGCTTTTCTAGACCGATCCTCATGTTTCTCTTCAGAAGTTTCGCCCGCGATCGGGGATATCGTTTTAAGATCCTTTACCCGCTGGGCATCACTTTTTTAATCGATTTTCTAATGAAACAAGAAGCAGGGCCGATTCACTACTATCTGGCGGTCGGTGGCGGACTCCTTGCCCTCGATTGGGCGAAGCGTTTCGAAAACCCAGTGATTGAACATGTGGCCATGGCATTAGGGTCTTGGGTTTTTCTTGCGCCCTTCGATCTCTGGCAGCATCACTTCATTTCATTCATGACGCCCGTTTGGAGTTTGCTCAGTCTGCCGGTCATCAGTATTTTCCTTTTTCCGCTTTCGCTTGCGAATCTTGTGGTTTCTGACCACATCGCACCTGGTGTGGTTCATCTTTGGCAAGTGTTCTTGGATTTTCTGGTAAGACTGATCGATCAAACTCATTTTACGTTTCTCGTGGTCAGCGAAGAAAAAGTTCAGATCGCGCTCATGCTTTCGTTTTTAGCACTCTTGGGCCTCTATTTCTTAAAGGGTTATTTTCGCCAGACGATTCTGGTTTGTTCGTTATTCTTCTTTGCACTGATTCTCAGGATTTTGAATCCTGATTTATTTGCGCACGATCGTTTGGTGCAATTTGATGTCAAGCAAGGAGACGGAATGATGGTTACCCGTCAGGGTCGGGTCGAGATGGTCGATATCGGCGGAAAAAGAGCCTATAAAATAGGCGATTGGCTGATCAAATTTGCAGAGCAAGGGGTCACTCATATCGATACCGTCACGTTTACCCATTTAGATGAAGATCACTGTGGCGAGATTACCGAGCTTGCCAAGTTTATTCCAATTCATGCGGCCAATACCCATCCCGATCATTGGCGAAGTGAGCGGGGGCAGGTGCTTTGGGAAAAAATCAGACAGCGTTCGCCCGAGACCCGAATTTGTCAGGATGCCTGTGTCGAGTTAATGAAGGTCGGGTGGTTTCAGGCAAAGAAATCTCTGGGCGGGGGCAATGATCTGATGGCGGGAGTCGTGGTTCCGCTATCGAACGAGCGGGCATACTTTGCACTGGGCGACGGCGATCAATCTCAAGAAGAGGCTTACTATCGATACTTTGAATCCGATATCCTAAGCCACCC
>CAIKYX010000187.1 GCA_903831745.1 Oligoflexia bacterium
GGTTTAAGTGCTCCTTAAACCCAGGAGTTAATTCAATGATTTCAGCCGTTTTTACCTTCAATCGTCACATCAACCTATCTTAATTTCATGCCCTAACTGTGACGAACGAGCTCGGACAGCACATGATTTCGCATACTTGGGTTAAATGAGACACACTTGCGCAGAAAATCTGGGCCAATTATAATGATCTGTAGGGGTGTTTTATGGGGCAAAATCCGTTGTTTAGTTTTGAAAATAAGATCATTTCGAAAACGATGCTCAGGTTTTTAATGGTCGCTTCTATAGCGGTTTTTGGATGCTTCGTCTTTGCCACTCAACAATCCGAAATACAACGATGGGAGGCAGATTTTCCCTGGTCTATGCTTCTGTTTCTCATGCTGTTAGGATGCATACCTGCTCTTTGGTACATTTTATTTAAGGCAAAAGATTCCTTAAGCGGGTTTACTCTCTTTTTAGATTCGATCGAAATTTGGGAAGACAAACAGAAAGCTACTTATCCCATTCATGAGGTGCAAGTTCAATTTTATCCCATTCAGTTTGGAAAAAATGGACGTTCACTTTCGCTTCTCCATCAAGGCAAGGTCGTTGCCACCTATCAGGATTCAAAATTGACGAATGATCAAAAATTATTAAAAATGCTTTCTGATTTAAAAGTTCCCATCGTCATGAACCAAGCACTTCGCTGGTCGATGGTGAGTTGTTTCGGAATGGTGTTTTCAAATAAAATTCCCCTATCCCCTCATGACTCTAACCTTTTGAGCATCGTTATGCTGGCGGCAGTCGGATTCAATATCTTGAGAATCAAGCTGAAACAACCATCATGCTATAATGCTTACAGTGGTTATTTTGCGGTTACAGTTATATTAAGCTACTTCATTCCATTCCAATACATATCCTATCAATACGAACAAAGACCTGTCCCCATTGCCCAAAAACTGTTCAGAGCAAACCGTAATCAAGAAGCGATTCAATTTCTCGAAACCGCAAATCAACAAAAGAGAAGTCGTGCAACGACAGAGTACCTTGCACTCGCCTATGCCACTGTTCCGGACAGTGACCTTAGAAACTATCCTAAAGCCATAGCTCTCGGACAAGAAGCACTGAGTATCAAACGAACCAAGTTTGGAGCCACAGTTTTAGCCTGCGCCTATTTTGCGAATCAACAACCCGAACTTGCTTACGATTTGACGCAAGAACATCACCTCGACAAGCTCGCTGCCGGATTCAAGGAAAATAAACCATGCGGTAAACCGCTACCCCAGCGCACCATCAGCTCTACCCCTTCAAACTAAAGCGCCACCGACAACTTTCCGAAAAGAAGGCATGAGATATTTGCCAATCGCCATCATTTTTTTGACGTCCTTTATTGCCGTTCAGTCCCAGTCCAGAACCTATGCCGAAATCAAAAAGAACGGCACACTTCAGGTCGCCACCGAGGGTGCTTTTCCGCCGTTTAATTTCGTAAAGGACGAGGAGAATAGGATTTTCAAAGGCCTTCCCTTTATAAGCTCCGAGTCCTAAATTTCCAAAAATTCGGCCCCGCTTGCGCTGGGGATTGTCTTATGAATGGTTGCGCCGCTCCGGCTGGGCTCCGCTCAGCAAAAAATCAGCAAGAGATTGTATATCAATATCGCAATGCCCGCCCGGGCGAGGATACCATTCAATTTTACCGCTATTGTTACGAATATTTTTAACTACTGCTGTTGATCCAGCCATGCAACCCCAGTCGTCTTTTTCTCCGCAGGTAAGATAGAGTGAAACATCAGATGGTTGTTTGTTGGGCGACAGCCCAGCACTTCCGATCCCTGATAAACCTGCTTATCGTGAAAACCCCTTACAAAACCAACCATTTACGGTCGTGTCTACTGAAGTGGGGAACCCACAGAAGCTTCCTGTGGCCCTTTGTAGTGAAATGACCCCTCTCTGATTCCAAACGGCTTCGTAATGA
>CAIKYX010000188.1 GCA_903831745.1 Oligoflexia bacterium
CCAGAAACCAAGATCATGTCCTTTTTGCGATCGACAATCTTGGTATAACCCTGATCATTCATGTATCCCAAATCGCCGGTTCTAAAGTATCCGTCCGGAGTCATGACTTTAGCCGTTTCATCCGGGCGATTCCAATACCCTTTCATTACTTGCGGGCCTTTGGCGCAAATCTCGCCCACCTGACCAATCTCGACATTATTACCGTTATCGTCTTTGATGACGATATCAGTAGAAGGCACCGGAAGGCCGATATTACCGCTATAGTCTAATTCACTGAGCGGAGTAACCGACAGTACAGGCGACGTCTCAGTCAAGCCATAGCCCTCGATCAATGGAGTCTTGGTCACTTCCTTCCACTTTTCGGCTACTGCACGCTGAACCGCCATACCGCCACCAATCGAAATCTTCAGATGACTGAAATCGAGCGTATGAAAATCCGGCTGATTTAAGAGTCCGTTAAAAAGCGTATTTACGCCCGGCATGATCGAGAATTTCCATTTACGAAGTTCTTTGATGAAGCCCGGCATGTCGCGAGGATTGGTAATGACGATGTTATGGCCACCTGACGAGCAAAATAACAGGCAATTTACAGTCAAGGAAAACACATGGTAAAATGGCAACGCTGCGATCACCACTTCTTCGCCGTCTTTGATCAAGAACTGCATCCAAGCCTTGAGTTGAAGCATGTTGGCGGTGACGTTTCCGTGGGTGAGCATCGCTCCTTTTGAAACCCCGGTAGTTCCGCCCGTGTATTGAAGAAAAGCGATGTCATCACTCTTGACCACAGGAACACTAAGCGAGGTCGTTCCGCCCAAGCGCAAAGCTCCTAAAAAGTCATGGGTATTCGGCAATGTATAGTCCGGCACCATTTTCTTCACGTGTTTGACGACTGCATTCACAATCAATCGTTTCGGAAATCCTAACAAGTCTCCGAGTTCCGTTACCACAATGTGCTTGATGTCTGTCTTCGGAAGCGCCTGCTCGAGTGCGGTTGCAAAATTGGCAACAATCACGATCGCCTTTGAGCCCGAATCCTTAAGCTGATGTTCGAGTTCGCGAGCGGTATAAAGGGGATTGCAATTGACCACAATCATGCCCGCTCGAAGGATTCCGTAAACAGCCACTGGATACTGAAGCAGGTTTGGCATCATCAGGGCGACACGATCGCCTCGTGCAAGCTTTAGGTCGTTTTGAAGATAACAGGCAAATTTATAGCTGAGGCGGTCTACCTGGGCATAGGTCAGGGTCTTGCCCATATTGGTAAAAGCAGGCTTTGTTGCAAAGCAATGAAAGGATTGCTCCAGCAGGTCAATGACCGAGGAATACTGCTTTGGGTCGATCACAGTGGGTACGCCGGGTTGATAATGTTTATACCAGATCTTTTCCATGCAAAACCTTTCTATTTCGTGTACTTTGAAGCACCAGTTTACGAGAATATGGAAGAAACATGCAACCTTTAGTCGTCGCAATTTTAATTCTTTTTTCCGGAGCCAGCTCTTGGGCGGAGCACCCGCTACGAATTCGATTAAGCTCGCCGGTAAAAACCCTCGACTGGAACTCTGCAACACAAGGTGCTGATGTTGCACTCATTCGTAACCTCATGCAGGGCCTTTACTCAAACGATCTTCAGGAGGAACCTACTCCACTGCTCGCAAAAAGTTCTCACTTTAGTGCCGACGGCCTCACCCTCGAGATCGAACTGAAACGCGGAATCGTCTGGAAGGACGGAAAGCCGCTCACCGCCCAAAACTTCGTGGACAGCTTCGAACGTCTTCTTGACCCCCGGCTGAATTCTCCAAATGCCTCCTTACTTTTTGACGTCAAAGGGGCTCGCGATTTTTTCTTCGGAAAAATCAGAAAATTCAAGGAAGTCGGAGTTCAGGCTCCCCACACCAATCAAATCCGATTGGTACTGAATGAACCGAGGGCAGATTTTTTGCGAATTCTCACTCATTGGTCGACTTATCCTATCCGCAAAGACCAACCGACCCTAACACTCGGACCGTATTCACTGAAGGACGAAACACCGCCCGGACCGAAACATACCCATTGGACATTGGTTTTGAATCCAAAATTTCACGGCCCCAAACCCGCTTTCTCAGAATTGAACTTTGAAACCATTCAAAGCGGAAAAGAGGCGCTCGATCTTTATGAACACCAAAAGCTCGACTACCTCCTTCAAGTCGAAGATCAACTTTTAAAGACGTTGCCCCCCCATTATCCGGGCCTCGGAATCGCCTCGCGCTCGAGAGTCGTTGCACTGCTGCACCTCAATTCAAATCGGACCAATACCAATACCCCCGAAAAACGCCGTGCCATCATGGCGGCACTTCCGGTCGATTCGCTACTCGATCCAGAGTTTCATACCCGCATCGCCGCATCGAGCATCATTCCGACCAGCGCTGGACAAACCATCTCCAATGCAAGATTGAATGCTGAATCAACTTCAAACTTGCCCGATGAGTCTTTAACCTTGGGCTATCCGGACGACGCTTTTTCGAAAGCCATTGCCGAACAACTTCAGTCCAAGTCGAAACGGGTTAAGCTCAAAATCGAAGCGATGCCTTCGAATGACCGCGAAGCCTCGAAGCGTTATGATCTAGTTTTCAATCTGTTCGGCTTAGACTTTGATGATCCGGATCAAATATTGAGCGCTTTTCTCACTCAAGGTACACTTGATTTATTTAACGCAAATAGCTCGGAATTATTGGATTTGATCCAAAGGGCACGACAATCAGATCGCACCAAGCCCGGCGAATCAGAAGAACGCTATGCAAAAGCTGCCGACTATCTTCAGAATCAGGTCGCATTAGTTATGCCATTATTCTATCGGCAACGAACATTTTTACTGAACACTTCCTATCATTTTATCGCAGGCAGCGAAGGAAATCCGAACAGTCTTTTTCTAAAAAACAAGTGACATCACTTGGATTCCTTCCGTTGTTCAGGTAAAATCAAAACCATGAACAGCAATCATCCAAACAGTTTCGGCGCCCGCAAAACCCTCAACGTCTCAGGTCAATCCTACGAATACTTCTCATTACCTGAATTCACCAAGAAAAGCGGCAAAGACCTTTCAAAGTTTCCGTTTTCGATGAAAGTACTGGTCGAAAACCTGCTTCGCCAGGAAGACAATCTGGCGGTTAAGAAAAATGACATCGAAGCGCTTGCGAAGTGGGATCCAAAAGCCACTCCCGATCGAGAAATCCAATTCTCTCCAGCCCGAACCGTACTCCAAGATTTAACCGGTGTGCCTGCAGTAGCCGATCTCGCGGCCTTGCGCGGAGCCATGAAGAGCCTGGGCGGCAATCCAGACAAGATCAATCCCCTCACTCCGGTTGATCTGGTGATCGACCACTCTGTGCAGGTCGATTTTTACGGTACGAATGATTCTTTCGAAAAAAACAGAGCGATGGAATACGAGCGCAATGAAGAGCGCTATCAGTTTCTCAGTTGGGGTAAGAACGCACTCAGAAACTTCCGCGTAGTTCCACCCGAAACCGGCATCATCCATCAAGTCAACGTCGAATACCTCGCCACCATTGCGATGACCTCAAAGGGCGAAGACGGAAAAACCTATGTCTATCCCGACAGCTGTGTCGGCACCGATTCGCACACTACCATGGTAAACGGACTCGGTGTGGTCGGCTGGGGCGTCGGCGGCATTGAAGCCGAGGCGGCGATGCTGGGCCAACCGATTTCAATGCTCATTCCCCAAGTCGTGGGCGTAAAGCTTACCGGAAAAATCAAAGCCGGCGTTACCGGAACCGACTTGGTTCTTACCTTGACCCAACTTCTTCGCAAAAAAGGCGTAGTCGGAAAATTCGTCGAATTCTACGGCCAAGGCGTAGCAGACCTTCCCCTTGCCGACCGTGCGACGGTTGCGAACATGGCACCAGAATACGGCGCTACGATCGGTATTTTTCCGGTCGACGAACAAACCATGGAATACTTCAAGCTCACCGGTCGGGGAGCACAGATTCCTTTGATCACTGCCTACCTCAAAGAACAAGGCATGTGGTTTGATCCGGCACATACTCCGGATTTCTCTGATCACCTCGAACTCGATCTTTCAACCGTCGAGCCTTCACTTGCTGGCCCCAGCCGTCCGCAAGACCGAGTCACCCTCAAGAATGTTAAAGATGAATTCTCGAAGTCCCTTCCGAATCTGCTCGCGCAGATGAAAGATGAAAGCGCGAAAAAAGAACCCAGCATCAAAATCACGCTGAACGGAGTCGATCACACGCTAACTCACGGTGCAGTCGTCATCGCGGCAATTACCAGCTGCACGAATACTTCGAATCCTGCCGGTCTGATCACTGCAGGTTTGATTGCAAAAAATGCAGTTGCACGCGGCATGAAGGTTAAACCCTGGGTGAAGACCTCACTGGCGCCGGGATCGAAAGTGGTTACCGAATATCTCAAAGAAGCGGGCCTGACTCCTCATCTCGAAGCGCTTAAATTCTTTACCGTAGGCTACGGCTGCACCACTTGCATCGGAAACTCGGGTCCTTTGAATGAAGCGGTCTCGAAAGGCGTTGCTGACGGCAAGCTAATTGTATCATCAGTGCTTTCCGGAAATCGAAATTTCGAAGGTCGAATCAATACGCAGGTTCGCGCAAATTACCTGGCTTCGCCTGCTCTCGTCGTTGCTTACGCACTGGCAGGTACTGTAAACCTAAACCTGACTGAAGAGCCGATCGGAACCGATGCTTCGAACCAACCGGTTTACCTGAAAGATCTTTGGCCGACTCAGGAAGAAATCAACACTTACGTCAGTAAATACGTAACCGTTGCCCAATTTGAAAAAACCTATGCAAATGTATTTGAAGGTGACGAACTCTGGAAAAAAGTAAAATCAGGATCCGACTCACTCTATTCATTCGATCCAAAATCAACTTACATCAAGGAGCCGCCATTTCTGAAGGGCATGACCATGACTCCGGCACCGCTTTCAGACATCAAAGGCGCTCGCGTCATGGCAGTATTCGGAGATTCGATCACCACTGACCATATTTCTCCGGCTGGATCGATTTCTAAAAACTCTCCAGCTGCAAAATACCTCGGCACCGAAGGAGTCGAACAAAAAGATTTCAATACCTACGGCGCCCGACGCGGAAATCACGAAATCATGATGCGTGGAACGTTTGCCAACGTTCGTATCAAAAATAAAATGATGGGCGGAACCGAAGGCGGACTGACGAAATATCAACCGGACGGTCGCGAGATGTTTATTTATGATGCCGCCCAGGAATACCAAAAGAACAAGATTCCTACGGTCATCTTCGCAGGTAAAGAATATGGAACCGGCTCATCACGGGATTGGGCTGCAAAAGGAACCCTTCTTCTTGGAATCAAGGCGGTTGTGGTCGAGAGTTTCGAGCGAATTCACCGCTCGAATCTCGTAGGCATGGGCGTACTTCCCCTTCAGTTCATTAACGGCGATACCGCTGACAGCCTCGGGCTGAACGGAAGTGAAATCATTGATATTGAGGGCATTACGTCGGTTCAACCGGGCCAAAACCTCAAAATCAAGGTTCAATCTTCTGACGGTACCCGCAAAGAAATCACCGTTCTTTGCCGAATCGATACTGCGAATGAATTAAAATACTTTAAACATGGCGGAATTTTACAATACGTCATTCGACAGCTTGTCTCAAAGGCTGCGAAGGCGTAGACTAAAGGTACATGACACGCAGACTAACCCGAGCCGAGAAGATCGAACTCATCCAACGAGTTCTTGGGATCAAACATAAACTAAAGGTACATGACAGCATGAAGTCTCCAGAGACGCATGAAGAACTGTCTGTAAGCTTAAGTTCTCGCTGGGAACTCGAAGATGAGATGAAAGCAATCGAGCTGCTTTTGGAACAAGATCGTCACGAAAACGTAAAATTAAAGTCAAAACAGATCGAAGAAGATTATCTTTCCGGCACACCACACGCGGCTAAAAAGAAGAAGACTTAGGTCGCCCCCTGTTTTTGGCCGATCGACACGCCGTAAATTTGACCTTTTTCTTGTAATTTCAACGATTTCGTTCTTTAATGAAACTACGTGTAAATTTAGTTAATCCCAATGGGATTGCCACTATTTGAGAAAGGACTCACACTCATGAACAAGAATTTATTAATCGGTATCGTCGTCGTCGCATTTATCGCAGGTGCAGCAATTCTTTGGTCTAAAGGCCATAACCCTTCTGAAAGCGGTAAAGAAACCAGTGCACAAGCTCCGGCTCAGCCACAAACTCCGGCTGTTACGTCAGAGCCTAAAGTAGAAATTACGGATTCAGTCGTAGGCAAAGGCGCAGAAGCAGTTGCAGGAAAATCAGTTACCGTAAATTATACCGGCACCCTGAAGGACGGAACCAAGTTCGATTCTTCAATCGGCCGTGAACCGTTCGTTTTTAATCTCGGATCCGGCCAAGTCATCAAAGGCTGGGAGCAAGGAATTCCAGGCATGAAAGTTGGCGGAAAACGCAAACTCGTCATTCCACCAGAATTGGCCTATGGCGCAAATACAGTAGGAGCTATTCCTGCTAATTCGACCCTGACTTTCGAAGTCGAACTGCTCGACGTAAAATAAAACACGATTGCCATCGCGAAAGCGATAAAATGCAAAGCATTTTACAGCCTCACACAAAACAGCACACGGACGGAACTTAAACTCCGTCCGTTTTTTTTAGCAAAAAACCAACATGACCAAACCCAAAATTAAATCCACCTCTCGCGAAGACCTAAAAGCCCTGATGATCGAAATTGGTGGCGAAGCGAAATTGCGCAAAATTCTCGAAGACTTCTATGCCGCCATGGCTCCGGATGTTCTGATCGGCTTCTTCTTCGACGGCAAAGACCTGCATCACATTGCCCACCAACAGGCGAACTTTCTACTGAATGCGGCAGGCCTGGTTGATCGCTTTGATGGAAAGGGACCCTCTCAGGCACATTTACAAATGGCCCCGATCTTATCAGGGCACTTCGATCGTCGACTCGTTATTTTGCGGCAAGTACTCGAAAAGCACGGCCTCACATCCGCCCAGATCAATGCCTGGGTACAATTTGAAGAAGGTTTTCGACTTCTAGTCGTTAAGAATTAACTTACCTTATACGTAGTCGCCGCGTTTGATCTTCTCGAGGATGATCTTTTCGGGCATGGTCGGATCTTTTGGATTGACCGAGAAATAAGCTTGTTGCTCACAACGGCGTTTGTTCTTCAGCAACCAACGAAGAATGTCTGACAGGCCCTTGTTCTTTTTGTCATGAAAGAACGGATCATTCTTCAATGCATCGTCCGCTTTTTTGAGCGCGCGCACTTCTTGAGCATCATTCTCTTTTACGCCGTAATCGAACAGATCATAGCGTTTGATGTCTTCCGGCAACACTCCCAGGAATTTAACATCGGGCGCTGAATAGTCCTGATTTCGAATCAGAGACGCGGCCGAACCGGCCTTGAGCGTACGAAAAATATTTTGAAGCGTGTACGCATCCAAATCGCCGAAAAAATAGAGAGGAATTTTCAGTTGATCCTGAATGAGCTTCGACCAACCCCGAACCGCATTTGACGGAACCCCTTGCGAACCCATCAAAATACAATTGTTTCGTTTGGTAAAACCATTGGCCACCAAGGTATTTGCGGTACCTTCTGATTCGATGATCAGACCGAAATCGATTTTACTCTTGGCTTTTAATTGCAGATTTTGAGGTCTGTTTTTTGGCTGAAATGGAGAAGTACCCAGCTTTGAAAGATCGATTACTGCGGTTTCGCCGTCAGGCATGGTTTCAGTAACAATCAATTGCTGGGAGTACGTTTGGCCACCGCGATCATTGGCGTAACAATTCACTTCTTCTCGATAGCACTCGAGGATTTCACAGATAAAATCGATAGTATCATCGCTCTCGGGCTGATCGCCGAAATCAAGCGGCTTAAGCATCGGCGACCCTTTGATCTCACCCTTGCTAATGTAGTACAACTCACGCTTCGTATTGACGTTACCGAACTCGAGATTTCTAAGTAGAATTTCGAGCATGAAAACTGCGCGACTCATTTTCTTCACAGAACTGACGTTCAGTTCGGTTGCAACCTTCTTGCCCCCTGGAGTCA
>CAIKYX010000189.1 GCA_903831745.1 Oligoflexia bacterium
AGAATGAAAGCCTAGATTCGGCCAACGCTCAGGTGGAATGTCCCATTCTTTTTTCGGTTTTTTTGACTTTGAGGCTCGCAGATCATGCATTTGATACGAGACAAACTGAAGTTTCCAATGGGGTATAGACTTCTTCCAGGAAAGGGATCGTACATAGTAGCCCATAAAGATCTCCTATTTTCCCAAATGTAGTGATTCGATTCTTAAGTTCGATGGTAGAACGCAAGAATATCAAGGCGATTGAGTTCGGGTTTCGAAGCTGCTAGCGTGGGCGTGGTGGGAGGGTGGCAATAGATCGCTCTGTATTAATGCCCCGCATTTTTGATAAATATAGCGCCTATGGGCGTTAAAATAAAGAAGCACAACAAACAAGAATTTAAAGAGAGACTGCGGTCCGTTCCGTTCATCCCCATTTCGTGGAGGCCGACGACGATCAAGTACGATGACACAGAGATCCCGATGAGTGGTTCGGCGGGGCTAGGATTTATAACAGATCTTTTTTGTGAAGATCCGTTATTTGAGTTATTTAAAGGGTGCTTGCCGAAGCGGAGGAGCAATTCGTCTTACGATAGTGAGTTATTTGCGATGACAACTATTCTTTCAATCATAGAAGGGCATGATTGTATTGAAGATATTGCTTCTTTTGAAAATGACCCCTTTGTGTTGAAGAAATTGGGAGGGGAAATACCTTCGACCTACGCAATGGGAGATTATTATCGAGACTTCAGTCAAGAGAACCGGGACCAGCTGAATGGTTTTCTGAGAATGTTTTCACAAAGATCCAGAAAACAAGTAGCGCCAGGGGAGCCTCTGGTGATCGATATTGATTCAACATCTCATGTTCAACGAGGTTTGAAAATCCAGGGAGTTGAGTGGAATTTTAAAGGGCAGTGGTGTCTCGACTCATTGTCGGCATGGGATGAGCTAGGGTTTTGTCACGGAATGGAGTTGAGACCTGGTGGTACGTTTAGTTCACAAGGGGCTCCTGAACTGATTGGCAAGGTATTTGAACACCTTAAACATGGGGATAAAAAATACCTTCGTGCTGATTCTGCATTTCATAATAAAGAGTGCGTATTGGCATGCGTAAGATCTGGAGCATCCTTCACGATAACCGCGCATCGCAATTCAACATGGGAAGACAAGGTAAAAGGAGGGGGAATTACAGCGTGGACGCCGTGGGAGTATTCGAAGGAGGAATTGGAAAAAGCGGAAGAGCAAAAGATCAAGCTGCCGGTGGTGGAGCTAGGGTCTATGATTTATAGGCCCGGATGGAGCGAAAACTTACGGTTCTACATCGTTGTAAAGAGGACCTTGATAGAGGATAAGAAAGGGAATGAGGTTTGGAAGCATTATGGGATTGTGACCAATTGGAACCTTTTTCGCACAAAGCTTCAAACAATTGCAGAATTCCACCAAAGGCGCGCTAATTGCGAAAATTTTATTCGTGAAGAAAAATGGGCCTACGACATGCTTCACTTTCCAATGCAAAAACTGCATGCAAATCATGCATTTGGCTTGTTGGCCATGATTGCTCATACGCTTCTTCGTACCATTGCCTTACTTCAAAATAGGCATCGCCCTTTATTTGCTAAGGCATTACGGCGCAAGTTTATACATATTCCTGGACGACTAGTTCGAACCTCTAGCAGGTGGTGGATTAGGATTCCAGCTTATTATCGAAAGGAGGTAGAGGATGTTGTGACAGCGTGGGCAGCGACGCTCAAAACTGCCCTGGCCCGAGCAGGATAGTTCCTCTTAGGCATCACAGATCCTTGATAACCTCATAACAGCTGTTTGTAGTCACAAGTTAAAGCGCTGCAAGCAGAGGAAGAAATTGAGGGACCAAGGGTTTGAACCCAGGCCGAATCGTCAAGCTGGATCGTCCCCTAGACTACCGGTAAGTCGATTCGATCTACCAAATAGC
>CAIKYX010000190.1 GCA_903831745.1 Oligoflexia bacterium
AACAAGCTTCTGGATAAAAGCTTTCTCGGAAAGTTTTCGCCGGATTGCTACAAGTACTTCGAAGTTCAAACCCGGCTTCTTCGTGGCGAAGGCAGCGAAGATGACCGTATTTGGATCAAGGCAAAACAGGCCGACGCAAAGTTCATCGGTCAACTCGAGACTTTTGCGAATTTCATCCACGGATCTCATGTTGCCGGTATTTCTGCGAAGAATGCAGACCAAGCAAAGCTGATGATCCTGAAGATCATTGCAACGAAATCGCCGCTTCCGGGCCGTTCGGATCTCTCTCAAACTGCAAGCCCTGAGGTTCTGACTGCAGCTCGCGGTGCAGGCGGAAACGAAAAGCTGATCAAGATGGCGCTTAAGCTTTTGGCTTCACAACAGTCTAAAACGCTCGAGCCGATTGGAAAATACGTGGGTGCAGAAAAAGCCCGCGTTGCCAATTGTTCATTCGGAACCAGTACAGCTGCCGTTAAGCCTCTTTTGGCTGGACTCCTTAAGTTGGCGCTTCGCCACGATCCTTCAGAAGCAGAACTCAATGACTATTCAACTTACTTCGTAAGTGAAATCGTCAAAGCAGCAAACGTTCTCGTGGCTCCGGCTCCGAAGACTTTGTTTGTGATCGCGGCCGGAAATGACGGAACTGACAATGACAGGCTTCCGACTTCTCCTGCCAATATCAAGGCTCAGAACACTATCACCGTTGCCGCAACTTTCGGCCACATGAAACTCGCCAGCTTCTCGAACTACGGCGCAAACATGGTCGATGTAGCTGCACCTGGTGTGGGCATCGAATCGACCATTCCGGGCGATCTCTATATGACTGTCAGCGGAACCTCTCAGGCGGCTCCTTTCGTCACGAATGCAGTGGGATTGATTGTGGATGCAAATCCTAATCTTTCGAATCTGGATGTGAAGAAAATCCTGATGGGCACGGTGGATGAGAAAGACTTCCTGAAAGGGAAGGTCGCCTCTTCGGGAATCGTCAACACCAAGCGTGCAGTGCTTGCTTCTGCAATGTCGAAGAGCATGCCGATTGCTGACGCCATCACCATGGCGAAGGTTCAAATCAGTGATGTGCCACCAGAAGATGAATTCAAAAGCATCATGACTGGCAGCGAAGCTGAAGGCTTCGTGATGCCTCTTCCTAGCTGGTTTTAGTCTTAGGTCGGGCCCACCTTTTTGTAAGGTGGGCCCGACCTTTTTTATGGCGTGAGATTCTTCAATCGACCATCCACCTGATTCACCCATTCCGGTGGTGTGGTGCTCGATTCGAGCTGTTCGGCGACGAGATCGCGCGCGACCCCCGGCATCGAATCAATTGGAATGTCTTTAAATTGGGTAAAGTTATCGCCTCCGCCTGCCAAAAAATCGAGTGTGGCAAGTGAGAAGGTTTCGGTATCGGCTGCTTCAACCGAAGAATTCGCATCGAACAGGATTTTTCCTGAATCCTTTAGTTCGACATGATCGAGCTTGGCACTCTTATCTAGAGTTTGCCCCTTCGCGCAGGTTCGGCTGTACTGAATGTTCATGCCGCTAAACATCAGGGCGCCAAACTCACCGCACGAAGTGATCGAACGTTGCATAATGGCTTTGAGCGTTTTCCACGGAAATTTTTGATACACCACGGCCTGATTCGCAAAAGGACTTACCTGAAAATAACTCTCGTAATCAAGTGTTCCAGGGGCAACATCGGCGCGAACTCCACCCGCATTGATAATGGCGATTTGAGTGTGGGTTGCGGCTCTGAGTGCATCGGTAATGTAATTGCTGAGGGCATTTTCGTTGATGCGGTCCTTGGTAATCTTTTCTTTGGCAATGGCCACTACCTTAATTGCTGTAGGAAATTCCGAGGCAATTTTTTCTCGAAGGCGGGTGACGTAGCCATGCACTACTGGGTCAGCGGTTACCATGTTTGGATCAATCCTGATTCCATCGCGACTTTTGGTTTCATTTTTTAACACCATTTTCTTCTCGGTGTCATAGAACAAGTCGACTTGGCCGTAAGCCTTGGCCTCTGCACCATCTTGAATCGCATGAACGCCTTCGATCACGTCGTCATGGGTAAAGTGCGTATGACCTTCTGCTGCGAGATCGAGCAGATTCGGATGTTCAGGCGAGTTGATCGCTTTGACAATGTCTGATCCGGCAGTATTGCTTGCTTCTTTGATGTTGAGTTCTGGCTTGTTAAAGTCGAGTGATTTTTTGTGGGTAACGGCATTTCCGTTGTGCATGAGCAGAACGTAGACGTCAGCTCCGCCCATCGCTTCGATTTGTTTTCGGGTTTCGAGGTACTCGCTCACTTCATCGCGAAAACAAAGGTCGCTGACGTTTGCGGGAGTGGTAACGGATGAAGTCGATTTATTGTCGATTCCAATGAATGCGACTCGCACGCCGGCCTTTTTGATGATGACATAAGGCTTAAGAAACGAAGGGCGTTTTGCGTTTTCGAAATCGATCGAAGAAGGATCGACCGACTGATTGCTCGGTTCGCAAGAGGCATTTACCGGAATAATCTGGCGAGTACCTTTGGTTCGGATCGAATCGCGAAAATAAGTGTTCGCTGACAGAAGTGGAAAAAGTTTCGGGTTTTTCCATGGACGAAAACGATGACGTTCGTCAGACTCTAAACGGGTCGAGATGGTTTCGATGACTTCGCGCGGATTGGCGCTGGTTTTTCCGGGAGTGACCTTGTCGTAGAGCCAGCCAAAGGGTCCAAAATCGTAATCATGATTACCCGGAATGACGGCGTCGTATTTGAGGTAGCGCATGGTTTTGAAAACAGTTGCGCCTTCATCATAATTACTGACGAGGGTACCCGGAAACTGGTCGCCCGAATCGAGGAGGAAGAGGCCTGACTTTCCGGTTCGATATTCTTCCTGGTTTCTGATTCCCTGAAGGATGGTGCCAAAGGCCTCAAGTCCCCCGATTTTTTTGCCGGATTCGAGTTTCGATGGTTCGAGATGGCCATGAATGTCGTTCGTCAGAAGAAAAGTCAGTTTGACTGTTTCGGCCTGGACGGTTGGGGTGACTAGTAGGATGCAGATCAAGGAGAAGAGAGAGGTAATCATGGTGCCGGAGCATACAGGAAAATCAGGTTTGCGACAACTTTTTGACGAAACCGAGGTATTTGGCCGTGGGGATCAGTTATTATTCAATTTTTGGAGAGAGAGTGCCGATTTGTTCAGTTGAGGAACACCATGGATTCATCGAACCCTAAATATGGCGAAATGCCCCCAGTCAGCGATGGACTCGAAAATCAAGGCGACTTGATTCGAAGTTTGAAACGCGAGATCAAGACCATGAAGACCAAGGTCATTGAACAGGATATCCGCATTTTTGAAATGCAGGCGCTCCTTCAATCCGGTAAAGGTCTCAGTAACATTCTCGATCTTTCGCGTTTGCTCGATACGTTTATGGCCGTTGTTCGCGAACGATATGATGTTGTGAATTCGTGCGTGATCTTAAAGGAAGATTTCGAGAACGGTGAGAAAGAATTTTTTCAGATCAAGCGCTACTTCGGCTTGGATGACCATTATATTGATTTGCTCGGACGCAAAGAGCCTCTTTATTTGTTTCGAATTGAAAAGAATAACGGGTTGCTCTGGCAGTTGATTCAACAAGGAAGCGTGTTTTCGGTTCGCGATCTTCAAAAGGAACCCCGCTTCATTACCGCGTGGGAAAAACTGAATCTGGACGTCCTTCGTTCGGATTTCTGGTGCCCGCTGATTAAAAGCGGTGAGGTCGTCGGTATTCTTACCCTGGGTGAGCGACGCGATGGATCCCAGGTGCCTGAGAATGAATATTCTTTTGTACAGGAATTGGCATCAATTGCGACGACTGTGGTCGATTCGACTCTGAAGTACGAGAAGAACAAACGCATTCTCAATAACATTCAGATTTTGTACGAATTTCACCAAGAACTTGCAACGATCAATGACTTCAAACAGCTTTGTAAGCAGACCATTCAAAATGCAGTGAAGGCAGTCAGGGCCCAAAAAGGAAATCTGATGCTGATGAACCGTGCGACCGGAAAGCTCGAGCTGGTGGTTGCCTGGGGTTACATTGATGAGAATGTTCTTGAGGGATTGAATTCGGGACGGATTGAAACCAAGGCTTTCGAACTGGGCGAAGGGGTTGCTGGACAATCGGCGCTTCAACGTAAGCCAGTGGTGGTCAATAACCGTGACGACATTCCGCAAATGGGTTCATTCGAGACGCATTGTATTTGTACCATTCCGGTAATGAATGGCGGCCAACTCGAAGGCGTGATGAATTTTACCAATAAGGTGCATATCGAAAAAGACGGTTCAGCCGTACTCGATGCACTCGGACGTTTTACCAAGGAAGATGTAAGTCTTCTTCAAGGGATCGCCGATCAATCGGCAGTGAGCTTGCACAAGTCTCGCCTGTATTCAGCATCGATCACGGATCGAATGACCGGATTGAATAACTCTCGTTATTTCGAAGACACGTATTATGAACTCGTGGCCAAGGCTGCGGTCGAAGGACATCCTCTGACTCTTGCAGTAATGGACATCGATCATTTTAAGCAATGTAACGACAAGTACGGCCACAAGGGTGGAGACTTGGTGTTAAAGAGCGTGGCCAATCTGTTTACGAATGCCCGCCGCGGAAATTTCAAGGACTCTGCCTATCGCTACGGTGGAGAAGAGTTCTGCATGATTATGCCAGATACTTCTGCCGAAGAGGCGCTCGTCAGTATGGAAGAATTCAGACGCGTAGTCGAGGCTTCAGAGTTCGATTACGAGGGTCAAAAGATTCGGGTTACGGTGTCGGTGGGTTTGGCGCAAGTCGGGCTTCATTCGAAAGACCCGAGGGTTCTGTTCAATCTTGCGGATGATGCGCTCTATGAGTGTAAACGCAATGGACGAAACCACGTGCGAATCGCCAGTTTTGATCCGAATGCCATTGCCAAAGCTGCAGCAAAAGCTGCTAGCGATAAGCTCTCTGATGACAAGGTCGCAGCCGATAAGCTCGAGGCCGAAGCCAAAGAAGCTGCAGAAAAAGATTCCAAAAAAGTTGGGTAAAGCATAAGGCCGCCACAAAGTGGCTTCGCTGCATGACTTGCTTTTAATCTGTACGATTCACATAGAAGCAGGCATGGGCGTAAAGTGTGTAATTCTGGAAACGTTTTGAATGGAGTCCAATGCGATTTTTATCTCGGATGTCCGTAGTGCGCTGACTACAGATGATTCTGCACGTACTGATTGACATCAACAAATGCCATGGACGGTTGGCTCGCGTCCGGCGCGACCGGGCAGGCAATCGAGGCGGTCGATCCAGAATAATTAAAAGTAAGACTGTTACTGACGGCTGCTGCACAAGTCGCTGGCGTCACGGTAACTTTGCCGAGGATCAAATCTGCGAGGTAGGCGAACAAAGTTGGGTTATCGATCTGATTGAGTGTAATCGTCGATGCACGGGCGGCAGTTTGATAGCGAGTCACTCCAAATTGAATTTGGGCTGAGGTGACTGCTGCAAAGGTATATTGAATATCAAGTGTTCCCGTTGAATTGTATGCGATTGACGAAGCGGCGGTGCCGACCCGCTGGCCGGTGCCGCTCGAAGGTGGTGGATTGAGGTTATTCACTTTCGCCCATTGGGCTGGTGAAAGTGCGGTGCATGCGGAAGCAAAGGTAACCAAAATGCATAAACCCATTAATTTGTTCATACGATAGATAGTACAAGAATCAGACCAGCTCCAGCTACGATAAAACGTTGACTCAAACAGGCTGCAATTAAATATATTATACGAGTGTATAAAAAATATACACGGTGTATTTAAAAAAGACGGTCTTTGAACCCCTTTGAATCATTGAATTTATTGGTAAATATTGCGCCGCATCATTGTGGCACGTGCGTTGCATTTAAGAGTAACTGAAGTGTGCCGATCCCCCCTAACCCCCTCACAAAGGCACATATTTAGGGCCTAGATCTCCCCCCCCTTTTGATCTAGGCCCATTTTTTTTATTGAAACCTGGTGCACTCTGTTGAAATCTTGGTCCCTATAGTGGAAACTCAATCGTCAACCTGGAAACCTTGCTCCTCTTGTAGAAAGCCAATCGGCTTGAATACAGTGTACTGGACGTGTAACGTTTCGACTTGTAATCGAAAACGAACGGGATTGGTATTTTGCTCGGTTGAATGTTGGGATGCCCACGTGCCTCTCTACAATCATCGGGAATCCTGGGCGCTCGAAAATCGGTCTCCCAAGGTACTGATCGAAGAATCGGAAGAAATGCCAAAAGCAGCGCCTTCCGGTGGTGGATCTCTTGAAGCGAAATCTTCGAGAAAGCCACTCTCCGATCGCGAGAAATTTATTTCAGGAATTGGCGACGATAACGAATTAATTGACGACGAAGAAAGGGAACACATCATGACAGATGGAAATATAGAAAAAGAAATATTGATTGTTGCATCGAAATTGAAGAACTACATCCGCAACAAATCCGGAATGAATACTTCTGCAGCAGTAGTAGACGTGCTTTCAGACAAGATTCGCGACCTTTGTGACCACGCAATCGAAACTGCAAAACAAGACGGTCGTAAGACTGTTATGGATCGCGATTTCGGCTGATCTATAAATCAAATTTTACAGTTTGGGTGGGGCCCCAATGGGCTCCATCCTGACTGATGGCCATGACCAGCTTGTAATGCCTGGGCTTTCGGCCTAAACCCAACTTCAACTTCTTCATCAAATCATGACCGACGCCGGATTCGTCCGCGCGATCAAGGGTCTCTGTGTTTAATCCTGCTTGAAGCGTCGTGTTCGCGGTAATGACTTCGCCCACTGTTTTCGTCATGGCCCATTCGTTGTCAGTGAGAATTTCATAGAATACATATTTTGGTTTTACGCTGAATTTAAAACGGGTGTTCAAAATCACATCGTCTTCATCCGCACGGGCCACTTTTAAACTCAGGTCATCTACGTGGGCCTGGGTATCGAGCACAATCAAATTTGCCGGATCTTCAAAATCCAGTTCCTGCTTTTCGAGTTGGCTTAAATAATCGGTGACGTTGTTGCCCCATTGATCTTCACGAATCTGGCCGGCAAACACACGATTGCTTCCCACCAGTGTATAATGAATTGGCGCATCCTCCTGAATGTCGCGCATGATCTTGATCAGCTCGACTTCGTAATAAACCGTTTCGAACAAATGACCGAGCTTCTTCAACCGGACGCTTGAGCTGCTTTCTGCCTGAATCTCAAGCCATTTCTTATAGAAACGCTTCGCAATGTCGAGATCAGGGCCGTCATCTTGATGAGCATTCGAAAAATAGAGTGGAATATTAATCAGGCGAGAATAGAAATTTCTAAAGAAATAGTGGGTGCGACCCGAAGCGTTTTCCCAGTCGTGGGTCTCGACCCCGAATGCCTTCTCGATTCGCGGCCACATTTCTTCGCGCGGAGTCGCAATGAATTTCTCGAGCATCGGACGATCAAAACCAAGCTTCATGTAATACGAGGAGCGCCCATAAAGAGCTGGAAAAACTTTCGATAATTTTTTAAGTTGGCAGGCGAGGTGGTGAAAGAAGCCCGGTTTGGTGCAGAGCTCGGGATCACGGGGTGGGGGATTTCTTGGAATCCGCGGAAAAACTTGCTGATGCACGCCCGCCAGTGCTTCAAGGGTGTCGGCGTACCGGTTCATTTGGTTGCCGCTCGAAATGTAGTCATCAATGAAGCCTTCGACTTGCAAGCTCATGCTGTCGTCTGTTTTAGGATCCGGAATGTAGCGGCCCGAAGCATCATAGCGGGCCTCGTTGAATTTTTCCTGATTCTGAAAAAAAGAGAATTGGTAGCGGACCTTTTGGTATTGGCCGACTGCGGTTGCCCATTCTTTCGAATTGTTTGAAACGGAACGCATCAGATGGTGAACGCCATCCGGAAGGGTAATGTCGGCGTCGACGTCTTCGGTCGAACGATTGTCCTGCTTGCGATATAAAAATGTCAGCTCGATTTTTCGCTCTTTTGCGTTAATGATCTTGTTCTCGTTTCGACTGAAGACAAAGGTAACCGCCGGATTCGGATCAGACTTCGTTCGTTCTGCCAGATCGGCCGATGCTTTCAGATTTCCTTCGAGCGCGAGTTGGTACGCATGCTTTGCTTCTTCCTGGGTCAGGTCGTAACGATAACATTGATCGAAAATGTGCTGGTGCTCGACATCGAGTTCAAAACTAAAGGGAGTAACGTGAATGTCTTGCGCGCCCACGCCTTTGATGTCTTTCGTGATGGTAAAGCCTTGAAACACCTGTAAGTCGTTCGAGCGCACGCCGTAAGCGATGCGATGAGCACGTGGAGTTTTCTCGTGCGAAATCTTGAGACGAACAAAACGCGCGCTTTCTTTCAGGATGGTGTAGCGAAAGCGATCGCGCCAGTACCAAGAGAATTGGGCTCCTGCTCCAATATCGGGGGCAGGGCTGAGTCCGGTTATATTCCATCCGATTCCGCCTCCAACTGAAACCGTTCCTGAGGCATTGAACGAAATGATTTCTCCGTCGGCCACACGATCGAGACCATTCGGAGTGTACGGTGCAATGAAGGGCAGAATTACGCGTCTGAGGATTTTTGAATACTGGGCATTTCTCTCGGGATCGAGCGTAACCGGCCTCGGCAGTTCGAGTTCATCAATCTGATCTGAAATTTCTTTTTGGCGGGACTCGACCGTAGGAAGGTCGTGGTAGTGGCCCGGATCGCTTCTTCGAATGTCGAGGTACTGAAGTTGGCCGTTTGAGCCAAGCGAAAAATTCACCGAAGGAAGTTCAGGTCCGAGCGAAAGCGAAGGAGTAGAAAGTTTCGCATTCAGATCAAAGGTAACGGTGTCGACCACGGTCCAGGAATTGAAGATATCGTGATTGTCGTACACATCACGCTTCGAACCCATGCGGAGGTTCAGGTTGTCGCCCCCAACTTGAAAAACCTGAAGGTCATTGATCGCATTGAAGAGTCCGTTGTAGCCCTGCTCGCCCAGGCTGTTAAATTGGTCGGGAACACTGTGATTGAAATACACGCTGACTTCCTGTGGCCAGGCTTTGAGCGATTGGGCTTTTGCTGAAGGTGAGGGGGTGAAGAGTGCGAGAAGAAGAAGTGCAATCACGGATGCGATTATACGAAATGAATTGAATTTGTAAATAAATAAATAATAATAGTTTAATAATGACTTAATCGTAAACGAATTTCGTTGATTCAGTTTTTGGGCTGATTCTCACTTCCCACAAAGATTCAGAAAAGCGCTGTGTTCGAGCACTTTGAATTGTCGCTCGGCGCACTCCTTCAGCTTCCACTCTGGAACAATCAAATAGATTCCCTGGGTGGGTTCGCAACCACGGTTGTGATAGAGGTTTGGCCCGAGCGCTAGGCTGAGGGTGGGAGAATGAGGGCCTGCGTAGCGAATGCAATCTTCGGTGCGGGCATTTCGTTCATGAAGGGCGAGCGCAATATTTTGAATGGGTGAGATCCAAAGTTCCTGAATGGTCGGAGTCAGGGCGGCGACCCAAGCAAAGGCGCAAAAGATGGCAAAGAAAACGAATGCCGGGGTAAAGCGGGTTTTCTGGTAAGCCAGGCTTGCGGCGATGATTCCGGCCGTGGCGAGTAGGAATCGGGCCAAAAGCGGTAATCCGTGACCATATTTGAGAAGGGTATGGGCGGCCTCGCCGAGCGGTAGGCTTAAATAAAAAGAATAGGGTGTTAAGGCCAAGGCGAAGGAAATCAGCACGAAGATGACTGAAGGAAGTGATAGAAAGTATCGAACCAGAGGACCCGGTTTTTCGCCCGGAACGAGCGAAAAGCAGATGGCGCCGGCAAGTGCCAGTGCAGGCCAGACGGGCCAGGTATAATGTGGCAGTTTGGTGGCCGAAAAACTAAAGACCAAAATGAATGCGAGTGCAAACGTCAGTGGAAAACCAAAGCGAGAGAAATCGGGGCGAGTGCGGAGCCAGCGAATGGTGACGAGCGAGGTCATGAAACCTCCGCCAAGAAACACGACCAAAGGATGATAGAGAAAACCTCCTCCGTGGGCTTCCATGGGTTGTGAGCTTCGGCCGAAGTGGTGTACTAGAAAAAACTCCGAGGTAAAGGCTCTTCCCATTTTTTGATCGAGAAACCAGAAGTATAAAACGCAAAGAAGCGTTGCGGGCAGAAACACGCGAAAGGCAAAGCGAAGTCCTTCAGAAAAAACCTCAGAAAATGGTTTGTTTTTAAGAGTAAAAATCAAATGTAGTCCATAAGCAAACGAGGGAATGATCCTTCCGTTCATTCCATTGACTGCGGTGACAGCAAATATAGAAAGAATCCAAAGCCA
>CAIKYX010000191.1 GCA_903831745.1 Oligoflexia bacterium
GGGCGCAGGCGCAGGTGAAATCGATTCGATCAATTTTGAAGTAAATTGGATCGACTATCCGGATTTTCAATTCACTACTGCCATGGGTTCGAACACCGCTACGCTTACAGATTCGCGTAATCTGTCGGTTACCGGCACCCTTTACAACAATTCAAACATCGACAACTGGTCGAATTTTTCGACAATTTGGTACCTTACTCCGAATCCGAGCGGCAATGGCACTTGCACCACGCACGTTCCTTTCAGCACGAGCGCCTTTTACGTCGGCAACTTCGACACCCATCTTTTCTGGAATAATTACGTCGAAGTTCAAGTGACCAAGGACCTGACTGAATCAAGGAACGGTTTTGGAGAGCACCTCACCGCCAGCCCAAGCAACTGTTATTGTTTGATGGCGACTGCCGACTACAATGGGGCCATTCCTGAAAACGATGAAACCAATAACGGCCAAGTTTACCCGGATGCCGTTTGCTATAATCCGGATCTGACCCGGGTCAATACCCCGGAAGTTGCTGCAATCAAGACTTACCCGAATCCTACGAGCGACCGACTGACGATCGAACTTCAGAAAGATGCAACAACGGCCTCGGTTCAGATTTTCGACGAGATGGGAAGAATGATTCAATTGAGTCAACCCCCGACAGTTTCGGGTCGCTCGATTGTTCTTTCAGTGAAGGACCTCAGCGCTGGCACTTACGGCATCCGAATTCAAAACGCAGATGCATCGGCCTCGCCGGTCGTGACCACTTTCGTAAAGCGCTAGCACGCATTTATTCTTCTTTTACTTTGCTCATGCGGCGATAAATCGTACGTTCATTTACACCGAGAAGCTTTGCCGTCTCGGCTCGATCGCCTTGGGTGGCCATCAAGGCCTTTTGGATCATCAGATCTTCAACCTCTTTTAAACTCATTCCCAACGGTATTGTCAGCGAATGAGGTTGCTCCGCTGAACTGAATTGGGTCGCGTCCTGCAAATGCAACGGCAAATCCTGAATTCCGATTCGCGTTCCCTGACAAAGTACCACTGCCCGTTCGACCACATTTGCAAGTTCCCGAACATTACCCGGCCACGAATGGCGACTTAAGCGATCTTCGACGGTTGAGTCGAAGCCATCAATCACTTTTTGATGTTGAACCGAAAACTTTCTGAGTAAATGCGTCGCGAGTGCGGGAATATCTTCGCTCCGCTCTCTCAGTGCCGGAACCTGCAATCGCATCACATCCAGACGGTAATACAGATCTTGTCGGAACTTTCCTTCCTGCACCCACTTGGCGAGATTCTGGTGAGTGGCCGCAAGAAACCGAACTTGAATTTGACGATCAGCATTGGCGCCCAATCGACGCAACTTTTGCTCTTCGAGTACCCTTAATAATTTGGGCTGCAGCGAAAGTGGCATGTCGCCGATTTCGTCCAATAACAGGGTTCCGCCATTTGCGGCTTCAATCAGTCCGATTTTGGTTTGCCCGGCTCCTGAAAATGCGCCTTTTTCGTATCCGAAAAGTTCGCTCTCGAGCAAGTTTTCTGGAATGGCGGCACAATTGACGGCAATAAACGGTGCCTTACTGCCAGCGTGAGCTTGCGCATGAATCAGTCGAGAAACATATTCTTTTCCACTGCCACTTTCACCGAGAATCAGAACGGGAGCGCTCGTTTTTGCCACTTGCGAAATGGCCTCATTCAAACGTTTCATCACCGCAGAAGTTCCGATAAAGGATGGGCCAACTTCCGTTGGTGCGGGCTTCGCCCGGCTGAGCACCAGCGCCACGGCATCAAGCAAAGCCTGACGCTTAAAAGGTTTGAGCAGAAAATCGACGGCTCCCATTTTCATGGCCCATACAGCATCTTGAACTTGGCCGAATGCAGTCATCACCACAAATGGAATGGTAAAACCCGCTTTTTGAAATGCCTCGACGAACTCCATGCCGCTCATTTCGGGCATCCGTACATCGGTAACAATCAAAGAGGGTTTCTTTACTTTGATGAACTCGAGTGCTTCACGTCCCGAACTGGCACAGCGAACCTGATAGCCTTCATGCTCGAGGATTCGTTTGGTTGAATGCAAGGATTGCGAATCATCATCGACTACTAGAATATCAACACTCATGCGTTACCCTCCAAAAAACCGGGATTTAAAGGCTCGAGCGAAGTCTCGGCCACTTGAATCTTCAGCAACTGACCTTCAAAAGACGTTCCCCGTCCTGCCTCGGAAAATTTGAGATTAAAATCTCCACCCAAATCGGTGAATACTTTTTTAATGAAAGACAGCCCCAAGCCGGTTCCTTGCGCTTTGGTCGTAAAGAAAGGCTTGAACAGATTCGCCTTGGCGCTTTCTGAAAGCCCTGGCCCTGTGTCTTCAAATAGAATCCGAACCCGTTTGGCATCGAGCGATGAAAGATCGATCGTAATTTGCTTTGAATTGCCCACTTGCTGTTCGAAGGCTTGAATGGAATTTCTGACCAGGTTACCCAGTGCGTATTCGAGCAAGTCGGGATCCCCCTGCACCCATTGGGCATGACTGCCCTGCGAGAAGTTCCAATTCACCCGAATCTGCATTTTTTCGAGTGAAGTTGCATACGTTCCCAGTACGGATTCAATGACATGAGTCAGGTCTACTGGAATCTTTTGCTCAGGAGACAGTTTGGACAGGCGCAAATAGTTTTGAATGATTTTGGAGAGTCGTTCGACACTCGCGAGAATAGCCTGAAGTGAACTCTTTACCGAAATGATCGAACCCGATGTCAGGGGATTTGAAACCATGTCAAAGGCCAATTCGGCTTCAAGACCAATAGAATGTAATGGGTTTCCGACTTCGTGAGCCACTTGTGCCGAGAGGCGACCAACCGCAGCCAGATGTTCTGCTTGCTGTAAGCGCTTTTGCAACTCACCCATTTGCATCAAGGATTTATTCTGTTCTTCAAGTCGCTGCTTTTGAAACTCGATTGTTTTCTCGCGTTCGATCAGACTGGTGGCCATCTGATGAAATTCTCGAGCAAGCTCGCTGACTTCATCCTGATGATTCAGCGGAATAACCGGAAGTTCCGAGCGCTCTTGCTGCGTCAACGCTCCCCGAACGGTAATCTGCTGAATCATTTTTCGGAGACTGCCGATCGGACGAAGAGCTCGCTCTCCCATCCAGACAATCAGCAGGGTGACCCCCACCACCATGAGCAGCAGGATTTGAAGGGCAATTCGCAAATTCTGAACGTCCGCCTGGGCTTCCTTGAAAGTACTGCGGGTCTCGCCGTCGATTTCGCGCTTCGCCCATTCTACTTCCTTTTGAAGCATATCCACACGTTTGAGCCATTCAGGATAAAGTTCGGACGCACGATCAAAATTATGTGCCTGAAGCTGAAGAAACAATTCTTCTGCGCCTTCCTTCAAATCGGTATCCAGCCGTTCGAGACGACTGAACCAATCCTGCCAGGAACGATTATTCAAATCTTCCTTTTTTATTTTTTCGAGAGTGCTTTGATGGACCTCAAGTGCCCAAATTGGAATTCGTTTGGGTTTCCAGCGAGAATCGTTCCAGTGCGAAAAACCGAGACTGCGTTCGAGCTCACGTTTAAGAAGTTCTGTATCCGAGCCCAATTGAATCAAATCCCGCTGCATCGGAACCGAGCGGAGATTGATTTCTGATAACTTTTGATTGACCTGCTGAGTGATCCAAAAACTGACCCCCACGCCAGTAAGACTGACGAAAATCAGCAACGACAAAAAGGTGAAAACACGTGTGCGTATCGAATGAAACATCAATCCATCTCTTCCAATGAGGATTCTTCCGCCCCTGCTCTTAGCCTACCACAAACCAGAATAAAGCGGCATCGTTCGCAATTTTTAGGCTCTGCCGGCACTGCCGAGAAATCGCCCGTATTCATCCGGTCTACCAGTTGAGTGACCTTCTGATCGAACCGACCCCATACCTCTTCAGGCGACTCCTGAAATACCGAAGCACTGTTAGATCGGGCGTTAGTCAGGGGATACTCGACCGGATCGGCTTTTTTAGATTTGTTCCAGGCGGCAAACAAGACGCCGTAGTTTCGATTGGGCTTACTTGGTTTGACCTGCAGATACTGGGCGCCGATTACCGTTTGCTTGAACTTTTCCTGGACCGCCAAAGCATAGACGGGTAATTGCAGCTCGATTCCTTTCTCGAGAATTGCCAACCCGTTCGGAACCGTGGCCGTTTTGTAATCGACTACCACCATGCCATCCGCATGTTGATCGATCCGGTCGATCCGGCCTTTGAATACCAACCCCTTTCGGGTAAATTCGATGGGTTCCTCGAAGCACGTCGGCACTGCTCTCGATAAATCCTGGTAGTTATTTTCGGATTCGAGAAATGAGGTAAGAATTCGCAAGGTCTTATGCCGGATCGAGAACGCAAGTCGCTCGTTTCTGATCCAAGCGGTAGTTTTCAGTTTTTCCCAGGCGCGATCAAAAGAAGCTTCGGGTTCGAGCTTTTCCTTGACCATGATCTCGAGCGCACCATGCACGAGATTTCCAAAAACGTCGCCCCCTAGTTCGAAATCGGTTTCGCGCTCATCATTCAACTTCAATAAATGCCCCGCATATCCCTGAAAACCACAATTTCCGTAAGCATTTAAGAATGAAACCGGCCACTCGCTTTTCGGCAATGGCAATTGCACCTGTGAAAAAGTCGTTTCTAGACGATGGTGCAAGGAAGCCCCCAGACTCGGATGCATTCCCATTTCGACTTCAGTCACCTGCAGGTTCTCTAAAAAATCGAGAGTAGCAGGTTCGCGCTCGCCTCCAGATTCGTCATATTCATAATCCCAGAAACGGGGGGATGCGTTTCCGAGTTTGGCCCATCCACAAAAAGCAGATTCAATTTGCTTCTGACGCTCATCCATCGAAACCACGCCGAAGTCGAGCGAGAGGATCTCGTGGTCACGGGCTGAAAACCATTCGTTTCCGGAGTCGCGGGCTTCAAAGTAACGGACGTCCATCCCAAAAAAGTGAATCTGAAGAGCTGGTCCCTCTCCGGATCTCGAAAGAAGGGGCAAAGAAATTGCCTGATCCGCACGAAAAAGCTGAAGCCCAAAACGGTTTCGGTGCGGCAGCACGACGGGTGTGGCCTTCAGCACCTTTTCTTTCAATTGTTCGAACCAATGACGTAAAGGCCATTTTCTATGCTGAAGTTCGAGCTGCAAAAGCGAGCGGCTCCACTCAGAAACCATGCGATCAAGGGATTGCTCGACCCAACTGGGAATCGAAAACTCACGCGTAGAAGCCGTCACTGCTTCTGCCAATTCGGCGAGTGTGATCCGAGCGGGATAACGATTCTGAACCTTTTTCAGGGCCTCATACACCAGCGGAAATCGGCGATACGACTCGAGTTGTCCGGTCAGGCCCAGCTCGACCATTTGTTTACGCAAATCACCCAATTCAGAACGAAATCTGGGCTGCGCATTCAGCCAGCTAAAAACCAGCGGGGTTGGAAAATTTTTTGCCGCAAGCTCAAGTTCAAGCAAACTCAGTTTCAATTCTTCACTTTGAATCATCTGAGTCGGGTCGCGGGCGTCCAGAAGCTTGATTCCCCTCATTTCGGCAATTCTTTTCAGGCAGCGTCTGACAGCGGGTTGATCGGGAATCACAACGGCATGACTCAACAAATCGTCACCGGATTCGCATTTTTCGAGTATGTTTTCGATTAAAAACAATCCCGCGTCCTCCTGCGAATGGGCAACCCGTCGCTCGAGAACTGAAGGAGAAGTCAGCTTTTCGGTGAGGGCTGACGACTGAATGTCTTGCACGGGCAAAACCCGGGCAAGCTCGCTCCAGAATAATTGAATTCGAGGAAGCTCCGAAAAATGTTGCAGGCGAAACACGGTCTTTTCGCGTAACAATTCAGGAAGATTGTTTTCGGCCAGTTTCTGGGTTGCATCGAAAAAGAGTCGCCCCTCATCCCATAAGTTCTTGTGCTCCAGCAATCGTTCCCAGTACCGACTGAGATCAAAAAACTCGTCTCGCTTTAAATCCACTCCCGTTTTTTCAGCGAGGCGATGTCGAATGACCTCACCCTCTTCCGAATGGGCGAACATCATCCTGCCGGATTGAAGCGAACGATCGAGCGCTTCAAAAAATCGCGGTCGAAACCGGCGCTGAGTCAGGATGGGAAGCGCGGCCCGTACCTCAGTTTTTTTCACAGCTTGTCGTAAAAGTTCAACGCGGGCAGAAGGATCAAGAACCCGATTTTTTGATTCAGGAACAAGAAGTTGAGCAATCTGATTTTGATTCAAAATAGAGTGAGCACCAATCGCTTTTCCTTTTTTAAAACAAAGCGCTTTCCACTCTTCGCGTACAAACCCTTTACCCACACAGAGTATGGCTTTCGGGTTTAATCCTGTAATTTTTTCTACGATCTGATCTTCTTCACTCCACACCCAAAAAATCCTAACACACAAGCCTTTGACGTAACTCTGTTTTTATGATTAATACAGCGCATCAATGAGAGTCCCTTTAAGTCCTCCTAAGTACATTGTTTTTTTGATTTTTTCCCTTACCCTTCTTACTCAAAACACTCGAGCAATGGACTACCACGTGGGCTTCGAAGCGGACTATGCGAAGGTCGCGGAGCCCTCGTTTTTTCCGATTTTGAAAGCTGGCTTGGAGGATCCTACTCATGACCTTGAAATCAAATTTGATCCGATCCATCCGAACGTTAACGCGGTTTCTTCACGTAATTTCTACTGGGGCACTTCCGATGAAAGTACTGAATCCGGACTCAGATTTTCCTTTGGTCGCCGCTTGATCGGATGGTCCAGCATGGACGACATGTGGCAACTGGGACAGATTGAGCCACTCGATTCCTGGGACCGACTGCGTTCTTTTACCCAAGGCTTGACCGGGATTTTTGCTTATTCTGAAACCGGCAGCTTTCGATTCCGATTCTTTTTTTCGTATCTGGCAATTCCAGAAACCACTCCGAACGTAGTGATCGAAAACCAGGAATTTGTCTCGGAACACCCGCAATCAGCAGCCTCTGCACCCCAGACTCTCAATTTGCTCAATCGCCCGACCCCACTGGGTTATTCGCTGGATATTCCCAGTCTGAATAAAATCCTGTTTCGCCCGAGTTTTATGTTTCAAATCGAAACCAAAAAGAATTGGCCCATTTACGGAAAATTTGTTTACGGCTACTTGCCGCTGAATCACTTTCCTGTGGCATTGCAGGCGTCTCTTGCCTTGTCGCTGAACCAGGAAGTCATCATCCTTCATCCGCTTCTCTATCATCATCATGTTTACAACGGCGAACTTTCCTATTCCTTGCCTTCAAACATTTTTTTGGGAATGAACGGCTTGCTTGATCAACCCGAAGCAAAAGTCACTCCAGTCGACTACACCACCAGCCCCTTGGACACTTCTTTGACCCTGAGTCCTTGGCTCAAATTTCAATTTTCAAAATCAACCCTGCTCCTTTCGCAGATTTGGGCAAAAGGGGGCGTGAGTGCGGATGTCGGGCTCTATGCCAATCCGAATACCAGCATTTTCAGTTCACGAATTCTCTATCGAAATGCTTCGCAGATCGAACTCAATCAGACGTTGAATGACGATGAGGTTCATCACCCCACACTTCAGATCAAGGGCATTCACGAGTATTCCATCATCGCAAACTGGATCGCAGCGGATTTGAATTATCATTTCGAAAGGAATTTTTCGGGTTTCATAGGCGGGGATTTTATTTCAGCAGACCGGAGTGTTTCGCCAGATCGAGGGGCGGAGTTCCTATCCGATTTGCAAACCAATAATCGGGTTCGAATCGGGGTTAATTATGTTTTCTAAAAAGTCCTCCATGAAGCTCGTCTTCACCAGCGTGCTTTTTCTGACTTTATCTGCCTGCGGCTGGGTTCATACCCCAAAAAAACAATTCCAGAATCCGGTAGACCTGAACTGTCTGAAGGACGCACCGACCAAACTCCAGTTTCTGTTTGCTGGAAAATATACCGCAAGCGAACACGATCAGAGCGAGATTAAATCAATCTGGACCTGCGTTGACCACGCATTGAACGCATTCAACACCTACACCCAGGGAGCCGATTCGAAGTATTATACCGTGCAAGAACTTCAGGGCTTCGCCAATCTCTACTTTACCAGCGACCATCCGCTCAGCGACCCATTTGCGGATGCAATCTTCAAACTCAAAATGGCGGTGCTCGGCGGAACCAATACCCAGCTCACACATGATGAGATCAAGAATCTACGGGTAAAACTGAACCGTTTCGGTGAAATCATTCTTCCCCTCGCTCCTTATATCCACACGCTCCTCAGTCCCGGTGGAATCGAGTCGCAGGCCAAGAAAGATGCAGCCAAAGTACTGGATCAGTTCATCCGCCAACTTGCCGACCTGCTGTCGGATTCGGAGAATTCACTGGCATGGAAAGACCTGGGCGCATTTATTCTCGAACTGGATCACTTTACCAGTCATGACGCTCCAACGGCATTGACGTACGTGCACGAACAAATCCAACTCTACCAGTATTTCAAACTGCTGCTGGTCGGTGGAGACGAATTCGCCATTGAAAGAGGCAAGTGGAAACCCATTTTTTCGAGTATTTCGCATTTCTATTCCGCCCTTTTTGTTTCCTCGAATCCTACCGAACTTTTCGATGCCCTAGCCATTGAGATCGAATCAGATGAATTGGAGGAGGCGAAAGCTGTTCAAAAAATCACGGGCCTCCTGAAAATTTTAAAGGAAGACTCTCATTTACATTCCAAGGAATCCATCACCACGATTTCTGACCGTTGGGCAAAATTGTTGCTCATGAATGCATTTCTCTTTCCGGACACACAGGGATCACTCAGCCTCAAGCCGTTTTTAGACTCGGAAACCCTGCGAAAACTCGCTGGAAGAATCCTCGAGGACTTCATCCTGGTTCAAACCAAACCGAAAGATCCGGTACTGATTCATCGCCTCGCGAAAAACGCGGGGTCCTTCATTTCGGAAGCGGCCTCTAGTTCGATGACGGGCACCGCACATGGAATTTCATTCAAGGTTCTCAGAAATTACGCACTCGAGCTGAAACCGCTCTTTCAAACCTCGAACCAATGCGACATTGTCATTTCACTGACCCAGGTTTTTCAGAACATCAGTGCAATTGGAATCGGGCAGGATGCCGAAAGTCTTTCCGAGTCTGATTTGCGCGTTTTGGTCGAAAAACTAGCGGACGCGTACCTTTCCTGGATGAAAGACGATCGATTGATCACTCAAGCCGTGGGTGACACCATTGAAATCATTCTCAGGGCACCTTCTCCTCTCGTGTTACGGGGCCAACAATTTTCAGATACGATTTCGAACTTGCAGGATTTGCTACAAAAAATGGATGTAAAGGTGACAGCTCCTTGGGACGAAATTACGCGCATCATTCGCTGCATCTTCAGAGTAAAGGGGCTCCTTTTCGGGGCAGCAGAAGACACATTCAGCACCTACGAACTGAAACGTCTTGCGTTCTATTACGAACCTTTCCGTACCACAGGTAATATGGACGAAAGTCTTGCCCAACTCGCCGTGCTGCTCGAGAACAAACCATTTCAAAAAGCGAAACTCGAAAATCTGATTCCCGCGATTGATTCGTTTTTGCCGGAAGACCAGCGTCTCGAAAAACTGGGGTTCACCCTCGAGAGAATCGGGCTCTTTAAGTCCTTGCTCGTCGGCGGAGATACACAGGCACTGTCCGCCGCGGAATATTCAAAGCTGGTTCGATTCGGCTCGAGACTGACTTACAACATGCGGACCACCCTTCCAACACTTCCTGAACATTTTAAGCCGGGTCTCAACAGCGCAACACTCGGAATAGCGCAGGTGGGATTGCAAACCGTTGTGGATGCAAGAGAGGGACAAATCAAGATCGCTGATGTGAAGGCGCTCCTGTTGAATTATCTCAAATCCTGGGGATATTCGATTCATAGCGAAACCATCGATCATCTGCTCATGGGTATCACTTATAGAATATTGCAGGGAAACCTTTCTGACCGTCCTGAACATCTTCCGGATGGGTTTGATGCGTCTCTTCTTTCGAAATTTCTCGAAATGGCCAAAAACATGAAGTATTCGTTTCTTGATTACGAAAATGCCTTTACGGGAACGGATCCAACACGTGACCGGATTTCGAAAGATTTGCTCCTGAAAAAACTGGTCAGACCCGAAACCAAAGACATCGTCAATCAGCTGATTCCTCTGCTTGATCCGAACACCGGTTTTCCACTGGTGGATTCTACGGAAGGCGGCATCAAAGGCTATGGCCTGGATGACTTGTACCTGAAGTCCATGATGTATCATGTGCTTCAATTGGTTTTTCCGTCCTACGAAATCGAACCTGATCCTGACCGAGGTTCGGTAGCGCGCTTAAGTTACAATGACGTTCTTGACCTCCTGGCCGATGTAAACAGCTCGGTCTACGAACTTCATTTTGCTTTCAATGATGATCCTCCTGAGGTCACCGCCAAAGGCAGGATGCAAACCATCAATTTGTTTACCCGATCGGGAAATGGCGACGAATACATTGATATTTATGAAACGATCGAATTTCTGACGACTACGATCGGCACCAAACGTCTTTTGAATTCGGTTCGCAAAGAACTAGTGCATGAATGCTATCCCGATGTGCATGATTATGAGCAAGTCTCGAGATTTTCTTCGGCCTGCGTGAAGAAGCACTTCTTTTCAGATCGTTTTTTTCAAAATACCTATATACCGGTGGTCCCACAAATGGTTCGCTACTTTCTCGGATTGACCGCAGAGGCGAAGGACTCGTTTAGAACTGCAATCCTGAGAGCAACCCGCCCGACGTGGCAGGATGAAACCGAATTCGAACTCGCGGATATTGAAACCCTGGTAAACGTGCCCTATTACGCAGAGAATGTTTTTGAGCGCCTCGACACCAATCATGACGACATGGTGGTGTTTTCAGAAGCCATGAAAGGCTTTCCGCTTTTTTGTACCGAGATTCAAAAGGCGGCAGGCAAAAAGGGCGGCTCATGCGTACCGGGAGAAAACCCAGGTCAACTCGAAGCGATCTACGGCTATTTACTCTTCTATGGAACACCTCCACAGAGTCCTTCTCGAGGAGACAGCGTTTGGAGAGTAATCGTCAAGGCGAAGAACTTCTATGCCTGGTTAAGGTACTGGAACCATCTTGACCGAGATCCGGCAGTCAGGGATAAGAATCCACCGTTTTTGAAACGGAGCGATCTCATGGGCATTATCTCTAATCTTTCGTCCAACTCTGCTCCTGCAGGCGCCCCTGCTGTAACCAGATCAGGCGGCTCATTGCCGTCAATGCCTCCGGTCGATGGGCTACCTGAATGACGGTAATCTGATTGCTCTTCAGTTCATTCAACACCCTGAACACTTCGGCCTCGGCCTCGTGATCAAAAAAGGCGGTTGCTTCATCCAGGATCCAGATCTCGGGTCTGGCGAGATAGGCCCTGAGAAACGCAATCATTTGCTTTTGTCCCATGGACAGGTTTTCGCCGCGCTGACTCACCTTTAGTTCGGGATTTCTAAGAATGGATTGAATCAGAGGATAGCCTTCGAACCGCTGTTTGAGGATCTCTAATGGAAAATCGTGTTCACCAAAGAGAGTGATATTCTCCTTCACTGTGCCACCAAATAGAAAGGGAAACTGTTCGACTACTCCGAAGTAGCTGCGTAACTGCTTGAGATTCAATCCCGAGAAATCCTGCCCATTCCAAAGCAGATTGCCCTCCTGGGGCAAGTAAAATCCATAAATCATCTGCAAAAAGGTGCTCTTTCCTGAACCACTCGGACCGTACATCCCAATCCATTCTCCGCGATTGAATTTAAGATTGATGTGGTCGAGCGCAACTTTCTTATCCTGATAACGGAAACCAACATTTCGAAACTCAAGCTCACGAAACGTTCCAGGCATTCCTTCCGATTGCGCTTCCGGTTCCTGCTCGAAAATCGCACGAATTCTGCGAATGCTCGTCAGTCCCGCGAGAAAGAAATTCCACCGATCCGAGATCTCGGTGAGCGGTTGCTGAAGCAATACCACATAACTGAGGGCCGCCACCCATTCACCAATTTTCAAGGAATGGTCGTGAATCTGCGGAATTCCGACCCCAATCAGAATCAATGTCAGAAAGCCGATTCCCAAAGAAAGTGTCGGTTGAAACAGCGCAAAGTTGCGAACCATTCGCATCTGTCCATCGGCATATTTCTGAATCTGAACATTCAACTCGCGATGCTTGGTATAGCTGACCCCCAGGCTACGTACGGTTCGCATGCCAAAGAGAAAATCAGCCAGCATCGAATTTAAGTTCGAGAGTTCATTTCGGGTAATCTCATAGGATTTTTTTAACTGCTTCGAAAAAATAGAACAGGCAAAACAAATGGGAATAAATACGCCGAACAATAACAGCGCCAACCTGACGTTCAAGCTAAAAAGGCCGACAAAAATCGCAAACACGGTAGCCATGTTTCCTAGAATCGAAACGAAGCCGGATTGAAAGAAATCGGTCAGTGAGTTTACGTCGTAAACCACCCGGGTCATCATGCTACCACTGGTATTGTCGTCAAAAAAACGCACGGGTAGATCAAATAGATGCGATACCATTTTTGCCCGAATGCGTTCGATTACGTTTTGCCCGAGAATCGAATAGACCACCTGGCTCGAGAAGGCGGTCAGAAGTCTGGCGCCTTCATTTAACGCAAGAAAGACGACACCCAAAAAAGCAATGCGCGTATTTTGAGGGACAATGCCATTATCAATCAAGTTGGCAATGATCTTTGGCCCAAGCCAGGTAAAAGCCGAGATCGCACCGGTCATCATCGCACCCAAAATGAGGAATTTTCGTTCCAGTAATACAAACCGGGCGATAAATCGAAAGGACTTTAGCATGGCGCCCCCCGATCAATTCGAATCGTCCGATCACAGTATTCGAGATGTTCCGGATGATGTGAAACGAAGAGTACCGTTTTCTTCCGGACTCTGAGTTCGCGAGTGAGGTTGTTCAGAACCGATTGTGAGGTTTGAATGTCTACTGATGAAAGCGGATCATCAAGAAGGAAAATCGGTGCGTTCTTACGAAGGGCACGCGCAATTCCGATTCGCTGTTTTTGTCCGCCCGAGAGTCCGCTGCCTTTTTCACCGAGTACTTCATCCAGGCGATGCTCGAGAATGTGCGTGCCGATCTCGGCAGAATTGAGGGCGGACTCGAATTCGATCTCTTCACCCACGTCGAGGTTATAACGGATCGAACCCTGAAAAAGATAAGGATCCTGCAATACAGAAGAAAAAAGGGTGCGAATTTCCTGCGCGTTCCAATCAACGACATCTTTGCCCAATACAAAAAGATGCCCTCGGGGAACCTCATAGAATTTCAGCAGCAGAAACAACAAAGTTGATTTTCCGGAAGCCACATTTCCTTCAATTCCGAGCCATTCTCCGGGATAAAGTTGAAACGAAAGGTTTTCGATCACTGAAATTTTTCCGGGTTGATACGAAAAGGAAAGGTTTCGGGCTTCAATCAACGGTTCCGAAGTCTTGATCTCCTGGTTTCCTGCAAATGCCGGAACCGTATCCACTTGCTCGACTTTGGGTTCTTCGAGAAACTGAAAAAACTCACGCCCACTGGCTTTCGCCTTTTGAAAATGAACGATCGCCATTCCAACGGCCGACATTGGCCACATCAGCTTCTGTAAATACCGCTGCATGGCAACCAGGGTTCCTACCGAAACGCCACTTCCCATCCCGAAAAGGGTTACCAGACTGACACTGAGAAAGAATTCGAGGCTCGGCGCCACTGAAGCCTGAAGTCTCGCGAGCCTGATCTGACTTTGATTGAGTTCATGGCTCTGACCATTCAGAATCCCTTCCATCCGTCGCTCGACTCCAAAAATCTTGCCAAGCCGCACACCGGCAATCATATCCTGAGTTTCGGTTCCAAGAACACCCAGGCGGGCCTGTACCCTGCTCGACAAAAGTGAGATCTTTTTCTGAAGCACTAGAACGGCAATGGGAATTCCAATCACAGGAACGAGCATCTTTAACGCAAGTTGAGGCGCCAGAAAATACATCGCAGCAGGCAACGTCAAACAGTAAAAAATGGCATCAATAGTGGCAATGACTCCGGGTCCAAGTGCCAACCTGATATTTTCGACGTCGCTCGTGGCAAGTGTCATCAACTCACCCACTTTCTTGCGGTCATAAAGCGAAACCGGAACACAGAAAATCTGATTCGAAAATCGCTCACGCAAATCGGCTCCGGCCATCATCGAGCTCCGAGAGAGAGAAACACGCCAAACATAGCGACACACGACTTGGATACCGACAATACAAGAGAGTCCAATGAGCGTGCTTCCCACTAGCTCACGTTCATTACCCGCCGTTACGGCATCAATAATACGCTTCAGTAACAGTGGTAAGGCGATTTCGGCCATATCGACAGTAATGATGGCGAGCGTTCCAATGAAAATCGAAAGACGATACTTCCTGAAGAAAAACGAAAGGAGCGACAGAAGTGGTCTTTCTGAAGATCGAGGTTTAACAATGGGTGAAGGATTCGTCATCAGGCCTTTAACCCTTCCAGCACCTGCAACATTTCATCCGGCAACTGGGTTGCCACTTCCATTTCCTTCTGAGTGATCGGATGCTTAAAACTCAATTTCAGAGCATGCAGCATCATGCGCGGTGTTTTCTGCAGGAGTGAAACGCCCTTCGGAAAGTAAAGATCATCACCCAGAATCGGAAGCGATAGCCCCGCGCAATGAACGCGGATTTGATGGGTCCGACCGGTTTTAGGTTTTGCCTCAAGCCATAGGGCGTCCCTGAAATTTTCAATCACCCGAAAGTCAGTGATCGCCCGATCTCCACCCGAATCGACCGAACCGAATTTCGACTTTTCTGATTTCTCGGATATTTTTCCGAGGTAATTGTCGACCTGAAAATGCGAATCCGTTTCATACCCGGTGGTTCCAGGAGGACGCCAACACAGGCAATGATAGGTTTTTTGAATTTGATGCCCTGAAAACAGATCAGCCACTCCCTTATTTGCTTCTTCCTTCTTGGTGAACAACACGAGCCCCGAAGTGTCGCGATCGAGTCGATGATGCAATCCCACGTAAGCTTTCTCGACCTTGGCACGCTCAGACAAGAACCTGCCCAAGAGATCAAAGAGGTTCGCGCGATTCGGATCGACGGTGGGTTGAGTGGGAATTCCTGCAGGTTTATCGACCACGATGATCCATTCATCTTCAAAAACAATACGTGCGGAATCAAAACGCACAGTTTCCTTGCGAACCACCTGATTTGCATTCAGGCGATCTTCATCGTAATACACCTCGATGACGGCACCCGAGAAAACCTGGGCCAAACCATTCTTATTTCGATGGCGGTTCACGTAAACGGCCCCATTAAAAATCAAGTTTCTGATTTTACCGCGGGATACCGGCTGCCCCAGCGCCTGGGGAAGCCATTCCGCCAAGAATTCATCGAGGCGGCTTTTTGAAATGGATGGGGGAATTCGAGTTTGAAGGCGTTTCATGATCGTTCAACCGCAATCACACCCTTCTTCGCTTCGAGTGCGCTCATTACTTTATTGAGCTGATCCATATTGCCCACTTCGACTTCAAAAAGTGCGATTGCTTTTTTATCCTTGGTCGTTCGGATATTTGCAGAAGCAATGTTCACACCGCTTGCGGTAATCGTTTGTGACATGAGGGCAAGCAACCCCGGCTCATCAAGTGAAAGAACACGGATCTTGACCGCTCTCTTCACCGGCACTACCAGACTCTTGTTCCAAAGAACATCAATTCTTCGCTCGGTATCCGTGTCGAGTGCCCGTGGACAATTCGCTTGATGCACGGTCACTCCACGTCCTCGAGTAATGAAACCCACAATGCTTTCACCCGGAACCGGGTTGCAGCAACGGGCATAGCGAATCAGCACATCGTCGACACCTTCGACGATTACGGCATTTCGCGCTTCACCCTTCTTGGTCGCACTCTGAACTGCCTTCTTCATGAACGACTGATCGACTTCGAGTTTGATCTGATTTCGGCGTGCTTCTAGCTCTTCCTTCGGAATCAACTTCAGTACGATTTGTTCGAAATTGAATCGACCGTAGCCCAGCCCCACATGCAACTCTTCAATGACCCGGCAACCAATATCCCGCAACATGAGTTCGAGCTGACCATTTTTTTCGAGTTTCGCCTGGGACAACTCGAATTGCTTGAGTCCTTTTTCAAAAATTTCGCGCCCCTGATCTCTTGCACCTTCACGCTCTTTGTTCTTGATGAATGCACGAATTTTCGCTTTGGCGCGTGAGGACTTGACGATCTTCAGCCAATCCTTTGATGGAGTCTGGGTCGGCGAAGTAATGACTTCGATGGCATCTCCCGATTTCAACCGGTGCTTAAGAGAAACAATCCTTCCGTTTACCTTGGCCCCCACACATCGATTACCCACATCAGTATGAACCGCGTAGGCAAAATCAAGAGGCGTGGCACCGTAAGGCAGCTCCATTACTTCGCCTTTCGGAGTGAATACGAAAACATCTTCTGAAAAGAGATCGACTTTGACGGTTTCGAGAAACTCGTTCGGGTCAGAAAGATCCTTCTGCCACTCGAGCAAGCGGTTTACCCACTCTACATTGTCCTTTGAGCGTGAATCAAAACGGCCTTCCTTGTACTTCCAGTGAGCCGCGATTCCTCGTTCGGCAACCAGATGCATTTCCTGGGTTCGAATTTGAATTTCGGTCCGTTCACCCTGAGGGCCAATTACGGTCGTATGCAGTGATTGATAATTGTTCGCCTTAGGCATGGCGATGTAATCCTTGAAGCGCCCCGGAACCGGACGGAAGGCGGCGTGGATGACTCCCAGTGCCTTGTAACACTCGGTAATATTGTCAACTACGATCCTGAACGCAATGACGTCCTGCAATTCATTGTAATCGACCTGTCGTCGTTCCATTTTTTTGTAGATCGAGTAAAAGTGCTTCGCACGCCCGAGCACCTGGGCAGTGACATCGTATTCGGCGAGCTTTTCGTGAATCAGTTTACAGAAATCATCGATATACTTCTCGAGATCTCCCTTACTTTTCGAAACCAATTCTGCAAGTTTGTAATAGACGTCCGGATGCAAAAAACGCAAGCATAGGTCTTCAAGTTCGACTTTGATCTTGCTCATCCCCAAACGATTGGCGATCGGAGCATAAATATCGAGGGTTTCCTGAGCGATCGTCTTCTGCTTATGAGGCGGCAGATATTGCAGAGATCTCATATTGCTCATGCGATCCGCCAGCTTGACGATGATGACCCGAATGTCTTTCGACATCGCAATGATCATTTTTCGGAAGTTCTCGGCCTGTTTCTCTTCTGTCGTTCGAAACGACATCTTGTTTAACTTGGTGACCCCATCGACCAAGGTAGCAATGTCCTTGTTAAACTCTGCCTCGACTTCCTCGATCTTGATTGCCGTATCCTCGACGGTATCATGCAAGAATGCAGCGCAAATAGACGACAAGTCCATGCGCATTTCTGCCAGGATCTGAGCTACTTCTGTTGGATGTATGATATAAGGATCGCCACTCGAACGCTTCTGCTCGCCGTGAGCTTTCTCTGCAAACGAGTACGCTTTCTTGACGATATCCAGATTGGCATCCGGAAAATACCCTTGAATGGTTTTGTAAATCGAATCGAGTGTTGCTAACGAGGCCCTGGCCATAAGCCTCCTTCAAGTTGATCCATGAATTCGATCACGGCTTTCTCGAGTTTTGTGTACGCATTTTCGAGTACGTCGTTGACGAGCACGAGATCAAATTCGTTTTTGACGGCGCATTTCTTCACGCGCATTGTTCATTCGGCGCTTAATATTTTCTTCAGTTTCGGTTCCGCGGCCACGCAATCGTCGCTCGAGTTCTTCGAGACTGGGTGGACTGATAAAAATACTATAACAAGACTGCGGATACACAGCTCGAAGCGCGGCTGCCCCTTGAACGTCAATATCGAGGAGCACGTGCTTTTGCTGACTCCAGAATTTTTCGAGGGTTTCCTTCATGGTGCCATAATAGTTGCCGTGGACGAGCGCCCACTCTGCAAATGCACCTGCATCGATTTTTTGAATAAATGTTTCGCGGGTCTGAAAGAAATATTCGACACCATCCTGTTCCTGCCCACGGGGTGCCCGTGAAGTCGCGGAAATCGACAAGGCCAAACGCTGATTCAAATTATGCAACAATCGAGTGCACAGTGTACTTTTTCCGGCTCCAGAGGGAGCAGAAACCACAATCAGACCAAATTTTGAGCGCGGCTGGTTCATAATTTTATTCTAGATTCAGACTCTGTTCCCGCATTTGTTCGACCCACATTTTCAAGGAAATCACATCCTGGCTGACATCCAGATCCTGAGACTTGTTTCCGAGAGTATTAATTTCGCGATTCAATTCCTGAAACATAAAATCAAGTTTCTTACCCACAAGACCCCCTTGATTCAAAAGTGTCTCGATCTGGTCTACGTGACCGCGAAAGCGGGTCAATTCTTCCTCGATGTCGGACTTCTCGATCGCATACGAAATTTCTTGCGCAATTCGGGTTTCCATCACCGCCCGGAGCTGAGCATCCGGAGTGGCATAGGCCTCGAAACACTGCTCGATTTTCTTTCGAATTTTTTCCTGGGATTTTTTCTGAATGATGGATCGCAATTCGACAAATCGACCATGCGAACTTTTGAATTGACCGACAATCGCCAAGAGCGCTTTTTGCAACTTCAAACCTTCTTGAGCCCGCATTTGAAGCAGATCGTCGAGAGCCAGATTGACTTCTTTGAGCAAAGCTTTCTTGAGTTCTTCTGCTTCGACTTCAGTCATGCTCGGGGCCGAGTTTTTTGAAATGACTTCAGGAAAAGACATCAGATCCCGGAGTGTAATGGCTTCCGTGATCTGAAAACGGGTTCGTAGCTCCGCCAAAGCATTAAATGCGCTTTCGGCCTGAAGTAGGTTCACTTTGATTTCTGAGGCGACCGAAGTGTCTTGAACTTTTTCGACCCAAAAATCAGTGCTGCCTCGTTTCAGACGGGATTCAATGAGACTACGGATCGCACTCTCAAATCCGTTCCATTCGCGCGGCGTACGCACTTTCAATTCGAAAAAGCGATGATTCAGAGTCTTGAGTTCGATCTTATAGCTCGTGCCCAAACAGGAAAAAGTCCTAGATGCAAATCCCGTCATCGAATGAATCGAAGCACCCATGTTTCAAGCTCCCTAAATTTTGCTCATTCCAAATGAACCCATATTCCTGAATTTTTGAAAACGAGCATCGCGAATGCTGGCACTTTCTTTCGAATCCGGCTGCATGAAGTCGCGAGTAACCCATTTTCCGAACTCACGCTCTAAGGTAATGCGGAGACTTTCAATGGTACTTTTATTATCACGATGCGCACCGCCATTGGGTTCAGGAATGATGGCGTCGACCAACTTCATCGCATCAAGGTCCTTCGCGGTAATCTTCAAACGTTCTGCCGCGCGCTCTGCCAAGGTTGAGTCGCTCCAAAGAATCGACGCGCAGCTCTCTGGACTGATGACAGAATAAATCGAAAACTCATTCATCAAAACGCAATTTCCGATTCCGATCGCAAGGGCTCCACCTGATCCACCCTCACCGATGACGATCGAACATACTGGCACAGTCAAAGAAAACATGGCCAAAATGCTTTCTGCAATGGCTTGAGACTGCCCACGCTCTTCGGCATCCATTCCAGGATAAGCCCCCGGTGTGTCGATAAAAGTAATGATAGGCATTCGGAAGCGCTCAGCGAGCTCAAACAGGCGCATCGCCTTGCGATACCCCTCTGGTCTGGCCATACCGAAATTACGTTCGACCTTTTGCTTGGTCGTGCGTCCCTTTTGATGACCTATGATCACCACTGGAATTGCCTTGCCCTTGAGGTTCCAAGTAGCGGTTCCGCCAATGAGGGCCCCGTCATCGCCAAACACGCGGTCGCCATGCAATTCTACAAAATCCGGAAAAAGCTGCTCGAGGTAATCGAGGGTATACGGCCGATTAGGATGGCGGGAAAGCTGCACCCTCTGCCAAGTGGTCAGCTTGGAATAGGTTTCCTCGATCAGTTTTCTGAGTTTTTTCTCAAGAGTAGCGATCTCTTCTTTGAAATCGACCCCGTCCGAAACTTCAATTTCACGAAGCTCTTCCAACTTCTTTTCTAACGTTACAATTGGCTTTTCAAAATCAAAAAAAATTTCCATGGATTCTAAAAGATTATCACAATTTGGGTCTGGAAATGCTATTCTATTTGGGTGAGTGAGGAAAAATCCCCAGAAGAAACGACTGAAGAATGGCCACCGAAGCAGAAAGCGAAGTCTGATGCTCTCGATCTCGACCAGGAAGCGCTTTCTCAACTGGAAGAGTTGACGGATTCGGCGCAAGAAAATCCGCCGCTTAAGGAACTTCTACGCTCGACGGATTCCCCTACCCGGTTCATGACCCTCCTTTCTTTTGTGTTCGGTTTTTTGGCGGTCCTTTGCATGGGACTTCTGATTACCCTCTATGTTCGGATGCATCATGGTCATAAGGTGGTAGCTCCGCCCCCGAAGGCGGCATTCGAGAAAGTGCTCATTCAGAATCTGGGTGATTTCAATTTGGTGATCAAGGCCAGTCCAACCCTTGCTGAAGACCGCACCCTGACGGTTGAAGTAAACGCCGAGTGTTCAAACCTGGATACTTACGACCTCATCAAAGCCAATCTCGAAGAAGTGCGGGATGTGGTTGCGCCGCTTCTACTTGAAACTACCGCTGAAGACTGGGGCAACGCAGAGGCCAAAACACTCCTTCGCAGAAAAATCGCCGATAACATCAATTCACTGAACTTTCCGGGCAAGGTCCTTCAGGTCGACTTCAGTTTTCAATTGGTCGAAAAGGAACGCTAGCCCGTGACGAATGATTTCGAAACCGGTACTCGCAAAGTCATTCCTGCAGTTCTCCTTTATGCTTTTTTTGACCATCAGCTTTTAATGATTCACCGAAATATGAAGGCAAACGACTTTCACGAAGGCAAATGGAACGGGCTGGGCGGAAAACTCGAAGCAGGAGAATCATTCACCCATGCGGCTGTTCGCGAGTTTTTAGAAGAATCGGGCGTAGTCACTCAAACTGACGAATGGCACTGGCTGGGCCAGCTCCATTTTCCGAATTTTAAGCCTTCGCGCTCGGAAGATTGGTGGGTCAATGTTTTTTTTGTCCAACTCTCTGAAGAGCAAGCCGCCCTGGTCAAGAGCGAGAAATCGAATAGCGAAGGCACCCTGCATTGGATTCCTGTAGACCAAATCCTATCCTTGAATCTCTGGGATGGGGATCGCTATTTTTTGCCGTACGTCTTAGAAAGAAAGCCTTTTCAAGGCACATTCATCTATGAAAACGGCAGTTGCGTTCGTCACGAAATCACTGCGATTCAGACTCGGTAGTCGGAGCCTTTTTTAGTTTCTCCATCCAATATTCGGTCGAACGTGGCCCCACAATCTTATGCCGTTTCATCATTTCAAAAAGCGTACTTCGCGCAATTCCCAGGTATTTTGCGGCATCGGTGCGATTTCCCATTGCAATTTTAAGCGCCCGCAGAATCATCACTTTTTCCATTTCCTTGAGATTACATACCCCAGGCAGAACACTTTCTTCGAAGAAACTTGAATTCTCTTCACTGAGAAAATCAAAATCTTTTGCGTGAATGACTTTTTCGAACGGACCCGCCACTCCCGCAGCCCGTTCGACTGCATGTCGTAATTCTCTGACATTTCCGGGCCAGGAATTTGCTTGAAGCTTGAGAATCGCCTCGGGGGTTAGCACTTTTTCATGCTCCCGAGCAAAACGAACTGCAAGCGCCTTGATGTCTTCCGGTCTCGCTCGGAGACTCGGAATCTCGACCGGAACCGAAGCCAGCCGATAATAAAGATCTTGCCTGAATTTTCCGTCTTGAACCAATTTTGCCAACGGCTTGTGAGTGGCACACACAATTCGTGCATCCGCGTGAAGGGTACGATCCGAGCCCACCGGGCGAATCTCGCCACTCTCGAGAAAGCGCAGGAGCTTGACTTGAATTTCGGGCGGCAAATCGCCCACTTCATCAAGAAACAAAGTGCCATTATGTGCCTGCAAAAAAGCACCCGTCCGATCACGCACAGCCCCCGTGAAGGATCCTTTGACGTGACCAAAAAGTTCACTTTCTGCCAATGACACTGGAAGCGCACCACAATTGATCGGAATGAATGGGCCCGCAGCGCGGTCTGACCACACATGGGCAAGCCGAGCGAGCATTTCTTTGCCGGTACCTGTTTCTCCCGAAAGGTAAATCGAGAGTTTGCTCTGACTGGCACGTTTCAGCATACGAAGTAAATCGAGTCCCTTTTCAGATTCGGTATGCCACTCTTTCTCGCCAGACGGAAACTCGATCAGTTCAATCTTTCTCTCAATCTCTGAAAAGATGATTTCAGTATCGCCGAGCCTGACCGGTACATGCATAGGGATTTCAAATGACTGTAAACGCAAGTCGCCCACCTGTGCCACCAATCCATCTTGAAGCACTTTGAGAGTCCACCCCTCAGGGCGTCGCTCGATCTGGATTGCGTCTTCTTGCAACCGCGGATCCCGCAAACTGTGTTTTTCATCGAGTCTCGTTCCGACTTTAGCCGGAAATGCCCCGATTTTACCATTTCGTCGATGTCCACTTGGATCCAGAACGCTTAAATAAAGCAAACTCATAGAATGTTCTCCCGTTGTTTTTGGTCGCAACCTAACAAGCAATCGACATGCCATCCCAAAAGTGATTTTAAACGTCCATAATGTAGTTTTATGAGGCGACTGTGCTAAAGTGTAGGGAAATGACATCAGGTTATATCATCACTCTTGCGGACCCTGCCCAGTTACCGAAGCTCATTCAGGGCAAGTTTCTCAACGGACATCATCAAGCCCGCATCGCTTTTGTGGGTCGATCGAACGTTGGAAAGAGCTCGCTCATCAATTGCCTGATGAAAGAACGGGTCGCCCGCGTTTCAGCCACCCCTGGCAAAACCCGCGCAATTCATTTTTTTCTGTGGAAAGAAGCGGATCGCATCATTGCCGATTTACCGGGATATGGCTTTGCGAAAGTTGCCAAAGAAGACAAACGGGAATGGTCAAAACTCCTCGACAGCTATTTTAGCGCCGATGATCATGTCGAACTCGTGATGATGCTTTTTGACAGCAGGCACGGGCCGACTGAAGCCGACCTTGAGGCGCTCGATTATTTCATTTCTAAAAAGAAAACCGTCCAAGTGATCATGACCAAGTTTGATCAGCTGAAAACCCAGTCCGAGCGACACCATCGCAAGCAAGATGTGCAAAAAATCCTTGCTGAATACGGTATTCCACCCGAACATCTTTATTGGGTTTCTACCAAAGATCAAAAAAGCCTAGAATGGCTGAGGCGTCCTTTCTTATGATTCGAATCGGAATTGTTGCGACTTCTTCTGTTGTACCCAAAATCGAGTTCAACCTGGGGGTCGAGCACCTCAAGGCAAATGGCTTTGAAGTCGAGGTTCACTCTACCGTACTCGAGCAAGATGGATTTTATCCTGCAACCGACGAACTTCGCGCGCGCGCGTTTCTCGATTTTGCTTTTCGAGATGATTTGCAAGCCCTTTGGTGTGCCCGTGGCGGTTACGGAGCCACTCATTTGCTGCCATTTCTTGAGAAGGCATCTCGCAAGAAAAAGCCTAAAAAGAAGCTCCTTTTAGGATACAGCGACGCAACCGCCTTGATGGAATTTGCCCGCACCCGCTGGGGCTGGAAAACCATTCATGCGCCGATGCCGAGCTTGCGCACCTTCAGTATTTTGCCTGCAGCAGAATGGTCGCAGCTTTTGAATTTGATTGATTATGAAGTTTTAAAGAAACCACTCAAGCCAACTAAATTCAAACTCGAGCCCATTTTTATTCCAAAGGGATTCAAGAAAGCGGAAGCACCGGTAGTTGGCGGAAATCTTTTTGTTTGGAATTCATTACTTGGAACACCGTATGTCGGTAAAGCTAGCGGAAAAATTCTTGTGCTCGAAGAAATTGGCGAAAACATGGGCCGAGTAAACCGAATGCTGCATCACCTCGAGCAAGCCGGTGGTTTCAAAGGCGCCAAGGCCTTGGTGTTGGGTGATTTTACCGATTGCAACGACACCGTGGCACAGACCATTCAGCGCTTGCCCGGCGCTGGCGAAGTCGGAGATTCATTCTTGAAATCACCTCCTGCTTCAGTAATGGCCCCAATCAGACAGGTGATGCCTCCTCAAGATGCCCTGACTTACGTATTTAGAGCCTTGGGCGAACGTAACCAGCTGCCCGTATTCAAGGGACTGCCCATTGGGCATGGTGACCAGCATTTTTCGGTCGATCTGGGAAGATCCCATATTTTGCGTGTAGATGGCACTTTTATTCAGATTGAATAATCAGAAGCTCAGTGCTAAATTGATTCTTCCAGTATTTTGAAAGGCTCCGTGGCGGAATTGGTAGACGCGCTCGATTCAAAATCGTGTATCCTTACGGGTGTGCCGGTTCGACTCCGGCTGGAGCCACCATTCAAGACAGTAGTCGAACCGGCGACCTTCAAATGATTCTTCTGTGATCCGGTAAATTGAAAAAGATTATTAAAGGCGGGGCCGCCAGTTACAGCGGCCCCTTTTTTATTTGTAAAGTTCGTTTCGTCGGACATTATTGGCGCATAGACACCGAGTCTAATTTTTGTGGGATGGACTTCTGCAAACTGAATCACATTGTTAAAAATAGCTCGTTGGTTTTCAACGGGTGCCTGATCGAGCATTCCCACTGCCCGGAGCAACCGTTCTTTCAAGCCATTTCCATCGACCATATTTGCATTCACCTGCAATTGTTCATTTTCGACCTTTTGCCTAATACGCTCGTCGTCCTTCATTTTTGATTGAAGGCATTTGATCTGATCATAAATTGGCGCCGGGCTCATCTCGCTCGGAAGGTCTGCGAGCCGGAGCGTGAGATTTTCAATTCGCTTTTGTGCAATCCTAGCATCCTGATCGAGCGTCTTTAACTTTCCCTCAAGACCCGGCTGGGATTTGATTTTGTTTTTTTGATAAATCTGAATCGCCTCGTCCAGCCTCTCGGGTTCAGACAGGAGCAACTTCAGCTTATCAATCACAATACCTCCTCTAATATTTGATTGTCTGGGACTTTGATTATATTTTTCTGGTCTTGAATATCCCCCTTTCTGTCGGGGGATGTCCTACCACATTAATTAGGTTGTGCCAGCAGGAAGTCTGGAATCCTAATTACGGGAATGACCAGAGCAGACCTAAAATGCGTTGCTCCATGCAGAATCATACGATAGTGTATCAATCTAGACGGAGACTACAAAAATGATTGTTCTAGTTGATAACTTTCCCCTCTGGCACCAAATTTCTTCAGCATACGAATATGAGGAATTCAAAAATACATTCCGCACTCAATCAGAACTGGTTCCTCAGCATTTAAATTGTGTAGAACAAGCGCAATTAATGAATAGCAAATTGGCCATAATGCCTCGTGGCGACTTTATTGAATTTGCAGCAATCATGGCAGCCGCAAAGCGGGCATTTGTCGAACAATGCGTTCAAGCAATCATAGAAGGTACTGTTCACGCCGTTTATCTGAAATTTATTGAGGATATTGGAAAATTTGGCCAGTCAGAAATTTTTTCTATTTATAAAAATAATCCCATTTTAAAGATCTCTCTTGATGCCAACTGGGGTTTTGTAGATGCATATCCAAAAGAACTAGAGAAAGGGTTTTCCCAGCGAGCAGAAAAAAGCAAGCTGCTGCTAGCACCACTGTTGAAACAAGGAATTATACTTGCATATAAAGAACTAGATGCCATCACGGACAAATCTGGAACTGATTGGAAAAAACTGGCGGACTTTCGGCGCCAAGCATCCCACGAGCTATTACGTGAAGAAGTGATAATCGGTCTTGAGGCAGCAATTAAACAAGCTAATGGCCATTAAAAGTTAAATAGTTCTTATTACTAGCATCAATTGACTACGAAAACTTGACGTTCCAGTTTCTCCAACTCCGTTAGAGAAATTAAAAAATTCAATCATTATCTAAGCGCGGTCTTTCCGTTTTTTCACAAGTTTTTGTATTTATTTCCACTACCGTATCAGGAAAAGCATTGTCTTGCTCTACACCGTTTTCAATATTTTGAAGTTGATCTTTGTAGGTCTCAAGTAAACTTTCTTGATCTTTTTTTTCTTTCTCGTTTCGCCAGACTGTAGAATTCAATTCATTTTCAAGATCGGGAATGAGTCGGTTTCTTAGATACTCAGAACGCTTTATTGTCGGTAACGGTGTGACTTGATTCATTGGGTTTTCTCCTTTTGGTAAACGACCAAACGGTGATTAGAATGGAATTTGAGCTAAAAAGCAATGTGTTTGAAAACAGATAGGAATTTTGCCCCATTTTAAAAGTTTGACAAATATATCAAACTTAGCTACACTAAACCAGATGGAGACTCGACCCGAATATAGCGTTCAAATCATAGTGAATGACCGAAATATTCGGAAGGTTTATATCGACCAACATTATAAGGTAAATCATTCGGACTCCATGAGCGATGAGATTATTTTAGATCTGGTACAAGAACTCCATGGAAAAAGTTTTTCTATAGAAGCAGTGCGCGGGAGCCACCAGTACTTCAAGGCGGAGCCAGTTTACCGAGAAGATCGTCCCTATCGCATCATCTTGGTCTTATGTATCGAAGATGAGTTTTTGGGCGTGATTAACGCATTTAGAGTGGAGGACAAACGTTTATGAGCAAGTTCCCAAGTGAAAAAGAATTAAAAGAGATGAGAGCGCTTCTCGATAAGGCTCCTGCATCAAAACTATTGCCTAAAAATGCCTCACCAGTTGAAAAAACAAAATTTTCTCTATGCGAAAAATTCGTAATCTACAAAAATAAGAACAATTTAACTCAAAGGGCACTTGCTGAAAAAATTGGGATTGATGAAGCCTTGATGAGTAAAATACTCCATTACTCTTTTGAAGAATTCACCACCGACCGATTGATCCGCTACCTCTCAGAGATTTACCCCAATGTTACCATCGAGGTATTGGTCGCCTAGCGCCTTGGTTTCTTCCTGAGATAAAGCTGATCCCGAACAAAGCCCTCAGTGGCTCCCACATACTCCGCGACCTTCAGATTCGTCTTTAAATCCGATTTGAGCGCAGCAAGCTCCACCTTCATCAAACTCTTCGGCTCCGGAAACGCCTCGAAATCTACCGAAATAACGAGCATCTTGGAGAGCGGCAGGTGTTCGTCTACCTGTTTGACTTGCCCACCATTTGTCAATACTCTCGAACCGAGAGACCTCAGATTATTCAAGCCTGCCTCAGCTCCAATAAAAGAAGGGGCGGGGCCCGCCGAAGCGAGCCCCCTTTCGATTTCTGATTCCCCTGCAAAGAAATGGATCTTAC
>CAIKYX010000192.1 GCA_903831745.1 Oligoflexia bacterium
CCCACGCTTACTCACACGTTAAATTGCAATGAAGTCGCGTTGTCCTGCAAGTAGCGTCATAAACTGAATTGGTGCATTTTTTGCGTTGGTTTTTTTCTTGCTTTAAATATTATATGGACATAATATTACATAAGTGTAATATTAACTCTTCCAAAGGCAGGTAAGACATGTCTAGTTCGATGGCGATTTTAAAGCATTGCGATGAGGTGAGTGCGGTTCTTAAATCACTTTCTCATCCGGTTCGTTTAAAGGTGCTGTGTCAATTGATAGAGCGCGAGAAGACTGTAAATGATTTGACCGAGTTTTGCGGCATTTCGCAATCTGCCATGTCTCAGTTTCTAAGTCGCATGCGTTCTGAAGGTGTACTTGAGTCTCGAAAAGAGTCTACCTCTGTTTATTACCGCATTGCAGATTCAAAAATGAAGAAGCTACTACAGGCGCTCAAGGAGATTTATTGCAAATGAAAACGCTATGTGTGCTTCTGATGGGTTGGTTTCCTCAGTTCGTCATGGCGGCGCCCATCGAATTTGAGTCGGTGTGGCAGAACATTCGCAAGAGCTCGCCGGTGCTCGAACGCGAAAGTCATCTCGAAAATGCCTCGCAGGCTGCTTTGGATCGCGCAAGTGGGCACTGGTTGCCTGTGTTGGGGTTGAATGCGCAGCTGGTGTCGACCGATGAACCGGCATCCAGTTTCTATTCCATACTGTCCGAACGAAAGATCAATGCTTCCGACTTCAATCCTTCTTCCTTGAATCATCCCGAGCGATCGCTGTATGAGAAGTTTTCATTGGGCATGGATCTTCCTTTGTACGAAGGCGGTGGTAAGGTGGCTGCATTGCATGCAGCTGAAAAGGTGCGCGAATTGAATCGACTCGAGCATGATGACTTGCTTATTCGTGAATATGCGGCCGCAGCTCAGGCTTATGCAAATCTGGGTTCGATAAAAAGTGCGCGCGAACGCATGGGCAAATTGGTCGATCAGGTGAGCTCCTTGCTTTCAAAGTACTCGATTGGTGCAGAATCAAACCCGGTGGGTTATTCTGGCATGTTGGGGCTTCGCAGTTTGAAAAATCGGGCAGAGGGGGTGCTGCTAGAACTTGGGCTGGGGCACGATTCTTTGCAGGCAGATCTTTCTGAACGCGCGCACCTCGAGCCTGCAGCATGGGAAGTTCGGCTAACTTCGTTGTCGGAATTTCTCGACGCAAAAATGCCTGCCAAAGAATCTTTATCAGAATCTCTGGGTGAAAAATCAGCCGAGGTTAAGTCCGAGATGATCGAGTTTCAGAAAACCTCCGAAAGTGCCCGCTTTCTGCCTCGTTTGGGTTTGTTTGCAGAAGAGGCGTTGGTTCACGGCAATCGGGATACCGGGAGCAGTCTTACTGGCGGAGTCTATCTGCAATGGACCTTATTCAATCCCGAAAATAGGGGAAGGGTAAAGGAAGCTGACGAAAAGAGCTTGGCCTCGGTTGCGGAGTCAAGGTCAGTTCATCAGCTAGAATCGGTTGAGCGCAAGACTTTGGTGTTGACTGAAGCATCCATGAGAAAAAGCCATGAGCTTCTGATCGAGAGCGAACGATTACTCGATGACCAAGTCAAAGTTGCAAGTCGCTTGTTTCAAGCCGGGTCGATTACGGCGCTCCAACTTTCTGAAGTGCTGAATCGCAGGGTAGATTTGATTTTAAGCCTCAGAGAGCTTGAAAAGAATCTCATCGAAATTCGAGCGCGTGGTCTCACACTTTCACGTGGAGCAGGGGTAGAAATATGAAACCATTCGAAAGCCAACCTGGCGTTTCTGGAAAATTAGCCGGTCATTTCTTGAACTCAAAGCTCACTCCCGTTATTATTTTCTCGTCTTTGATCTTGGGTTTATTTTCAGTGTGGCTGACCCCGAAAGAAGAAGAACCTCAAATATCGGTGCCCATGTTGGATATTAGCACCGCTGTACCCGGACTTGAGGCGTCTGAAGTCGAAAGAAAGGTTACTGAGCCGATCGAGCGCGCGGTGTGGGGGCTGGATGGAGTAGAATACGTCTATTCCTCGTCACGGGCTCATGGTTCCTTGGTGACCGTGAGATTCAAAGTGGGCGAGCCGATGGAGCCAAGCTTGCTTAAGGTTCATCATCAACTCATGGAAGTTCAATCGGATCTGCCTAAAGGAATCCATTCACCGGAAGTGAAGGCCTTTTCGATCGATGACGTGCCTTTTCTCACGCTGACTTTCAGTTCTAAGACGTTGTCGCCATTCGACTTAAGAACTGCAGTGGCGCCGTTGGCCCGCGAGTTCTCGAGTACTCCGCATTTGGCAAAAGTAGAATTGAAGGGTGGCTTAAAACGAGCGGTCAGAGTGGTGGTTGATCCGAGCCGTCTTCAAAGTCACGGAATCTCTCTATTGACGGTTGCCGAACAACTCGAAAAAAGCAATGTCAGCGTACCCGCAGGAAAAACCTGGGGTGAAAGCGAAGTATTTGATGTCAATGTTGGGGGAAGGTTGACTTCACTCAACGAAGTTGAATCGATCTCACTGGGGCAGCGAGGGGGAAGGGTAATCCTGCTTAAGGATGTCGCGACAGTAACCGACGGACCCGAAGAGCTGGTCCGAGCCTCGGTACTCCTGGACCATGCGAATAAAAGCGAGCCTGAAAATGCAGTGTCGATTGTGTTTTCAAAACGAAAAGGTACCAATGTGGTCGAGCTTTCAGAACAGCTATTGCTCAGAGCCAAAACATTCTCGAAGCAATTGCCGAAGGACGTTACGCTTTCAGAAGTTCGAAACTACGGATCAACTGCCGACGAGAAATCGATAGAACTCATCGAGCACCTGCTGATCGCCACTTTCTCGGTTGCCGTGTTGATTGCACTATTCATGGGGCTTCGGGCTTCGTTGGTGGTTGCGATTGCAATTCCGGTAACCCTTGCGCTCACGCTCGCGACTTACTATTTTCTCGGTTATACGCTTAATCGAATTACCTTGTTTGCGCTGATCTTTTCAATCGGGATATTGGTGGATGATGCGATTGTCGTAGTCGAAAATATCGAGCGCCATCTTTCGGAACATCCTGACATGAAAATAGGGCGTGCGGCGCTCAATGCGGTCTCGGAAGTCGGAAATCCTACGATTCTTGCCACTTTTGCGGTCATCGCGGCAATCCTGCCGATGGCATTTGTCAAAGGTATGATGGGGCCATACATGAAGCCTATTCCAGTTGGCGCAAGTTTGGCGATGGTTCTTTCTCTATGGGTAGCCTTTACGGTTACTCCTTGGGCATCAGTGCGAATCTTAAAGGCCCACGTCAAGAAAAAGGAAGTGGTAGATTCGAAGCTCGATCACCTCTATCGAAAAGTAATGAATAGCCTGCTTTCTTCGCGAAAATCAGCACTCAAGTTCGGTGCCTTGATTTCAGTTCTGTTTGTGCTCGCATTATCGCTTTTGTATTTCAAATCGGTAAAAGTAAAAATGCTTCCGTTTGATAATAAGAATGAGTTTCAGGTATTATTGGATTTTAAGAATACTTCGACGCTTCAGCAGACTCTGGCACATTCTACCGAGCTTTCGAAAAAGTTACTGAATCACCCCGAGGTTAAAAAAGTTCAAGTATTCGTGGGTGAGGCAGCTCCGTTTTCTTTTTCCGGAATGGTCAAACACACATTCTTGCGCGGAAGTGATTCTGAGGCGGATTTGCAGGTGGTTTTAAGCAATAAATCTGATCGAAAACTTTCGAGTCACGAAATCATCGAAAGCCTGAGACCCATCATTACGGAATTCGGAATCGAAAACCAGGCAGTGACTCGGGTACTCGAGATCCCGCCGGGGCCTCCGGTTTTAGCCACCATGATGGCGGAGGTCTATGGGCCTGATCGCGAAACCCGCGAACGGGTGGCTGGCGAAATCTACGACATTTTTCGGAATGAGAAAAGTGTGGTGGATTTGGACACTACTTCGCGCTTGGGGCGGCCACGACGGATGTATTCGTTTGATTATTTGAAAGGCGGGTTGCTCGGCGTGAGTGCTGAACAATTTGCCGGGCTTGGGCGTTTTTTGTTTTCCGAGAGCCGGGTATCGGAATTGGATGAGTCGAAACATCCGGAGGATGTCGGAATCGACCTTTCAGTGAAAAACTCGGTGCGTGCAGGAATCAATCCGTTTCAAAATGAAATTCTACCGTCGTTCGAGTCGGGAAGAATCGATGCTGATCTCTTAAGTCGGAGCCAGAGGCTTCTTGAAAGTCCTACGCTCTATCGTAAAAATCTAAAGCCGGTTTCTTATGTGATGAGCGAGTTGTCGGGTAGCGAGGAAGCGCCGGTATACGGCATTCTCAAGCTTGCACCACAAATCAAATACCCTACACAGACGGCAGAAGTGCCGTGGAATACATCCGAGCCTGTGATCAAATGGGATGGTGAGTGGTTTATTACTTACGAAGTATTTCGTGACTTGGGCGGTGCCTTTGCAGTGGTCATTCTCCTAATTTATATTCTCGTGCTGGGATGGTTTCGAAGCTATGCCATTCCACTCGTCATCATGGCGCCGATTCCCATCAGTTTGATCGGTATTTTGCCGGGGCATGCCTTGCTCGGGGCCTATTTTACTGCGACTTCGATGATCGGTTTTATTGCGGGCGCGGGAATCATCGTCAGGAATTCGATCATCCTGGTCGATTTTATCGAGCATCAGGTCGGACTTGGAATTGAATTCAAAGAAGCGGTCATCAGTGCCGGTGTTCTGCGTTTTCGTCCCATGTTACTGACTGCTGCAGCCGTGGTGGTAGGAAGTTCAGTGATGCTTGCAGATCCGATCTTTCAGGGGTTGGCTGTAAGTCTGATGTTCGGTGAAGTGGCGGCAACTGTGTTAAGTCGTTTTGCAGTTCCCGCTTTGTATTATTGGTTCATTGGTAAAAAAGAAAGAGTAGGTCATTCGTATGTCGATTGAAAATCAAATTCGGGCATTTGCAGGAACATTCATTCTTCTCAGTCTCGCGCTTGCGCATTTTGTGAGCCCAAAGTGGCTCTATTTTACGGCGTTTGTCGGGGCCAATCTATTGCAGTCGAGTTTTACCGGGTTTTGTCCGCTCGCTATTATATTGAGCAAACTTCAAAACAAGAAAATTTAAGAATCGGAGAAGGATGATGTGGTTCTTTGGACGCGAACAAATTGAGATTCCAAGTCGAGACCGGGTAGAGATACGACTTGAGGCGATCGGTGGTCAAGGTGCCAATTCAGCAGGAAAAATTCTGGCAGAAGTGGCGATCCTTGAAAAGAAGTTCACCGGAAATCACTTCTCGAGCTTTGGATCCGAAAAGCGTGGAACGCCGGTAAAATCCTTTGTGAGATTTTCGACTTCGCGGAAGCCCATTCGGAGCGCCTCTTTTATTCGTACTCCGAACTTACTCGTGGTTTTTCACGAATACATGATCGAGTCTCATCCTGAGATTTTTTCAGGAGTGGGGATTGAAACAGACGTACTGATTAATTCTGCGAAGAGTCCAAATGAATTGCTTTTTCCCAAGGGCGTTCATCCCAGGTGGGTGGGCAGTATTGACGGAAATAAAATTGCCCATGGCCAAAATTGTGGCCTGAATTCGGTGATGTTGGGCGCCATGATTCCCTTTTTGCCCGAACTCGGAAAAGAGAGTATCGAAGAAGTGGGGGGGCGGTATTTTGTAAAACTTTCTGAAGCAGAACGACAGGCCAATCTTTCGGGGTTAAAGAAAGGGTATCAGGGAGTGCGGGTAAAGACAGCACTTCCTCATCAAGATAGGATTAATCTTGAAGAACAGGATCAAGTGCGTCTGGGATATGAAAACGCACCCTTCGGTGGAGTGATCGTCAATCCCGGAAATACGGCCTTAAAGAGCCATGAAGCCAGCCGCAAGGGGTTCGCGCCAAAATTGGATAAGGAAGTTTGCTTCAATTGTGGAATGTGTGACCAGGTTTGCCCGGATTTCTGTTTCGTGTGGAAAATCAATCCTGCATCTCGATTCGGAGCCGAACTCGTAGGTCTGGATTATCAGTATTGCAAGGGTTGTCAAAAATGCATTCAAGTGTGTCCGGTGCAGGCATTGACCTTGACGGCAGAAAACGAAATTACGGAATTAGAAAGATCAACGTCCTGGTTGGAGAATCAAAAATGAAAACCATAAAAGAAGTCGAACAAGTAACCCAATTAAGAACCGGAAATGAAATGGTGGCAGAGGCGGCCCGAGCCATTGATTTTCATTTCATGGGTTATTATCCCATCACTCCTTCGACCGAGATTTCAGAGCGAATCGACGCGATGAAAGCAAAAGGCGAAATCCGTACGGTAATGCTGCCCGCCGATGGCGAGCATGGGGCCGCAGGAGCCTGCTTTGGTGCAAGCACGGGTGGGGCACGGGTTCTCAATGCGACGAGTGCAAACGGATTGCTTTACAGCCTCGAGCAACTTCCGGTTCAAGCAGGAAGCCGGATGCCGATGGTTTTAAATTTGGTGACCCGATCCGTCAGTGGCCCGTTGGACATTCGCTGCGATCACAGCGATCTGATGTTTGCGCTCCAGACGGGATGGATCATTCTTATGGCGTCTACTCCGCAAGCTGCTTATGACATGAATCTGATCGCGGTAAGATTGGGCGAGCATCCCAAAGTGCGATTGCCGGTAATGGTGGTGACGGATGGTTTTTTTACCAGTCATCAAAGACAGGAAGTGAGAATCTTCAAAAACAAATCTGATGTCGAGTCGTTTATTGGCGTTAGAAACGATTGCTATACTACGCTCGACCCAAGGAAGCCGGTCACTATCGGGCCCTATATGAATGATCCTGATTTGATTAACAACAAATACCAGTTACATCAGGCGCATGAGGCCGCGCTAGAAGCTTATCAAGAGATTGTTATCGAATTTGAAGCCCTGTCTAGCCGCGCTTATCCAGCGCTCGAGACGTATGGTGCGGCAGATGCCGACAGTGCGTTGTTTATCTTAAACTCTGCAGCCGAAACTTCAAAAGAAGCCGTCGATGAACTCTTGGCGAGCGGAAAAAAAGTAGCCGTTTTTAAGCCGAATATCTTACGCCCGTTTCCGAGCGAGGAGCTGAAGAAAAAGACTCATTCGCTAAAATCAATTGTCATTGCAGAACGTTCAGATTCTCCCGGCTCAATCGGTGGTCCGATCAGCCATGAAGTCAAATCTGTGCTTTTCTCTGATCATCATTGTGATATTGCGGCGATCAGCCGCGTGTTTGGCCTGGGTGGTAAGGATTTCAATGAAGAGGATGCGAAAAGTTTGCTTGTGGACGGATTGAAGATCATTCAAGAACCGGGTGCGGTTCCTGCTTTTGGTTTTTTCGGTGCTGATCAAGGTCAATCCAAGGCGCTTCCTAAAACTATATTACCGGCCCTCACGCGCGAAGAGGTCAGTCCGGGGTTGGTAAAAGTAAATCAAAAGGACGGAGCGCTTCACGTCAGTATCGTCGATACAGCACTTCTCGCGACCCGAAGTAAACGAATTGCCCCCGGGCATGGAGCTTGTCCGGGATGTGGAATCTTTTCCGGGCTGGATCAATTTTTTAAGGGCATTGAAGGCGACGTAGTGGTGTTGTATCACACGGGATGCGCCATGGTGGTTACCACTGATTATCCGTTTAGTGCGCATCGAATCACTTATCTGCATAATCTTTTTCAAAATGGAGCGCCGACGCTCTCTGGCTTGGTAGAGGTATTTCATGAGAAGAAAAGACGCGGTGAAATTTCAACGAGCGAAGAAATTACCTTTGTGATGATTACCGGAGACGGCGGGATGGATATTGGCATGGGGCCAACGATAGGAACTGCGCTCAGAAACCATCCGATGATTATTCTGGAATATGATAATCAAGGTTACATGAATACCGGAGGGCAACTCAGTTACAGTACTCCATTTGGTAACGAAACTTCGACCAGTCATGTAGGCAAGCAGTCTGTGGGTAAGAGTTTTCATCATAAGGACACTGCAAGCATCATGGCAGCAACCGGCATCCCTTAAGTCTTTACGGCCATTGAATCGAGAGGCAATGATTTAAGCAAGAAGGCAGCGAAGGCCCAGTGGTATGCGAATCACGAAGGATTGGCTTACGGAAAGATTTTGGTTTCGTGTCCGCTCAATTGGGGATCAGAAGAACGGTACGGACTCGAGATTCTCGAAGATGCGGTCGATTCGTGCTTCTTTCCGGTTTACGAAATCGAGAAGGGGATTACCCGCCTTACGTACAACCCTGAAACCGAGAACAAGCGAATATCGCTGAACCCGTGGTTGGCCAAAATGCAAAAGACAACGCATCTGTTAAAACCTGAAAATGCGAGTTCTCTCGAAAGATTTCAGTCGGAAGTAGACCGCCGTTGGGAGCGCCTGAAGGCGCGTGCGGACAATCCGATTTTATAAGTAAGGGCAGAGCCTTGCGGCACTGCCCCTGTTTGTATTCAAGAATTTGCGGACTTCTTATTCTTTAGTTCGCAATCACCGTGCGAGCATTTACCTGTTTTGGCGCAGTCGCAACTCCTGCACTTGCAATCCTCGCCTTTGCCATTTGCGCAATTCGTTTGGCATTGCTTGTTACAGCCGCACCCATCGGCCGCTTGGCTCACTACTGGCGCCACCGTCAAAAATACACTCATTAATAGACTGGATAATATGCTTTTCATAATCTAGGTCTCCTTACTCATCAATACGGCGCCAGGATATATTTTGTGACCGAGTCACAAAATAAACTTGGGTAGCGTATGATGAAGTGAAAGGAACGCATGCGGAAAGACTTTCAACATTTGACAGATGAAGCGCTCTTCCAGCTTTACCGTAAAGGTGAAGTGGCGGCGTTTGATTTGTTTTATGAGCGCCTCAGCCCCAGAATCTGGGGTTTTCTTAGAAAGCGCACGGTGAGTCAGGCGTTGGCCGAAGATCTCTACCAGGAAGTCTGGTCGAAGATTCATCGCTCAAAAGAGCAGTATGATCACAAGTTTCCGGTGGCACCATGGATCTTTACCATCGCTAGGTCGGTTCTTTATGATGGGCTTCGAGGAATTCAAAGAAATAATGAGGTGGCGGTAGGAGAAGAGTCATTGAGCCGCGCGAGTGATCTTACTAGTTTCGAGGAGTCGACAAAACTTGATTCTCCGGATTTGGAAGTTGCGTTGGCAGCCTTAAGTCCGGAACAGAAAGAAATTATCAAACTTAGGTATCAGAAGGAATGGAGCTTTGGCGAAATAGCGAGCTCACTCGGGCTCAGTGAGGATAGTGTCCGGAAAAGAATTAGCAGGATTTTGAAAGAGCTTCGCGGGAGGTGGGTATGAAAGAAAAAGATGAATTTGATTATATTTCTGATTATTCGGAGTTTGTAAAAACGGATGAACAGGCACTTCCACCCTCTTCGGTGAGTTTCAGGATCCGAGACCAAATTAAGGCAGAGTTACAGCCGGATCTGAAGGCCGTATTTCAAAAAGTATTTGTTCTGCATACCGTTTCGGGTGGGTTGACGCTTATTTTTTGTCCGCAGTTCGGTATCGGACCGCTGGGCGGTGGCGATGGTCTCTTGGGCTTCATGCAGGGCTTCAGTCATATTGCCTGTGGATTGTTCTGTGGCTCTATTTTTGTAACCTTAACGACCTTCTTCTCGTGGATTTTTCTGAAGAAAGAAATTCAACGAGCCATTCGTCAGAGTCAGTTGACGGTCTATTCGTTATTAGGAATGGTTTCATTCTTCGCGCTCCTTGCATTTTCGCTGATGCTAAACGGCGAGGTGCCTTACCTGCATTTCGAGTTTGTGGCGCCCTGGATTCTGGCCGTGGTTTTCTTTCCGATCTTGATGAATCAGCTGAAATATAAAGCATCTTTTAGATAATGCCATATTTACATGTACTTAGCTTATTTTATCTATTAAATTAATTTAGTTTACAAAATTCTCTGTCTGCGTTAATTCGGTGCCACTTTATTGGTCGAGAGAACCGAGAAATGTGGAGAGAGAATTTTATGTCAAACAAGCTATTTGGGCTGTTTGTGTTCGTGGTGTTGCTGCCGTCTTTGGCTCAGGCCGCAGGAATCTGTAATCGACTGGCAGGCGGAGAGAGTGTCACCGAGTTTCGCGAGCTCGGTGATTTCGAGTTGCCGGCAATCGCTTCGACTGAAGGAATGGTTTCGAAATTGGTCAAAAAGTATTCGAAAAAGGCCTTCGAAGGATCGGATTTTCTGGCAGCGGTCGATCAGGTTTATCAAGCGATCTTAAAGAGTGAATCGCTATCACCCGTCGAGAAGGCCGATAAGATGGGGCGCTTCGGACTCGAACTGAATGCCGTCTTCGAAGCCGATATTGCGCGTTTTCCGGTGCGTGGTACCCGTGCCCGGGCCAATCTCGTGGCATGGAATAAAAGAAAAGCAGCCTTGGATCGTGTCAAGCGCATGAAGTTTGTGATTGCCATGTCAGTCGAGAATTTCGAAAATTTTGTACCCACGGAATACAAAAGAGTAAAAAAAGAAGATTTTGTCATGACTCGAGGCAATGTTCAGGCCGAGCAGACTCACATGACACTCGATGAATATCCGAAATACGTAGAATCGTATCTCGATTCCGTGATGGATGCGAAAATGGGCAAGAAGCGGCTTTTTAACAGTATTGATTCAGGAAGTCTGGGGGTTTTGGGAATCGGAGATATCCGCGACATTACTTCCTACAATCTGTGGCCGATGTACTTAAAAGAGCACGACATGAGGCACGTACACTATGGTCTCAGTCATCCGCTCGCGCTCGCCGTCATGATGCGGGCCACGCGTTCGAAAGTTCCGCTCCGCTATACCATGTTGGGAGGACTTTATGAAGGAGTCGACCGAGTTCAATATTCGCAGGAGACAGCGATCAACGAATTTTTTGCCCAGGATCTGACCCGTTCGGATGTGATGCCCGAAATTAAACGTGACATGGATCTCGAGGAGGCGATGATCACGCTGGCATACGTACCCAAAGCAATTCTGGATGCGATTTGTGACAAGGTTAATTATGGGAGTAACTTTCAAAGTTTCGCTGAAGACCTCGAGAACTGGAGACCGAAAGTAGTATCAGGAACCACGTTGAAAGGATATGCCATGACCAATGCGGGACGCGAGATCAGGGCTGGCAATATCGATCTCGAGGAAGATGCAAAACAAATGGTATTTGATTTCATGCATCTGAGTGAAAACTCTGAGGTGCTGAAAGCCGAAATTAAGGCCAATCCAGACAAAAAACTCACAAAAACGCAAAAGATGTTGCTGTGGATGATGAACTACCAGCTGAACCCTGCTTCGCCCGAAGTGGTGATCGAGGGCATGCCTTATAAAAATGACGGTCGAGCGCATTACAGCGGAAATGTGGACAGCGATCCGTTGGGGTTAGGTGATCAGTAAGTGTGTCACCCCTGACATTCTTTAGAAAATATTTCGATCTACCGAACAGCATAATGTCAGCGAAATGACTTAGGTAGATCGGGGGATCTCGTGTTCAAATCAGCATTCGTTCGTTCAGTGGCAATCTGTATTCCATTTCTCATTCAAACAGGATGTTCTAAGAATGTGGATGTTTTGAAAGTTTTTCCGATGCTCAGTGCGGGAGCAGTGGCAACGCCCACGCCTTTTTTGCCAAATTCTGCGCTGGCATCCAATGGTGATTTTTTTATCGTCGATTCCTATAATGGTAAAATCAAAAGTACCTCGCAGGTTCCAATACCATCACTACGGTCGTCGGTGTAAGCAGTGATTGTGGTAATGCAGATGTGGAGGTAGCGGGGCTTTCGGCCGGTCTTTGCGATCCTACTGCGGTAACCTTGGCTTCGAATGGCGATTTGTACATTGCAGATAATGATGATTATGCAATTAAAAAGCTCAGTGCGGGTGATTCGCTGGTTCACTTGATTGGTGGAACCGGTAACCAGGCAAGCGGGGCAATCGATACGTCGCATTTGGCCACTGCTGTTGATATCGGATACCAAGCAGGATTGTATTTGGATGAATCAAGGGGGCTGCTCTATTCGGCATTGATCGGTCAAAATGCGATTTACTCGATCGATATTAACACCGGAGCAATAGCAGTTTTCGTAGGCGGCGGTGACTTCACTCCACACAATTCTCCGTATTCAGACGATACCAATGCCTTCGATTCAGGAACCATGAACGGACTCGATGCTGCAAATTCGAGTGTTCGTATTGCCGAGCCTGCAGGGATTACCATGGATTCGTCTGGCAATATCTTCTTTGCAACGGTTCAAGGAATCATGAAGGTCGATACCAATCACCATATTTTCCAAGTTGCCGGAACCAATACCACCGGAACTACTGAGGGTGTGGATGGCGACGCGCTGACTACACAACTGAATCATCCATCCGGCCTGATTGCGGACGCATCCGGAAACATCTACTTTACTGAATACACGAATTGCACGGTTAGAAAACTGGATACTACGGCAAGCAAAGTTACCCGGGTTGCTGGCCAGATTGGACTATGTGATTACGCGGGCGTTGATGGTACTCCTGCCACCAGTGCAAAATTAAGTTATCCTGAAGCCTTGTTGATCGACCTGCAGGGCAACCTGATTATTTTTGACTCCGGAAATAATGTGATCCGAAAAGTCGATTCGAATGGGAATATCTTTTTGCTGGCGGGTACTCCGCAAACCAGCGGAAACAACGCTGAAATGGGTGTTGATGCATTAACGGCACTCTTTTATGAATTCAGCGCCATGAGAAACGATTTTTAAGATGGGTGATTGAGCGCAGGTGATCGAGCTCATGTCATAAAGAGTTCGACATCAATCTGTTTTAAAGTACTGTACTAGATGAGTATGGTTTTTTAAGTAATTTGAGCGGTCGTTTTGTTCGTTCAATGAGGCTTTTTTCTTAGTTTAGGCCTAAAAACGCAAAAAAGCCGGATAGCTTGCGCTTACCGGCTTTTGTATTTTCAAAAAATTTTAAATGGCGGGAGTGATGGGACTCGAACCCACGGCCTTCGCCGTGACAGGGCGACGTTGTAACCAACTCAACTACACCCCCGCATTAAAAATGAGAAGTAGCAGTCAAACTACCGACGACAACCAATTCTGTCTAGTGTTATTTCTAAAATGTCTCATTCCTTTTTGCCCGCCTTTTTTCTCTCAATCAAAATTATTGGAAGGGCTGGCACGAACTCTGCTTTTAATTACAGTAAGGACGAAAAACGAGGATTTTAATCGAATCCTCGAGTCAGGGAAGCCCATTATGAGCGATTTCGTCCCCTCGCACATAAAAGAGAGGTCGTGAAGGTACCCGTATGCAAAAGAAAATGATGATTGTCGAGGGTGATAGTTCCACACGCAGCGTGCTGAATGAGCTTTTCTCAAAAAAAGGGTATCAGGTCAGGACATTCGAAAATGCTCTCAGTGCAAGAGAGTGGTACGGTGTCTCTCACGATGAGCAGGACGTGATTCTGATCAATTCAAAGACGCTCGGCGAGCGCGCTGCCAATGAACTGATTGCCGATTCGAAAGTTTCAAACCCGCTTTTGCCGGTGGTATTGATCTGTGATTCTGATTCCATGAGTCAGGCTGCTGAAGTGATTCGTAGTGGAAAATACCATTATCTGCTGGCGCCAATTACGGCCGAACATGCCGAGTTTGTAGTTGAAGTGGCGTTCAAACAGGCTGAGTCTGCAAAAACTGCAGAGGCTGCGACCCCTAAGAATTTAGGATCTCTTTTTACGAATTTTCCGAGCCTGGATGAACTCGAAAAAGAGTACATGAAGATCGTGCTCGAAAAAACCAAAGGACGCAAAGAGCGTGCTGCGAAGATTCTCGGTATCAATCGCCGGACCCTCTATCGTAAAGAACGCGAGTATGGCTGGGTAAGTGAAGAAGAACAGAGTGCTTCACCTCATCTCGATCAAAGCGCGTCGCACTAGGATCAGGTGGTAGGTTTGCCTGCGTGAATCAAGGTCTTGATGTCATTTCTAAAAATGATTTCCATCTTATTTGGAAAAATGAGTTTCTGTACAACCCCTTCACCGAAAGTTGGATGAGAAAGACGGTCGCCGACCTGAAAAGGCTCGTTTGCCGCGTAGTTCTTTACTGGGCGGCTGGAGGCGTTGATTTGTTTCATCCACTCGAGTTCGACCGGAACGGTCTTCTCGGCTTTGCTCTCTCGTGGGGCCCGGGCAGCTTTTGGTGTCGCAGTGCCAGGTTCTTTTACCCCTTTTTTCGCCTTGTAATTGTGCTCGCTCTTGCAAGTCCTGCACATCACTCGGGCGGGCATTCCCCCGATCATGGCCATGATAGTATGGCCTAAATCCATCTTGCATCGGGTGCAGTAACTGACAATCTCTTTACCAACGGCGCGTTCAGTGGGGGTGTTCATAAATGTCAAAATAGTATAGCTTTAAAATTGAATAATGGATATTGAAAAACGATCTCCACAACGCAACGCGCTCTTGGATAAGGCCCGTAATTTGGCTACGAGTCCCGGTGTTTATTTGATGAAGCATACGGGCGGGCAGATCCTCTATATCGGGAAGGCTAAAAGTCTCAAGTCCCGGGTGAGTTCTTATTTTCAGCCCATTACCCATGAACATCCACGAACTGAGTTGATGCTTCAACTGGTCGAAACTTTTGATGTCATCCACACTGAAACCGAGAATGAAGCGCTGATTCTCGAATGCACGCTGATCAAGCGTTATAAACCCAAATACAATGTCAGGCTCAAGGACGACAAGCACTATCCCTACATCAAGATCTCGACTGACGAGGATTACCCGAAGCTCGAGTGGACGAGAAGCATCAATTCGAAGAAAGCCCGTTATTTTGGACCATTTCCTTCTGCCTACGCTGCGCGTACGGCGCTTCGACTACTGACCGAATCTTTTCGCCTTCGGGATTGTTCAGATAATACGTTTTTGCACCGCTCTCGACCTTGCATCCTTTTTCAGATGGATCAGTGTACGGCTCCATGCGTGAATAAGATTTCGGTCGAGGATTACCAGAAGTATGTGAACCAAGCCATAGCGGTACTCGAGGGTAAAGGCAGTGCCTTTATCAAGAATTTAAAGCGCGAAATGAAAGACGCGGCTGCGGATGAGCGCTACGAAGATGCGGCCCGTATTCGGGATCAAATCGAAAGCGTGCAGATTGTTTCGCAAACCCAATCGGTTCTGGACGCAGATTCGCGGCTGGATCAGGATGTTTTTGCGGTCGAACGCAAGGATGGTCTGGCTCATGGAGTGGTGTTGCAGGTTCGAGGCGGCAAGTTATTGGGCGTAAAACACTATCAAATTCAAAATAACGACGATTCAGTGCCATTAAGCGAAGTCATGTCGGAGTTGTTGGCTCAACATGTATTGCTGATGGAGACCGGAAACGAAATTACTCGGGCCAAAGAAATGTTGATGCGCGAAGCGCCGGAAGATATCGAGCTTCTCGAGAATACACTTGGGGTAAAAATCCGCGTCCCTGAATCGGATACGCAAAAGCAATTGGTCAGTGTCGCTCAAACGAACGCTCGCTTTGCAGTCGAAAATGCAAAACGAGAACAGGAAGGGCATGGACTTGCCGCACTCGATGAAGTGCAACAGCAGCTTGGGCTCGAGCGGCTGCCGAGACGGATAGAATGTTTTGATATCTCGAACACTCAGGGTGAGGAATCCGTTGCTTCACGAGTCGTGTTCATCGACGGCGCACCTGATAAAAACCTGTATCGCCGCTATAAGATCAAAACAGTAATCGGTTCGAATGATTTTGCGAGCATGCGCGAGGTCTTCGACCGAAGATTCTCAAAAATGGATCTGACCGATGGAAATGAAAAGCCGGATCTGGTGGTGGTGGATGGAGGGAAGGGGCAGCTTTCGCAAGCGAAGGCCATTCTGACTGAACTGGATATTCAAGGCGTGGGTTTGGTGGGGTTGGCGAAAGCACGAACAGAAAAGAATTTTCAGTCAAAGGAAGTGAATAGTTCGATGGAGCGGGTGTTTATTCCGAATCGGCTGAACCCAGTGCCGCTCTATCCGCATACCAAGGCTTATAAGTTATTGACTCATATCCGAGACGAAGCGCATCGATTCGCGATTACGTATCATCGGAATCTCAGACACAAAAAGAGTATGGGAGACTGTTGATTGTAAAAATCTGATGAGAGAAATCAGTGTGTACAAACGATTCTACTGCCTAATTAGGCGAGGAGAAGTCGTTCGTTGCCCCGGAGGAGCTTCTTGATCAGCTGCTTAAGATATCGCATATACCGCCACAATAAGCCCAAACAGGCCTAAAAATCAAGTTAAAAAGTAGGAGCGGGTGCGTCAGGTTTAGGTAAGAGCCTGTTTTAGGTCGTCAATCAGGTCGGTAGCGTCTTCTATGCCCACGCTAATTCGAATTAAGTTGTCACTAATCCCCAGTTTTTTGCGGTTTTCGACTGGAACGCTTGCATGAGTCATGATTGCAGGGTGCTCGATCAGTGATTCTACACCCCCCAGGCTTTCGGCTAGGGTGAATAGGCGCACTTTCTCGAGTACTCGACGACTCTCATTGAGTCCGCCTTTAATATAGAACGAAATCATGCCGCCGAAGCCTGTCATTTGCTCTTTTGCCAGGGCATGTTGCGGGTGGCTCGGTAATCCTGGATAAATCACCTTTTCGACCGATGGGTGCGATTCGAGAAAGCGAACGACTTCGATCGCATTTGCTTCGTGTTGCTTCATTCTTACGTGAAGGGTCTTCAGGCCGCGCATCACCAGAAAGCAATCCTGAGGGCCGGGTACGGCGCCTACAGCGTTCTGCAGGTAACGCATTTTCTCGAAAAGGGGAGTTTCATTAGTCACAAAAACTCCGCCTACCACATCGCTATGGCCATTCATGTATTTGGTGATGGAATGAATGACGATATCTGCGCCGAGGTCTAGTGGTTTCTGAAAATAAGGGCTCATGAACGTATTATCAACGACACTGACAACGCTCTTCGATTTAGCGATTTTTGCCAGTGCCCGAATATCGAAAATCTTCAGCATCGGATTGGTGGGGCTTTCGATCCAGAGCATTTTCGTCTTCGGCGTAATGGCAGCTTCGACTTTTTTAAGATCACTGAGATCCATGAACGTAAATTGCAGTCCGAAGCGGGTCAGCACCTGATCAAACAATCGAAAGGTGCCTCCGTAAACGTCATCGCTGCAAATCACATGATCGCTGGTCTGGAGTGTATGTAAAAGAGTGTCAATCGTGGCGAGGCCAGATGAAAAAGCGAGTGCATGTTTTCCGTTTTCGAGTGCAGCCACACATTCTTCGTAAGCCGTGCGGGTGGGGTTGCCGGTACGGGCGTACTCATAGCCCGTGTGTTCACCCGGAGAGCGCTGGGCAAAGGTGCTGGTTTGAAAAATCGGAACCATGACGGCGCCCGTTCGGGGGTCTGGGGCTTGACCTGCGTGAATGGCTTTGGTTCCAAAACCGAGTTTCTTTTCCGTTATTTCTTTGGGCGTATGCTGGCTCATTTGCTTTTTCCTTCAGCGTTTTTAATTTCGATTGCGGCTGCGAGAGCCGAGAGTTTTGCAATCGTACCATAGACTGCTTCGAGCGTTGGAACCTCTTTTCGCACGCCGGATTCAAGTGATTCGCTTAAATCCTTGAAACACAGTTTTTTAAAAAGCATTCCCTGGCTGTTCAGATTATCCATATCGTTTCGTTCTGAATTCGAGCGGATAAAGCCACCGATCAGCGCCTGCCCCATCATGTAGATGACGGGTTCGGAGGTGAGGCCATCGACCGTGAGAGTGGTCGGAATACCTTCTTGCACCAGAACCTGGTCGATCGAGCTTTTGTTTTTGCCCATGCTCATCTTGTTCTTGGTTCGGCGGTTCATGGTCTTCAGTTCTTCGATCGATTCGATGACCATGATACCCATTCCGTAAGTGCCGGCGTCGTTCTTGATAAAAAGCGCGGGTTTTCGAGTCACTCCATGCAAATCGTATTCGGCTTGAAGCTTCTTGAACAAGGCATCCGCGGTTTCGATCACCCGGTCAATGCCGGTACCTTCATTAAAGTTGACGTGGGCTACCGGAACACTCTCGATGGTGCAGTGCCAGGGTTCGAGCCCGATTAGATTGCAGAATTCGGTAGTCAAAGCGTTATAGTGTTCGAAATGGGTGCTTTTCTTTCGGGTGTGCCAGCCCAATTTGAAAGTCGGAAATACCGGCTGGGTCAGTCCCACCAGAAATTCCGGAAAACCCTGCGAGAAGTCGTTGTTCAGGATGATCCAGTCAGGAGAAAATCCACTGCTCGTTTTGAGTTGGTTACCTTCGCGAATGATGAAGTATTCCTTGATGGTTTTTTCGCTGGCTGAAGTCAGATCGTAGTTGGTCTGGTCATCCGAATGGCGCGCGAGTTCGACCTCGAACCCTGCTTCTTCGAGAATGGTACGCAAATAATACAGGTTCTCGAGGTAGAATTTATTTTCCGTGTGGTTCTCGGGAATGATCAGGATCTTCTCAGGAATCGAAATCGAATGAAGCGCCGCGAGTTTAGTGATTTGATCCTTAAAGAGACGCGGGGATACTTCGCGATCGACTTCGCAGATATTGTTGAAACCGGCTGGAAATAAATTGCAGTCTACCGGAGCGATTTTTTCGCCCGAGTCGCGGATGTCGACCGAACAGTAAAATGGCGGCGGATATTCCGCGAATTTACGGCCAAACCATTCTTGAACTTCATTTCGATGCTTGAAAAGCTGAGAAGTGAACTTAGTTTTGAGCTGGGATGTGGCCATTGCATTTTACCTTTTCTTTTACTTCCGAAAGATCCTTCATGACTTTTTCACGCGCAAATTTTTCGAGGCCACCATTTTTTACCTCGGTTGCGAAGTGATCAAATGCGGCACACCAGTCGTGAACTTGGGTTTTGGAACTGGCTTGCAAGTGAGGTACAATTTCTGCAAAGCAGAGGCGTTTATCATGGTAATACCGGAGCTGCAGATCTTCACTGGCTTCCTTTGAAGTCGATTGCTCTTCGCAGAAAGAAACCTGAATGCGCACGTCTCTTAAACTCAATTGGTCCTTAAAGTTTGAACCTCCGGTGGGGCTCAGGTCTTTTTCCATCTGCTGATGCAGGGATTTCGCTAAAGACAGTTTCTTCTGGGCAATCAGGCCATCCAATTTTACCAACTTGGCTTCGGGAATGCTATGTGAGTCGGGGTAGCTGGTGATGACCTCATCTGCGGTCATCGAGGCTTCGGCATATTTTTTAAGACCGAGATAACCTTCTGCAAGATAGGTTTTAGCCTCGGCAATTTGTCCGTTCGAAAGTTGAAGGTGCAGCGTGCTTTTTGCAATGCGAACCAAAGGGTCATATTGATTTAAAAGTTCATACGTTTGCATGAGTTGCAACGAAGCATCTAAAAAGCGTTCGTCTGTGGGATAACGATCGCGAAAATGCTCTAGGC
>CAIKYX010000193.1 GCA_903831745.1 Oligoflexia bacterium
AGTCTAAACTCGAAGAGTTCGAAGAGCTGCTTAGAAGACGGAACACTGGGCTCATCGCAGCCTAACCCCCGTCAAAGCTATCCTATCCTTCAGTTAGATTCCTTGATGAGCTAATACGTTTACGCGCTCAGATCGATTATATCGTGATTGTGAAATTTTATTCCTGTGGCTGTCTTGAGTTACTCGCTCATTAATTAAAGGCTCAGAAGTTACCGAGTGTGCTCTTTCATGCACGGTTTGCTCGTATCAAGATTCAAATCAGTCGAATGAACTGCGTTGAAAGGTAGTTTTTCATGAAGAAAATGCTCTCGCTGTTTTTGGTATTTTCGCTGTGTCTCTCGGTAGTGTCAGTTCAAGCCAATACGCTTGAGCAGGAAACCTTGCGCACGATGGTGCTCCTCGATGCTGTTTCGCCCGGCGATTCGAACGTAGGTTCTCTTGCCACGTTTATGCCTTCTGATTCGAGTGGATGGACTTTGACTGGTCTGGCGATTACCGGTTCTGCGGCCACATTCTATTTCTATTATATCGGTAATAATACAAAAATGAATTTAGGTGAAGGATCGGCTACTACGTCTGCCATGCTGATCGCTGCAGTCGGTACGATTGCATTTACCCTGGGGGCAGCCAGCTATAATCACCTGAAAAATTCAAACGCAGGCCAGGCGGTGAAGCAGGATCGTGAGGTTTCTCGTTTAGTCAGAAGCTGGATCGACGTTTATAACGTCGATGATTCGAAGGCTGATTTGTCTATTGACGCGAATGAAGCAAATAAAATCATCGATCTTGCATACAACGAAATTTATAAAAGACAGGCTGAAGGCAAGGCATTTACGGTTCAGGATTTGCACAAAATCGTTGCCAGTCAGCATGTGGTTTCAGATCGAGTGCTAAACTCGGTGGCTGGATTATTGAATGAAAGCATCAGTAGTGATCAGAACTCGGCGTTGGTTACGCTAAAAGGAAACAAAAGGGTATACACTCAAACCCAAATCAATTTGGCCCGCGAACTCATGAAACGGTTGGATCGCCTGAAAGGGCAGGTGGCTTTGACGGACCGTGAATCGATTCAAAAGAGAATGACAGCATTGGGTAACATCGTAGGAGTGTCTGAGAAAATGCTTTGAGATCAAATCCAGGGTTGCTCTTAGTTCTTCTTTTTTTACTTTTCCCCGTCAAAAATTCTTTGGCGGGGTTTCTTTCTTGTAACGAAGGCTTACTTCGGGTCGAGTATGCGAAGAGTCAGCAAACACTGGCCGCGCAGAACGACCTGTCAGCGATTCATTCATTTCAGCAATCGCTCACCCCGTCGTCTGGGGTGGTGGGGCAGGCAGTATCTGGGCAAACGGTCGACCTCAGTTCGGCGCAGGTAAAAATTGCCTTCGGAAAGCTCAATCCGACGGATCAGGTTAAGAATCAGCTGACGAATGACGAAATTCTAGGAATCCTCTCGACCCCTGATTCGCAAGACAAGTTGAAGTGGGCGTTTACCATAAGACGGTTTCGAGTTCAGGCCATGCGGGAGCTCGAGAAGTTAAAGAGCCAATTAGTGGTTAGAAATCTGATTCACGTAGGGCAACGGGTAGCACGCATCACTCGCTTCGTGCCGCAAGTGCTGACTACGAATGCAGCGCCCTCTGCGGCAAGTTCGACTTCGAATTGGGTCGATGATTTTAAAACGCGAATTCAATCGTTCTTGGGTGCTGCTTTCAATCTGATTTCTCCGATTTCTTTGCCCAAGCGTGTATCGAGTGAAATGGATGCTATTTTTCTTCAGCTCGAAAAGAATCCCAATCTCGAGCTCACGTCCGAGAATCGATCCATCCTTTCGAATGATAAGGCATTAGAAGCGTACGAAGCGCGGACGTCCTTTCTTAAGAATGCACCGTGGGCACCCCAATACATCGCCCGCCCGATAAAGACGGTTCAAAGAATTGTTTCGAGAGTGAGTCTGGTGCTGGCCTTGTATCTATCCGGTTTGCCCCAGCTCGGTCAGCAGGGCCTAATTTCGATAGCTGACTTTCTTTCGCGACCAGAATACCAATTGGGCGACCAGCAAATTCAAATCTTAAGCGAAACCGCGCCCATTCCGCATCTGGCGATACGGATTCATGATCGGGTCTATAGTTACGGATTTACCTCGATGTTGGTCAGGCCCGTGAGTTCTTATCTTACGGAACGAGAACTGGAGCTTGAACAGGCAAGATCCTCGCCGACCTCGAATTGGGATGACGTTTGGAACCAGGAAATGGTTCGCGCAAGATCAGTAGAGGTTCTGACTTTAAATCTTTCTAAGGAAGAAGTGAATAGGCTTCAATTTTATCTGGCGATGCAAAAGTATAAAACCTATCAAAATTTTACCTTTGCGAATGATTGCTCGAGCATGATCGCCAAGGCACTGAATGAGAATACCTCGATACATGTTCCTGAGGTGGTCGATCCGTCGCCCGCCATGATGATGATGTATTTGGTTTCGACTGAGATGACCGGCTCTCGGTTTGGAAGCTATCGAATGGTTGCGGCTCATCCAGAAGGGCAAAGGGCGCGCTATCTTTTGCAAGCGCTCTATATGAATTTCAAGGATGCCTATTTGTATCAGCGGCTTTTTGTGCTCAGTCAGTTAAATCGAGGCGCGCTCGAAATTGCCGCCGGGGATTTACAGTTTCAGGAGGCTGGAGCGCTCGATGAATTTAGAAAAGTAAATGACGATGTCTTGGAAGAAATGAAGCAGGATCCGCTCCTTGCGTACTATTTGAAGATGAGCCACCAGAAAAATGCAGCCGGTTATTCGACGGCGATGGCCGAGGCGCAACAGTATTTTGAAAAGGAATATGGTGAGCTTCATCGATTGGTTACGGTTGATGACGTCGACATTCTGAGTATATTGCGGGCACATTATCGAGCGACTCTTTTGGGGGCACTCGAAAAGGAGATTCTGGGTAAAACCTCGTATCAGCTAAAAAACGAATTCAAGGATCCTGCTACGAAAAAGCAGTTCGAACAATTAATCCAGGCGGGCAATTGAGTTTTTACTTTCGCTGCATCGGTAGAACAGGCGACAAGAGCAGGAGGAGTACCGGAACGCTTGCGAAACACACCACGATGAATGCGCCTGAGGGTAAGTCCCAGATGTAACTAAAATACATGCCGACGAAACTCAGTACAAAACCCAGAATCCACCCGAAGATCAGACGCGAGCGGATCGTTGAAAAGAAAAGGGTGCCGACGACCGATGGAACAATCAGGTAGGAGAATACCTGAAGAATTCCGGCGATGCTGACGGACGAAGTGATGACTACCCCAAAGAGGGCGTAGAACAAAAAGTCCGATGCCCCATGCTCGCCGTCGTGATTAAAGGATGCTGCAATCAGGCGCTTTCGAAACGTGTAATGAACCAAGGCGACCGCACCGTAAATGAGACTGGTCTTGATGACATCGTGCCAGGTCACCCAGAGTACCTGCCCGACTAGTAGGTCTTTAATGTGCTCGGCGCCATGGGCTACTTTGTCGACGACCAAGATGACGGCGGCAGATGCGAGAGCGTAGACTATGCCGATAATCGCTTCTTGCGAGAAAAGCTTTTCGTGGCGACGAGCCATGGCAAAAAGAGCCGCAGCCAAGAAGGTGCTTCCTAAAGAAATAAAATAAGTGGCTGTCGAATGGTGATCAAACCCAAAAAGAATGGCAAGGGTTGCTCCGAAAGCTGCAACCTGTGCCAGGCTTAAATCGACGAAGATGACTCCGCGGGCGAGTACGTGTAGCCCAAGGTAGCAGTGAATGCCAGCCAGGATCAGACACATGACGAACGGAGCTGCTAAAAAATGAAGTGCTTCCATGATTATTTTCCTTCTACGCTTTTAATCAGCGCTTCATAAAGATCGTCCATTTTATCAATCTTCGGAGCACCATCGATTGCAACCGCTACCGTTGCCGAACGGACGCTAGGCACGTCGCTTTTGATTTTGTTGGTGACGGTCGGGTCGAAATAGTTTTCTACCAGAATGACCGGAATTTTCTGATCCTTGATAATCTTGATCACATCGATGATGTGTCCAGACGTGGGAGGAATTCCGGGCTTGGGTTCGAGGATTGCAGGGTTTTCGATATTAAACCTGCTGAAAAAATAGGTAAGGGTTTTGTGATAGCTGACCGCTTTTTTTACGCCTGATTTTTCGACCCGGGCTTGCCAGAGCTTGGTCTTTTCTTTCATGCGGGTATCGAATGCAGATGCATTGGCTTGATATTGAGTCGCGTGCTCTGCATCGAGTTCGGCCAAGCGTTTTCCGATGATCACCGCAATTTGGCCGGCTCTGATCGGATCGAGGGTGACATGTGGGTTACCAAAGGGATGAACGTCGCCTTCAGAGCGGCTGATGTTTCCTTTGACGACTTCGAGCGGTTCGACCATCGGGCCCACTTCTAGGTTACCAGGCTGTCCCACGGCGATTTTAGGGTTTCGGGCTCCTTGCAGAATGCTCGGAAGCCAGCCGATTTCGAGATCGAGACCGATCGATATAACGAGATCGGCTTTGCTCATCTTGAGCATGAACGAAGGCTTCGCTTCGATGAAGTGAGGATCTTGCGTGCCTTTTGCAATGCTTTCGACCGTGATCAGGTCTTTACCGACTTCTGAAGTGATCGATCGAAGATCGGTTAGCGTAGTCACGACATTCAGCTTTGCTTGGGCAGCATTCGAGAAGGTAAGGGCGGTGAGGATGAGAACGACAAGTGATATTGATTTTGTTTTGTTCATAAATGACTCCTAGTAAGCGTGCGCAGGGTGTGCGCCGATGGTGACGTTATATTGAAAGGCGATCGCATGGTCTTGAACCGCTTTTCCGGCGGTCATCAAATGATCGTACTGAATCCGAAATCCTGAGAATTCGGATGGAAAAAATGCGAGCAGGGCGCTTTGTTTGTTTTGAAGTGGAATTTCGCTCGAATAGGGCAGGCCCACAAATTCATAACGACCTTCTGCCCACCAACGCTCGGCAAATTGATATTGGATCCAAGTGGCCAGGCCTCCCAAATGGGCGGTATCCGTGCTCATTCCTGGACGATTTCCATTCAAATACTCGGTCGACCAGATGAAGGCTTTGTATTTTCCGCCTTCGGCAGGACGCCACTTAAACGTCAGGTCTGATCCAAAGACTGAACTGGTTTTACCCCATTGGTTATTTCCTTCGGTTCCGGAAGCGCCAAACTCGAGTGTTAAATCGTCTGTCAGGTCGAAAAGGTTTTTGAAGTGAGCGAGTCCTCCGATCGACCCTGAATTCGTACTTTTATAGAGCGTATCATTTGAAAGGCTGAATCCCTGAACGATCATTTCTGAATACCAATGTGCGGGAATCAGTACCGATGCCGATATGCCCGCATCATTCAGACCTTCGTCGCCGAGCAATGCCTGGTGGATCAAAGGAGCATCAATGAACGGAAAAGCATGAGTATGTAATTGGTTGTGCTTTCCAAGTGCCATTTTGAATTTTCCGGCCTTGAGCGTGATATTGGGAATCGAAGTGGATTCGAGGAAAACCTCTTCTGGGCTGATTCCAAAATCTGTGGTTCCTGGATTCTGAGAAACCGAAAGAAGCGCAGAGGCTTTCAGGTACGGATCAACGTCCGATAAGAATTGCACTTCTGCTTCCTGGAGCGAAAATCCATTATGAGGAACTTGGGTTCGGTCATTCGAGATATTGGTTCCTCTTTCGAAGAGACCGAGAAAGTTGACGCTGATGTCGGGATTAAATGCTTTAGTTTGCGCTTGGGCCGTAAGACCTAAGCTGAATAGGGTCATGCCAAAGATAAGGCTTTTCATAAAAAGATTCTTTCATTGAATAGAGTTAATAGAATAGAAATTAGAAAACCAGGGCTCGAACTAAGCTGTATGAAGTGGCGGGCCGCGGGCGCAGGGAATGAGGCGAGTCGCTGAGAGGAAACGCATGGTCGGACGTTGGTCGAACTTTGCCACATCTAACTGATAGAATGTAGGAATGGGTGAAATCGGTGCGTAAACTGAGCTCGCCTGAAATGCTGTGCAAAAAGAGCATGGGGCTTCTATCGAAGTTTCTGGTGACGAGTGACTGAGGGATTGAACTGCATGATCGAGTTGGTGCTGCGAGCTGGCCATCGTTTGCACCGTAAAGGTAACGGATGCAATGGCTGCAGCGACAAAAAAGAATGATTTGATCGAACGAATCCAAGCTTTCACTTAAATTGAGTATTAACACCTCAAAGTTAAATTGCAAGACTGTTCAGTTGCACAGTCAGGTTTCGACAAGACTTTAAAAGATGTTTCTGATCCTTAATGACACAAGTCATTCTTTTGGACGGCCCGAGAGTGCTCTTTAAGACCTCGAGGTCGTGAAATCGACCCAGTTGCTCCTGCAGCGTTTTAAGTGGGCGACAGGGTTTTTTAAAGCCTTCAAGGATGTAGCGGGCTTTCTTGGCCTGGATTCGAAGTTGATGAATTTTTTCGGGTGTTCTCGGAAAATGGGATCGAGCGAGGTTCAGTTTTTTAAAAGCTTTCTTTAAAACGCGCTTCTGATGAACTTCAGATTGAGTGACTAACTCTTGCCGCACCTGGTGGAGGCTTTTGATGGTTTGGTTTTGTGAGTGAGCGCTGAGCCATCTCTTTAAGGCCAAGGTCTCTGACTTTCTGCTTTGTTCATGAAGACGGGCGCTAAAACCATAGTGCTCGGCATCGTGAATCAATACATCAATTTGTCGACGACGTCCCAGTGCATGGCCCAGTGATTTTAATCGATGTTCGAGTGCTTTGGGAATTTTGAGTGGGGTTCCGTTCTTGATGATCCAAAGAAGCATTCTCAGTTTTCGGGTAGACACGCGTAGGTCGTGAATCGACTTTTCATCGAGTAATCGAGCGGTCGATTGCATGAGCGTGCAGAACTCGTCGATTCTGCAATCGAAGTTTTTACCAAAGGACGAATCGATTTTTGCCATAGGGTACCCTTACAGGTACTGATCTTTTAATAATTTGAGTGATAAATCAAAGTCAAAGATCCAGGGTTTTCCGGTTGGAATATTCAGCCCGAGAATTTCATCGTGCGAGAGGCCTTTTAAATGCATGACTAGGCCACGCAAAGAATTTCCGTGAGCGACGATTAAAATATTTTCTCCGTTTTTTAATCGGGGCGCGACTTTCTCGGTCCAAAATGGAATCGTGCGATCAATGGTAATTTTTAAAGACTCACCCAAGGGTTGGGCGCTGGCTTCGAGCGTTTGATAGCGAATGTCTTTCTTGGGATTCATTTCTGAATCAGCATTCAATAAAGGCGGAACCGTATCAAAAGATCTCCTCCAGACTTTGACTTGTTCTTCGCCGTATTTTTTTGCGGTTTCTTCCTTGTTGAGCCCTTGAAGGGCTCCGTAATGTCTTTCGTTCAAGCGCCAGGTCCGTTCTACCGGATACCAAAGGCGATCCATTTGTTCGACCGCTAAAAAATGGGTTTTTATGGCTCGTTTTAGAAGAGAGGTGTAGGTCTGTTGAAACTCAATTCCTGAGGCCTTTAGAACTTGTCCCGAGAGTTTTGCTTCTTCAACTCCCTTGGTTGAAAGATCGACATCGACCCAACCGGTAAATCGATTTTCAAGGTTCCACTGACTCTCTCCGTGACGAAGCATTACTAATTTTGCCATGCATTTATTTATCCTTTTCTTGACCAAATTGGCAAGGGCGCGCTATATTATTGAGAATGATTCTCAATAATAATAACCTCTTACTCGGCGAGCTATCACCCGGTGATCATGCCGAAATTACGGGCTTTTGTGCCGACGAAGCGTTTCTTTCGTTTTTGCAGCGGTTGCACGAGGTTGGGTTTTTATTGGGCGAAAAAATCGAAGTTTTACATGAGGCACCCGTCTCTCGAGACCCAATCAGTATCAAAATCAAAGGTGCCACCTACGCGTTGAGGCGTGAAGAGGCCAACCTCATCCACGTAAAGCCAATCTCATGAGTGTAAAACGAAAAATCGCCCTCGTGGGCACTCCGAACGCCGGTAAGACGGCGCTCTTTAACCATCTCACTCATTCACATCAACGGGTGGCGAATTACTCGGGCGTTACCGTCGATAGTGCTGAGGCCGATTTGATTTTGCCCAATGGCGAATTGGTTTCACTCGTCGATCTGCCAGGTGCCTATAGCTTAAGGCCCTACACGGATGAAGAAGTGGTGCTGGCCAAGGCGCTTAAGTCGGATGCGTTTGATTGTTTGTTGATTGTCGTCGATGCAACTCAACCCGAACGGGCAATTCGCTTCATGATCGAGGTTCTGGATTCGACCGATTGTCCTGCGATCGTTGCTTTGAACATGGAAGATCTGGCCCGCGAACGCGGATTTGAAATTGATCTCGCCAAGCTTCAGTCTTTGATGGGAGTGACGATTGTTTCTACCGTTGCCACTCGCAAGCACGGGCTTCGCGGAGTTCCTGAGGCGGTAGAAAAAGCGGCGAATGGGCCGAAGCGTAAAAAGGATCAGTTCCTGGGTGAAAAGCGCCAGGATCTTTCTCGTCTTGATGTTTCGATGCAGATCTTGAATTTTTACAAAAAGGCCGACGAGATCCTGAAGCAGGTGCTGAAGAAGCAAGGACGTCCGGATTTTAGAACTGAGAGAATCGACCGTGCGATCTTGCATCCGGTGCTGGGTATTTTCATTTTGATCCTGGTTCTCGGAATTACGTTTCAGCTGATGTTCAATTTGGCACATTATCCGATGGATTGGATTGATTCGGCATTTGATTGGGCTCGCGAATCCGTGAAGGCATCGGCGCTCAGTCCAATACTGAAGAGTTTTCTCGCGGACGGAGTATTGGCCGGACTCGGCGGGACCCTTGTTTTTTTGCCTCAGATTGTCATTCTTTTTGCGCTCATCCTCTTTCTCGAAGACTTCGGTTTCATGGCTCGCGCGGTTTTCTTGCTCGATTATTGGATGGGAAAGGTGGGATTGCATGGACGGGCCTTTTTGCCGCTGCTTTCAAGTTATGCTTGCGCAGTTCCGGGCATCCTCTCGACCAAAACTATAGAAAACAGGCGAGATCGCATTCTCACCACACTGATCATCCCGCTGACCACGTGCTCGGCGCGAGTGCCTGTCTATACACTGTTAATCGCAGCATTTATTCCGAATGTTCCGGTTTGGGGCGGAATCAAGCTGCAAGGACTCGTGATGTTGGGTTTGTACTTGGTAGGTACTTTGAGTGCGCTCATGATGGGGGCGCTTTTGAAGAAGTTCTTCCTCAAGGGTAAGCGGCCGCCGTTATTGATTGAACTTCCTTCGTATAAGGTTCCATCACTCAAAACCTTGTTCAAAGGTTTGGCGTATCGGACTCAGCTTTTTTTGAATCGGGTAGGAACCATCATACTGGCGCTGACCATTGTGATTTGGTTTTTAGTGAGCTTTCCGAAACCTGAGAACGGCCAGTTTTCGATTGAAGACTCTTATGCGGCAAGAATGGGGCATGTGCTTGAGCCCGCAATCCGGCCACTTGGATTTAACTGGAAGATCGGCATGGCTTTGATTCCTACGTTTGCTGCGCGCGAAGTCATGGTGAGTACACTATCTACAGTTTACGCAGTCAAAGAAGATGCCGAAGTTTCGAACACCTCAAAACTCAGCGCATTGATTAAGGGTGAGTGGAGTCTGGCTACGGGCTTGAGTTTGATCGCTTGGTTTATCTTTGCGCCGTCTTGCATTTCTACTCTGGCGACAGCCCGCCGAGAGTTGAAGAGCACCAAATGGATGCTCGTCATGATGGGTTATTTGTTTGGTCTGGCTTATTTTGCGTCCTGGCTGACCTATCATTTGGCAAAACATTACAATTTGTAATCCTGGCTATTAAGATTTAAGAACGAGCGGAAATCTTTGATCTTTCATTTTTGAGCTGCGTATTATGTCCTCAAGAGGACATGAATATGAAAATGCACACCCGTTTTTTGACGTCTTGTTTAGCCCTATCGATTTCAGTTTTATCCGTACCCGGTACGCTTCGAGCCGAAGAAGAGAAAGTGGCAGATCCCTTTGCATTTGCTGATTTTACCTGGCTCAATGGCAATAGTCGCCAAACCGAGTTTCCACTTGATTCGAAATTTTTCACCGGTCAGTTTACGCTGGATACTAATTATGTCTACGACTTCGCAAATCCAAAGGACCACACCCTCGTGGGCTCGACTAATTCAGGGCGCACGGGTGAGTTGCAAGTTCAGCAATTGGGCATCGGAGGAGATTTTCATTATCAAAATGTGCGCGGTCGTTTGATGACCCAGTTTGGAATGTATTCGACCATGACTCCTCGAAACGATGCGACTCCTTCGCGAGGACAATGGGATATGGCGAATGCCTACCGCTATGTCTCGGAAGCCTACGGCGGATACCACTGGAATATCTGGAATGGAATCAATCTCGACGCAGGAATTTTCATGTCGTTCGTCGGACTCGAGAGTTATTACAATTACGAAAATTGGAACTACCAGATGTCGTATATGTCATCGAACACTCCGTGGTATTTTAACGGACTGCGCTTGCAGATGTTTCCAACCGACAAATTCAAGGCCGAGCTTTGGTTGATTAATGGTTGGCAATCTTACGGCATGGCCAATAATACTCCCGGCATCGGTTGGGAATTGCTGTGGAGACCGTCCGGAGACTGGTCTTATGTGACGAATGAGTACTATGGCCATGATACGATCGGGAATACCAATCGATCACGGAGTCAACACTTGAGTTGGATTTTCATCGTGCGGTAATGGGGACGCTCTTAGTCGAGGAAGTCAGTGAGCTTTCGCTGGTTGCCCAGCATCAGTTGGCGCAATTTCTGGAACGGGCGCCGGATGAGCGTGGTAGAGTCATTGCCACGAGTTCAAGGCAATTGGACGAAAGTGTGGCGGACGGAAAATTCCGGGAAGATCTCTTTTATCGACTGAATATGCTCGAGTGCCACCTGGTCGGGCTTCGGTATCGAAAAGAGGACGTGGGCGTGCTGATTCATAAGTTTGCGCCTCAAGTTCCGGAAGGGGTGTTCAAGGTCCTGATGGATTACTCATGGCCCGGAAATGTCAGGGAGCTGAAGAATTGCGTCGAGCGGTTGGTTTTTTTATCCCAAGGTCGGGAGATGACCGTCGCCGATTTACCCGAGGCAGTTCGCATGGGAATCCGAAAAAAGGGGCAGCTTGCGGGTGGGGTGGGCAAGCACCTGAAGACATTGGAAGAAGTGAGTCGTGATCATATCGAACACGTTTTGTCTCTCGAGCCGAATCAGGAAAAGGCTGCCGAGATCTTAGGAGTGACCACAGTTACGCTCTGGCGCAAGCGCAAGGAATTCGGACTGCCTTGATCAGTTATTAAATTAATTTTATGTAACATTTTGTCTCTCGCTCGGGCTCTGAAGCATTTTACTTGATACGCCCTTCATATTCTGGCAAATTCTGCCAATGGCATATGAGATCAAGACCATCAACACGGTACGCGAACGACGTTTTCAAGCTGCTCCCCGACCTGATATGTGGAAGGAAGCAACTGATAAGGATTGGAACAACTGGATCTGGCAACAACAGAAGCGCATCAAGACGATGGAGCAACTCGAGAAGCTGATTCACGTTACGGATGATGAACGAAACGCGTTCGCTCAGTCGCACGAAATGTTCAACATGGCGATTACGCCTTATTATGCAGCATTGATGGATCCGAATGATCCGAACTGTCCGATCCGCCTGCAGTCTGTGCCTAAGGGCGCTGAGTTGCATATTGCTCCCGAGGATCTTGAGGATCCACTCGGTGAAGAGAAAGACATGCCAGTTCCGGGTATCACTCACCGTTATCCGGATCGCGTTTTGTTTTATACTACCCACAACTGTGCGATGTATTGCCGCCATTGTACCCGTAAACGTAAAGTGGCTGATCCTGATTCTGCTGCTTCAGCCAAGGCTTTGGAAGATGGTTTGGCTTATATCGAGCGCACCAAGGCGATTCGTGATGTGGTCATTTCGGGCGGAGATGCCCTTTCGAATTCTGATGACCGGATTGAATATATCCTCTCTCGCTTGCGCGCCATGGATCACATCGAGGTGTTCCGTATCGGAACCCGAAATCTGGTTACGCTTCCACAGCGGATCACTGATGATTTCTGCAAGATGTTGAAAAAATACCAACCGGTTTTCATTCACACTCATTTTAATCATCCGAAGGAATGTACGCAGGAGGCTTTCGATGCCTGTGCTCGTTTGGCGGACGCGGGTTGTGTGATCAACAATCAGATGGTGCTTCTAAAGGGTGTGAACGACGACGCGAAAATCGTCATGGAGTTAAATCATAAGCTCCTGATGATGCGGGTTCGCCCTTACTATATGTTTCAAGCCGATCTCGCTCAAGGGATCAGTCACTTTCGTACCCCAGTCGAAAAAGGGCTCGAGATCATCAAGTCTCTGCGCGGCTGGACCAGCGGGATGGCGGTTCCACACTTCGTCATCGATGCACCGGGCGGTGGCGGTAAGATTCCGCTCCTTCCGAAATACCTGGTTAAGCATGAAGGCAAGACTTGGACGCTTCGAAACTATAAGGATCAAGAATATACCTATTCCGAGCCCGAGGATGAATGATATACTGAGAGCATCATGCTACTCAGGGCGTCTGCCTTTGCTTACCTCGCTTTTTGTCTGATGGGATGTGCAACGGAGCTTCCGGCCGAAAAACATTCGGTGTTTTCGTATCCTGACGACCTGGTTTATACCGAACTTCCTACCGGAAAATTCAAGGATCGGCCCTATGAAGTTCTAGGGTGGGTTCGATCGAAAGCCCATTTTCCGACGCTCGAGCAGGATGTTGGAAATCAGGTGCTCTGTAAGAATTATTTCAATAAAGCGGCCGCTGGCTTGCTCAAAGAGGCGGCAAAGGCCCAAGGGGACGCGGTCATCCAGGTGCGCTCTATTGTCATCTTCATGGACGGATCGGTACACGAGTACCCAACCCCCGAGTGCTCGGACGATGGGGCCGAGGGCGAAGTCCTGGTCAAAGGAGTGGCTATCCGCTGGAAACCGTTGCCTAAAAAAGTGGTTTTGCCTGCCCAGAACCAACCGTCCGCCCCTCCGCTCGCAGCCCCATAAAAGGGACCTAAAGTATTTCCGAAAGCCTGCCGATCAGTATTTGACGAAGGTACCCCTATGAGCGAAACGGTCCTCAAAAAATTCGGCAAATATTTTCTCCTCGACCGTATCGGTGAGGGTGGCATGGCCGAAATCTTCCGCGCACGAATGGCATCACTCGATGCCAATGGGCGTTTGCTCGTCATCAAAAGGATTCAAGGGGCATTCAGCAATAATCAGGAATTTGTTTCGATGTTTCGCTCTGAAGTGCAAGTGACCATGCGCTTTGCACATCCGAATATCGTGCAGCTCTATGAAGCGGGCGAAGAGAATGGCCAGCAATTCATTGCGATGGAGCTCGTCGACGGCCGAAATTTACGCCAACTACTTTCTAAGCTCGGGCACAAAAAGGAACTCTTACCGGTTTCTGCGTGCTGCTTTGTGATTGAACAGGCTGCAGCTGGGCTGCATTATGCCCATACGTTTAAGGATCGCATTACTGGTGAATCGCTGAATCTCGTACACCGGGATGTCAGCCCCCAAAACATTTTGATTTCTTACGATGGTAATATCAAAGTCATCGATTTCGGGATCGCCAAAGCGGCAACCAACGGTGAAGCCACCCGAGCGGGTGTGATCAAAGGAAAATTAAGTTATTTATCGCCAGAGCAAGTGCTGGGTGAAGTGCTCGACGGCCGATCCGATGTGTTTGCACTCGGAATCGTGCTCTGGGAGCTGCTCACTGGACGACGTTTGTTCGTTGCAGAAGGCGAGAATGAATTTCAGGTTTTGAAGATGATCGAAAGTTGCAATACCTTCGTGAAGCCACCTTCGACCATTAATCCGGCAGTCACCAAAGAGCTGGATGAAATTGTGCTTCACGCCCTGACGCGTGATCCGAACAAGCGGTATCAGAGTGCCGAAGAAATGGCCCGAGCCCTTCGTAAGCTTTTGGCCGTGCAATTCTCCGATTTTGGCCCATCCGATCTCTCGACGTTCATCAAGAAACTCTTTCAGGATCTGATTGTCGAAGACCGAAAGCAGCTGCAAAACGTAAATGGCAGAGCGGAAGAGTTGATCAAGCTCGGTACTCCGGCTCCTGCACCCGCGCAACCTGCCCAACAGCAGACGGTCGCGATTCAAATTGACCAGACCCGAATTGCACCGCTAGGCAATAAGTTCGAAAAATCACAGATTACGAACGCAGATAAGCTTGAAGTGGCGGGTTCGCCGCAGCGGCAGATGAAAGTTCCGGCGGCAAGCCGCTCGTCTTCCTATACGAACGGAAACTCGCAGCGTATTCCGATTACCCAACCCACACCGGTAACTCCGAGTAATGGCAATGGCGCGGGATTTTTGAAAGTCTTGTTTACGTTTAGCGCTCTCGGTGGGCTCGGTTATTTTGGTTATTTGTACGTGAATAATCCAAGTTCTTTACCGAATATTCCCGGGCTGGTCAGTCCGGCCGCCGATACCAAAAGTTTGAATGAATTTCCGACCGAAATTGCAGTGGTTAAAAAGAATGCCGTCGTTCATTTGGGAATGTTTCCGGATGGAAACCTCTCAAAAACCCGCGTGTCGATTAATTCACAGGTATTTGATCTCGAAAAAGGCAGCATGGAAGTTCCAGTAGGAGAGCCCCTGCAGCTGATCGTCGAGCGCCCAGGATTCGTGACCTATACCAAGGATTTTACCATCAAGGAAAATGAGCTCGGTCCTGCCCGTGAATTCAAGATGGATGTAAAACTCGAGCCAATGCGCTACGGAACCATTTCGATCAGTACTCGTCCTGCTTTGGCAGACGTACAGATCATCAATCTCGATCAAGGTGCGCGAGGCTTGGCACAGACTCCAGTGACCCTACGTAGCCCGGTTGATCAACAGAAGCTGCCTGCTGGAAATTATAAGATTTTGATACGTAATGAATCATTGCAGCTCGAAAAATCGATTACGGTGCCGATTCAAGAGGGTAAAGATACCGTTCTGACCGATCTGCAGCTTGAATCCAAGAACTGATTTCTAAATTTTTAATGCCTCATTTTTTCGTGAAACTTCAGTTTGGGTTTGGAGTTTCTGTTTGAAGTTTCAGTCCAGTACAGTTTTAAGTCTAAAAAGGGCAACGCTATACTAAAAGGCAGCTCCCCATAGTTCAGGATCAATAAAATGGCCCTGTAAACTATGACTTTACTCAAACTGAAACAGAAACTCCAAACTCAAACTGAATTGCTAGAGCTAAAAGAATTTAGGCTAGGGAGTATACTTATATCCGACCCCATAAACACTTTGAATGTGTTGATTCATAGATGGTATTTTTTTTCGGAGTGAACGCACGTGCACGTCGATCGTACGATCGGTCGTTTCGGTGGCAGCATCACGCCAGATTTCCTTCATGATCTCTTCTCGCGAAACTACCACGCCATGACGTGAGGCCAAAAGGCGAAGAATGTCGTACTCGGTCAGGGTCAGGCTGGCTTCCACACCTTGATAAGAGGCTACCCGGCGAAGGGTATCGACTTCGAGTTCACCCACACGGATTTTCGGTTCAGCGGCACCGGCACTTCGGGTCAGGCGCGATTTGATTCGGACCAGAAGCTCTTTGTGGTCGAACGGTTTTGGAAGGTAATCATCGGCACCCATCGAGAGGCCTTGGGTGATTTCGTTGTTGGTGTTTTTGCCTGAAAGAAAAATGACCGGAATATGCTGGGTTTTTGGGTCAGATTTTAATTGTTTGCAGGCGTCGTAACCGTTCAGTGCCGGCATGACGACATCGAGTACAATCAGCTCCGGAAGTGCGCTTTTGGCGAGATCGATTCCTTCGAGCCCGTTTTGTGCAATCAATACTTCATATTCACGGCTGAGCATGATTTGAAGAAAACGCCGAGTGTCGGGATTATCTTCAATGACTAGTATCTTTGCTTTCATTTTCTCTCCAGAGTTTTTCTACGAGCGGGCTTAAAGGGAATGGTTCAGGACGTTGTCGGTTTTCGAGTTGGCGTCTTAATTTTTGATTCTGTATTTTAAGGGCCTCTGTATGATTTTTGATTTCTTCGCGCAATTCGAGCCGATTGGTCAGGTTTTGAATTCGATTCTGAAGAACCTGTTCAATGACGAGAGTAGGGGCTCGCATCGACTCGATGTCGGTTTGGGCGATGACCAGAGAGGCACATTCGGTCTGAGCTACGGTTTTGATTTCACTCAAGGTTTTTTGCAATTCGGTTTCTGAAATGGATAGGGTTGCTTGACTGAGGTCTAGCACCACGTATTGCGGTTTTGTCGTAAAAAAGCGCAACATGCTGTCCCGAATCACGCTGAGGTCGAATGCCTCTATGTCATCGTGAATGTGAAAGATTTGCACCTGCTCTTGGATCGAAAATAGAATCTTCATCGCTCTCTTATTCTGACACAGCTTGAAGCGCCATCATAGAGTCATAAACTTGTCGCTTGAAGGCGTTTGACTCGGCAATCATTGCCGATCGAGTTTTATCGGCATGACTCCGAAAAGAATGTAGGATGAGTACGCGTTTTCTCGGCATCATAATCGTGATTTTTTTAGGGGGGGCAGAGGCCTTGGCCCGGCCTTATACCTATCCTGGAATCCGTTATGAAAATGCTGAAAGCATGGGACTCGGCGGCATAGTGCTTCCGTTAGCAGACGAAGTCGGAAACTCTCTTTTCAACAATCCCGCAGGTCTTGCACGAAACGAAAAATTCAGAGCGGAATACCTGAACGTCAACCTCGAAGCGAATGATCACTTTCTGATTGGAACCGGTCTTTCTTCTTCCAAAATGTTCAATTTGAACGGATTGGCGACGGACCTGAATCAGAATACCGGCAAGATTTACGGTTCCGGTGGGGGAAATCTCACGGCATTGTCTTTTGGGGGCTTGGGCGTGGGTGTGTTGTATCAAGACCGAACGCGGGCCATTTCGGATGGAACCACCATTTCTTACGAAACCAATCAGCAGTTCGTGCCAGCCGTGGGCTATGGACTGTCGCTTGCACGAGGGCTTTTAAAATTGGGTTATAGTGCACAGTGGGTCAGTGAATCTGTCGGAACGGGCTCTAGTTCGGCGACGGGTGCGGGATCGTTCTACACTGGTCTTAAGAAAGGCCGAGGCCTATCGCAAAATATCTCTGCCAATATCACCCTTCCGTATACTTATATGCCGACACTGTCGATCATGGGTCGAAATCTTGGTGGCCTTCATTACTCTTTTGGTGGAACCCTGATGTCAGCAACTGGGGCGACCCAAGCACCAGCTGATGAAAAGATGTCGTTTGATGCAGCGGTGAACTTCATGGTTCGGGTCAGTGCTGAATTCAAGACCTATTGGTACTTTCAATACCTCGATGCGACGATGGCTACTTCAATGGCTGCAACCGACCGCCTCAGTGTAGGGATTGATGTTGCGCTTTCGAGCCATTTTGATTTTCGCTTCGGAACCCAGGGAACAAATCCAGCAGCCGGTTTGAGTTATAAAAGTGAAGCCAGTGAAATTGCTCTCGCTTGGCACACCGAAGCCGCACCTTTTACCGGTGGATTGACGGCCACTTCAGACACCATGTACACGCTTCAATACAAACTTTTCTTTCAGGATAAAAACACAAGGAATCGGGAAAAGCAAAAATGAGGATCAACGCATGAAACACTGCACTTTCTTTACACGGGATGAACGTACCCATCAGTCTTGGACCAAAGAATTGAAACCACTCGAAGAGATGTGGGAAGAGACTTCCTTAAAGCATTGGTTCTTGGTGGATGCAAATCTGCCGGATTGGCGATTACGGATATCGACGCTGGATCGCGCGCAAACCGTTTTGTTTCTGGTCATCTCGGAGTTGGATATGATTCCGGCACCTGAGGACCTGGAAAAGGTAGATGATGTTCTGGTGTTTCCATTTCGCCTGATGGAAGTGGTCAGTCGGATGCGGGCCCAGCAACAAAAAGCCAATCTCCAGGAGCTGATTCAGAGCACCCAAAAAGATGTGTTTCATGCAAACGAAGTGCTCGAACGTATCGTGCAGGCGAAAACGCCCCGCCCGTTCAAGGACATCAAGGGCATCAATATCATGAGTCGCCACCTCGCAGGACTGAAGCCGGGCGGAGATTATTTCGATGTGTTTGAAACCGAAAAAAAGGAGTGGGTGAATATCCTGCTTGCGGACAGTTCGAGTTATGGGGTTTCGAGTGCGTTACTCGGAATGATCCTCTCGAGTTCTGCAAAAATCGCAACTGATGCCCAACTTTGCACGGCCGATTGGATCCGTGCGATTCATGATGAGCTGAAGGTGACGCTCGGTGAAAACGAGCACCTCAGTGTATTTTATGGGCGCCTGAATCGTCGCGATTTTTCGCTTCATTACCAATTATTCGGTAGCATCGAAGCGTTTGTCGTCGAGAAAACCGGAGACGTGCATCCCCTTGATAAACATGGAACTCGCATGACGGCCAAGCAAGAGCCCCGCGGTGGTTTTGAAAATGTGATCCACCTTGACCCGAAGGACCGTTTGGTGCTGCTCTCGGATGGTTTCGTAAACGGAGTGGGGGGCGAATTTGCACTACAAAAGTTATTTCACGACAAGTTAGGGCAAGAGCCTTTTACGCTCGTGACCGAACTGGCGTATCAGATCAAATCGAAACTGGTCGAAGGCGAAGTATTTCCTGGCGAAGATTGCACGGCCATCGTTTTGGATATCGAAGGTCGGGTTCTGCGCCTTGCGCCTACCGGCTGATTTTATTCTTCTACTTTATTCTTCTGCTTTACTCTTCTGCTTTACTCTTCGTCGCCAACAGTTTCAGCAGAGGCGGTTGAAAGATAGATCTTCAATTTAGAGAAAGGCTCGAGTTCAGCCAGGTCGATGACCACTGCTTTGGCAGTCTCATCGTAAACCACATTACCTGTGCGCTTGATGCTTTGGGCATTGTCTCTGAAGAGGGGTTTCGGATTGTCTTCCGATACCAACTTATAGGATTGGGTCATCCTGATATCGACTCCGTTGCCCATGACTCCGGAAATAATCAATTGCTTATCGGTGAAATCGCTGCCTTCATCGTAGTCTTCCTTTTCGTTTTTCTTGAAGCTGATGCGGATACTGTACGAGGCGGCGGCAGAATTGTCTTCAAATGAAGACTGGCTGATGACGGCCTTGTCTACGACATCATGTTCGATGGCGTCTTGGATATTGAGCTGAAGCTTCTTGGCATAGCTGCTTTTCTTGTCGGCGTAGATCGGGCTCACGCTGCTCGCGGTAACCTGGATGTTGTCTACAATAGTGCTTCCTTTGTAGATGCCGCTCGAGTTGTTGATCGTCAGTTTTGATTGTGAGCAATCGGTAGATTTCGAATCGCAGATCAGGTCAGCGGTAATGGTTTTGCTGGTTGCATCCACTAGCTTTGCTTTTCCAGAATCGATGGTTCCGGTAAGAAGAATCTTTTGTGCAGCCATTTGAAAGTGTTTATCGTCGACGTCGGTAAAGCTAAAAGCCACGGTTACTTGATTGCCTTTGACCTTGTATTTTAACCCTTGAATGGCGGTTGAAAGCGAAACTGGTAGGACTTTTTGTTTATCTTTCTTATCTTTATTGGCACCACCGTCGGGCGCTCCCGGAGTAATGATGGGGTTTCTGTTGATCGCCGCACCCGATTTCACAGTGTTATTGGGATTACTGCAAGCAGACAATCCTAGGATTAAAAGTGCGAACGTAACTTGATTTAAAGTTTTCATACGCGCGAGAGTATCATTTTTGACTAAAATAGTCAAGTAAAAAATACACGAAGGTCGGGCCC
>CAIKYX010000194.1 GCA_903831745.1 Oligoflexia bacterium
CAGTAGACGTGCCTATGGATTTAGAAATTTTAAAAATTATCGATTAAGAGTTATAGTGATGTGTAGTTAGCAAAAGTGACCATGCCCCTCTCATTGGGGAAGAGCCTGCGAGATGAACTAAAATTGGAAATCTACGAGGGAAGATGGCGCACCCGCCAGGACTTGAACCTGGAACCCTGTGGTCCGAAGCCACATACTCTATCCAATTGAGCTACGGGTGCATTTTTGAATACCTCAAAGCTAACGTAAAGGGGTTGAAACGGCAAGTGATTTGCTTTTTAACCTCATGCTCTTTATAATGAAAGCTGCTTCCCAACCGAAAAAACAAAAGGAAAACACATGAAAATTTTCAATTTAATTCCAATGATTGCATTCTTAATGGCCCCAGGCCTGACTTCATTTGCCCAGCAAGCAACCCAAGCGACCGCAGAAAAACCTGCAGCTGCCGCTTCTAAAGAAGCTGCTGCCCCAGTCAAAGGCAAAGCTGCAGAGAAAGCAGAAGATAAAAAAGACTGCAGCTGTAGCGAAGGCAAAGACGGTAAAAAAGAATGCGACCATAAGACCTGCGATCAGAAAGATTGCAAGTCTTGCAAAGATAAGAAGGATTGCAAAGAGTGCAAAGGCAAACACTGCAAGATGCATGATCATCATCACAAAGATGGCAAGCATGAGGATGGCAAGAAGGACGATAAAAAGTCTGAGAAACCTGCCGCAGAAGCTAAAACAGACGAAAAGAAATAACGCCTTTTTTAGCCAAGACGCGTCCGACACCTATATATAAGTGACTCGCCCTTCAAGTTGCCTCGGCGCTTTGGGGGGCGAATGATCAGGAACTCCAAGAACAACTGCGCAAAGTAGCTCCAGTTCTCCTCGCTGATATTCAGGATATTGCGACATATTTAAAAAGGTATCGACTTCGTTCTTAATCTCGAGCGGAGCACCCATGGTGCAACAACCCAATCCTTCTACAATGGCCGCAAGATTGATGTTTTCGACCGCCATATAGACCGAGCCGATGCTGGTCAGGTATTTCTCTTCTGCATCGTTATGCGAGTAACAGAGGATGACGACCGGCGCGTCGCCCAGGGTAAAGAAAAAACGCTCGGTAAATTGATAGAGGGATGGTTTTAACCGTTTTTCGAGAATGTCCTTGATGCCGAGCCATGATTTTTGCGAGAGCTTCAAATACTCATCACGGCGTTTGCCCTCAAGGACAAAAAACCGCCAGTTCTGCCGGTTTTTTCCGGAAGGAGCCTGCATTCCTGCCATCAGAATTCGATCGAGAGTCTCTCGGGCGATCGGATCGGGTTTAAATTTTCGGATCGAACGGCGCTGGGTCAGTGTTTCATAGAATTGGGTTTTGAATTCAGCCTCTGTCATACCTCTTATTTATTATGTTTATCCCCGATTGTCGATGGGGGCACTTCTGGATTGCGGATCGTCGGTAGGTTGTCGAAATCAATGATTCCGGCTTGTAACAGGGGGTGAACTTCCGGAATCTGGTGGGTGATCCAGAGATCAAGTCCGCTTGGGCCAAATCGTTTGAGCGCAATAGAGCGATTGATTTTCATAAAAAGGTCGTCCGAAATCGACCGGAATGAACCATTCCAGCGCATCCATTGAAACGTATTGAATTTTTGCTCACCCTTTGTCCATTTGACAAAATGATTCTGAAAATCGAGAAAAATCCATTCGCCCGTTTGGGTATAGGCAATATTTCTTTCCATGAAGTCACCGATGCTTCGAAACAGGTAGGTGCTTTCTGCAAATTTCAGAAAACGTTCGAGTGCGATCTGGTATTCTTCCTGAGTTAAGCCCGAAGTGCCATTCAGAAACGAAGTCAGGCTGAAGCGGATGTCGAGTTTGTCGACAATGTAATATTGGCCGGGTAGCGAAAGTTCGGGATAGACCTTTACGCAGTGAATTCCAGTGGCTTCGAGCACCTGATAAGCTTGAAGAAAACCATTGAATTCGGCCAGGATGAAATCGCTGATGAGTCGGGGAATTCGAAGCGCCTTTCCGCCACCGATATCAATAATGATGGTCATCGTACCTGGATTGCGCTCGGAGAGCACTTCGTATACTTTGAATTCTTTTCCATCGCCAAAGCGAAGAATCATGCCCGGTTTGAGATTTTGTACGATCTTGTAATAAGCAGTTACCGGTTTTCCATCATTGGTAAACAGCGAGATCGGTGAGTCTCTGCCATTGATGATCGAAAGCTTGTTGCATAGGTCGTCAGCGCGGGCCAACAGTGTTGACGGAGTGATCAGAATTAAAAGCGTGATGAGAAATCGTCGTAATGTTTTCGTAAAGACCTCACGGTCTTATCGGAATTTACCTCTGATTTAATAAATTAGTCAGATCATTGACGATCGTCTGTAAGGAAGTCCGAAGTGGGAGTTTCGTTTAGGCCAAGCGTCTCTCGGTAATGTTCGGTATAGCTTTCCGGATCCCGAAAGAACTCTTTCGAAATCAATCCATAGTTCTTGATCGTGCTTTCAACTTTTTGCCAACCTTCACTGACTGCCAGATCGTAGGACAAGGTCGCTTTGGCAATTCGCTCGTTTTGATCTGAAAAGTTTCTAAAAAACAGATAATAAAGAGGTGGAAAGTATTCAAAATGCACTTGCGGAGCCAGCGCGAACTCCTTAAGAACGGGGACTTGGAATGCAGCTACGGCCTCGCGCACCCTGGGGCCCACGCGAAGTTCTTGCTCATAATAGAGTGCGGTTTTAAAAACGTCTTTCTTTTCATTTGCGGTAAGTGGTACTCCGGTCCGGACTGCATCGTGCACTTCATTCAAGGCGGCGAGAAGTTGAGGATGAATGTAGATCTCGGCTCCGGGCGTTCTGCCCCAAGTTTTTGAAAAGTAATAGTTGGTATAGGTGTCGATAAAAACAAAACGATTTGTTTCCTGAAATGATTCTGAAAAATCTTCCAGTTCTCGTTCTTTTTGTATTTCTTTTGATTTGGATTCGATGCCGTAGCCATGAAGAATCCATGCGCCGATCGGATCCATGCGCCTAAAATACCGGTATCCCCAAAGCGCTCCGTGCAGAGCAATGACCGGAAATGCATAATTCTTCTTCGAGTCGAGGTAAATCGCAAACAAAAATTCGGCGCGCGTTGGCATGTCCATCGGTTGGCCTGCAATCCGTTCGGCCTCGTGGTGAATTCTCTCGAATCCTTCGATCATGGTCTCATCTACGGATTGGGCAGAAGCGGGCTTGCCCGGAAGAGTCGCTATCAGCAGGCTGAGGAGAAGGATTGTCCTTTTTACCATGCCGAAACCTAGCGATTCAGGGCCGGTTTTGCAAGAAATTGTTAAAAGTTTAACCCTTTGAGTTTAAAAAATATACTGAAGCCCTAGCTTCAGTCCCAGTCTTGAATACCCAACCGTGTTTGAGAGTTTTGCCCCTACCGGAAAGTTGCCGGTGGTGTCGGTCGAAGTATCGACTTTAAAACTACTGATGTTCAGGATCAAATAATTCAGGGCGCTGACGATCGAGAAATGTTCCGCCAGATGATAAGTGGCTCCGCCTTCTAAAAACAGGTTCAAGTTCGAGCCAGAATAGGTCACTTTCGCCAGATCTGGAATTCCAGAAAACTGGATACTTCCAGAAAGCAGGCTGTATCCTGCACCGCCTGCAAGGTACGGGGTGAGTGAACCCGTTGAAGGGAAGAAAAGTTGGTAGCCCACATCGAAGTTTAGAATTTTTTCGCTGGTCGTGCCCGTAAAAGTCGTGGCGCCGACTTGAGTCTGGTCATTGCTTCCGCCGCTAAAATAATCAAAATCAAAAAATAGCGCGCGATCTGGGCTGAGGTAATCTCCGAATCTCAGACCGAAACTGGGCTTAGGTGTGTATTTTCCAATCGTAGTGGTGGCACCGCTTTGGATCGTGGTTTGAGCGGCCGTTCCCGATCCTGTCATTAAAGAATAAGCGCCTTTCCCTTCGATAAAGAATGATGACTTTTTCTCGTTTTTCTTTACGCATTCGACACGGGTGCTATACCAGGTTTTCCGAATGCGAAAAGTTGCTGTGGTCGAAGAAGTCGTAGGGGTTAGTAGAAAACTTTCACCTTGCACCTCGGCTTTGGAGGTGGGGGTCCATTTTTTATCTACAAATTTTTTAAGAAGGCACGTAGAAGTCCCCGTGTTGAATTGATAGAGCTCGGAAGAAAACGAAAGTTCAGGGGTGGCCCAAGAAAGGAGGGCCAGGAGAAGCAGTAGCTTTCTCATGCTTTAAATCTAAGAAACCCGCATGGCGATGTCAAAGTATGAATTAACGGAAAGGGTTAAATGAAATGACTGAAAAACCACGCGAATTGCAGATTTTTTAATTGAACTAAAACAGTCAAGAATGCTAAACTCCCGCCATGCAATTCTTGGTATTCATGCTTTTCTTAGGGTCTGTTTTATTTTCTCGCGCCCAAGCACAAAACGTAAATTTTGCGGTCGATGGGGGAGTGAATACCTCGAATGAAAATCTAACCCTTCAAGCGAATTACGATTCTCATCGAAAGTCGGAACCGACCTCGACTGGCTTTAATGCGAAGTTTTATGTTGGCCCGAGTACTGGAATAAACTTTCAAAAAGTCTGGGGTGGTAAGCGTGCGGGAATAGAACTCCAAGCGGGACTCGATGAAAATCCGTACATGCACTATTGGCTTTTCAATCTGCCTGGCGTTGGGGGGCGGTTGATGATTACCCCTCAAATTATGGTGAAGGGCGATTTGGGGTATGCGCATTTTCGCCCGCTCCCGGAGCTGCCGTTTTCTCCAAACTTGTCATCCATCGATCATTTTTATTTTTATGTCAGAAACGCTCACGGCGAACTCATTTATTCTGCGCCAAATTTTCAGTTAAAATTCGAAGTGGCGCAGTTAGCTGGAACCGATCAACTTTTGCAAGAAACTCAGGCACTTTCGAACGGCGGCGTGACGACATTGACTGAGCAATATGTCATTGAATCTACGGAGGCCGGGGTCGAAGGTTTTGTTCGATTAAAGAGCAAGACTAAAAATCAGGCTTCGCCATTTGGGTTGGTGTTCTTCGGAAAATGGCAGCGAATGACTGTTTGGCAAGTAGAGGAATATCTCGGAAAGTATTCCAACGGTTATATCGAGCATTACATTCAAAAAACTCCGAACGAGTTTGATAAATTCTATTTTGGAGCAGGGGTTCGGTTTGAATTAAAGCGCGCCGCCAAGTGACTCGACTAGACTGCAGTTCTTCTCATTTTATGATTTAGATTTAAAATGGAGCGGGAAAAGGGGCTCGAACCCTCGACCTCCACGTTGGCAACGTGGCGCTCTAGCCAACTGAGCTACTCCCGCGTCTATTCGATTCATTAGGTATAGCTGGTTCAAGTGTTTCGGTCAAGCGGCTTAGCTTTGATATGTAATTTTATTGAAATATGATCTCCAATAACGATAGTTTTAGGGCATGAAGATTTATACGAAATCAGGCGATACCGGCGAAACCTCACTTTGGGGCGGAAGTCGCGTCTCTAAATCGCATCCCCGAGTTAGAACCTACGGTACGGTAGACGAGGCTAATTGTTGTCTGGGAGTCGCCATCGCACATTTGCCCGCCGAGGGTAGCGAAACAATTGCCAGGCTCACCCGGGTTCAGAACGAATTGTTTCAGGTGGGTTCCGAGTTGGCCACCCAAGCGGGGGCCAAGAATGCCTGCCCATTTGTAGGCTTGATTGAGATCGAGTTGCTCGAAAAAGAAATCGATTCGATGGAAACGGTATTGCCACAGCTTCAGAACTTTATTTTACCGGGCGGTTCTCCTGCTGGCTCCGCTTTGCATCTTTCTCGTACAGTCATTAGGCGTGCAGAGCGCGAATGCGTCGAATTCGGAAGCCATGAGCCCATTCGACCTGAGCTCGTTCAGTATTTGAATCGCCTCAGTGATTATCTTTTTGTCAGTGCCCGATTTGTAAACTTTAAGATGAAATGCCCTGAAACCAAGTGGGTTCATCCCTAGTATAAGGCACAGCCAGTGCGGCTTTGCCGCTTGATGCAGCTGAAATGGCAGTATAAGGCTGCTTCAATGCGGCTTTGCCGCTTGATGCAGCTGAAATGAGGGGTTGAGCTATGCTCCTTCGGTTCCTCGAGCCAGGCGCTTCAGCCTTTTTCTCTCGAGCTTTGCCAGTTTTCTTAGGCGCTTCTTCTCTTTTCTAATTTCGGCTGCGACTTTTAGACCGCGAAAAAAATCGACAATGTAGTCTTGCGCCGACCACATGCTTAAACCCAGAGAAATATAGGTTAGCCAAAGGCCCAAATCATAAACATCAAAATTAAAAAGGGTACGAACCATGAGGAGTGGAATCGCAGTCATTTGAAATGCCGTTTTCCATTTTCCTCCGGACGAGGCCCCCACAATGATTCCTTCTGCACTTGCAAGCGCGCGAAGGCCGGTGATCGTCAGCTCTCGGCACACGAGAAGCATGACCACGATCGGATGAATCCTAGAAAGATGCTGAAGCATGATCAACGAGCAGATGACCAGAAACTTGTCGGCCAACGGATCCATCAATTTTCCGTAAACGGTTTCGATGTTATATTTTCGGGCGATATATCCGTCGAAATAGTCGGTAATGCTGGCTACCCCGAAGAGTACGGCAGCGGTAAAATCCCACCAGTAGGTTTGGCGACTGAGGGCAAAAACCACACCCGGCACAAAGATAATTCGAAGCAAAGTCAGGTAATTCGGAGTGGTATGAAAGGTCAGGGGTTCAACCTTTTGGCTTAAAGGATCGGGCATGGAATCAGTGTGCCAAAGGTCCCCTGAATTTCAAAAGGCATATTTGCATTTATCGTTGAATTGGGCCAAACTTGGGTCAGTCTATGAATAAAAATCCGGCACACTTGGTCGCGGAAAAGCGAAGGCTTCCTCGATTTCATATCACCCCATGTCAGTTTCATGATTCTAAAATGAATAAGAACTTTTCGGTCCAGGACATCTCCCTTGGGGGCTTGTCTTTGCGTCTGGTCGATCGGAATGATTTACCCGATTTCGCGGTCGGAACCGACCATGACGGAGTGGTTAAGCTTGAGGGCGTCAAGATCGAGTGTAAGTTCAAGGTCCGCTTCATTCGAGGCACCCTGATCGGGGTCGAGTGGGTAAATGCAACCCGCGAACTGATCGAACACCTCGATCACCTTTCGAGTGCCGATGTCCTGGGTAAGAGCATCAAAAAATTCGAACTTTCTGAAATGCCGGATACCACTTGGTACTACAATCCGGTCGGAATTGACCTGTTGTTGTATCAGCCGAAGAGCGAATCTCACGCGGGCATTCAACGTTGGATCCTGTATTTTCACCAAAGTTTTGTTCATTGGGAGCACGATGAAGGTCTACGCACGGGGCGTGCGCTTGCCGAGGACGATGAAGGGCATGCTCATGGCATCGTTAGGCTCGAAACCCGTCTGATGGATTACGACGAGACCCCGGATCGAAAAATGCTCGAAACGGCCCGTGAGTTTTTTCAGAACGCCGTCCTGTTGGGCGAAGATTTGCAAAGCTTATTATTGAATCATCTTAAAGGAGTACTTCCATGAATCGCAATTTTGCTCTCGAATTCGTCCGTGTTACCGAAGCTGCAGCTCTATCTTGCTCACGATATATGGGGCGAGGTGATGAGAAAGTGGCCGATCAAGCGGCAGTAGATGCCATGCGGGATGCCTTGAACTCAGTCGAGTTTGACGGAACCGTGGTCATTGGTGAAGGCGAACGCGATGAAGCTCCGATGCTGTACATTGGCGAAAAGGTCGGAACAGGGCATGGTCCCAAGCTCGATCTCGCGCTTGATCCGCTCGAAGGAACTACGATCTGCGCAAAAGGATTGAATAACTCGATCGCGGTCATCGCTATTGCCGAGGGCGGAAACTTTCTTCACGCCCCCGATGTTTACATGGAGAAAATCGCGGTAGGCCCGGACGCAAAAGGTGCGATCGATTTGAATCGCACTCCGACCGAAAATCTGAAAGAAATTGCTCGTGCTAAAAAATGTTCAGTATCAGATTTAACGGCCATTGTGCTCGATCGTCCAAGACATGAGGAGCTGGTCAAAGAAATCCGTATGGCGGGAGCCCGAATTTGGATGATTGGCGACGGAGATGTCTCTGCCGCCATCGCGACTGCCCAGAGCGGAAGTGGTGTGGATGTATTGTTTGGTACGGGTGGAGCACCAGAAGGTGTCATTGCTGCCGCAGCGCTGCGCTGTCGTGGAGGCGATTTTCTAGGTCGCTTGATCTTCCGTAACGACGACGAAAAAGGACGCGCCAAGCGAATGGGCATCACCGATTATTCAAAAATTTATCAAATCAACGAGCTTGCAAAAGGCAATGTCCTTTTCTGCGCCACCGGTGTGACTCAGGGAACGTTCTTGAATGGAATTCGCCTGTTTCCGGGGGGAGCGCACTCTCATTCGGTAGTGATGAGATCCGAAACCGGAACCGTACGTTATATTCAAACCGAACATAATTTCAGGAGATAAGCACATGCCTCAGGCGGATATGGAAAAAACTTTTGATGTGGACGCTGGCAAATACTTCAGTGCTGTAGCGGATTATTCGAAGTATCCCGAGTTTGTCGAAGGCATGAAGGCCATCACTGTAGATACGATTTCACCGGGCAAGCACCTGGTTCATTATTCGATCTCGATGTTGTCGAAAGACATGACCTACGATCTCGATACGGAAGACAATTCAGAACAAGGTACGGTGAATTGGAAATTGGCCAAGAGTGATTTTTTTAAGGTCAACAATGGTGCCTGGAAAATCGAAGCGCAAGGACCAGGCAAATGCAAGGTCAGTTACTCGCTCGAAGTCGAGTTCAAATTCAGCGTTCCGGGTTTTATCCTGAAGCCGTTGGTGAAGAGTACTTTGCCGACCATGATGAATAGTTTCTATGAGAGAGCGAAAAAATTATGAGCGGTGATGAAGAGAAACGCGGCTTTGGTGCGGATGGTTTGGGTTGGGCAAAGAAGCTGATGACGGTCGGAGTAGGTACTTTCTTTCTTACGGAAGATGCGCTGAAGTCTCTGGTTTCGGAATTCAAACTACCGAAAGAACTCGTGGGCAGTCTGCTCGAAGGTGCCAAGGGAGTGCGCAAGGAGTTCATGCAGAATTTCATCACCGAAGTGATGAGTCGGGTATCAGAAAAAGTCGATCCGGCAACTGTTTTGGCCGACTTTCTCAAAAAGAACGAAGTCACTTTCGAGATTAAAGTAAAAGTTAAAGAAAAAGATTAGGTTTTCAATAACGTTTCGAGGTCGTTGAGTAGAAATACCAAACGTTTGCGGGCATCCTTGAGCGCTTTCATGTCATTCGATAAGCTTTTGCTGCTTTCGGAGTTAGAGCGTAACCATTTTTTCAGGCCGCCCAATTGATCTGGGTTGATTTGCTGAACATGATTTTCTGTTTCTGAATGTTTGAGCACCACACCTTTGAGGTGGGTTGATTCGCCAGTGACTTGCGCGTTTTCTTGTTTCACTTGGGCGTCGAGCTTTCCTTGTCGATAGACTTGATAAAGGTTCGAGTAGATAAAAGTAATGCCTTGTTGATTGTCTCTTTCAGCTGCCATCGTGTTGTAGTTCCTTTCACGCTTGTTTTACAGAGTCGTCTTATCGTGTAATAGTGCAACCCCAATGCCAGCGGACGAATTAATCTTTCTTTAATTGAATTCATGGGTTAGCGGCCTTAATGAAAATCGTTTCTGTCTAAACTTTAGACGGGGTGGCTAGGATATTGTCAAAAAAACCGACAAAAAAAGTCAACAGTTCATTAGTCGAATTAATAAATAATCATTATTGAAAATTATGGGATCTTGAGTTAAGCTTCCGCACCCTGGAGGTCGGTGCATGAGTAACTCTCTTTTGTCGGTGATGATGGTAATCAGTTCGTTAGGTTCGGTACCGCTGGCCCTGGCGAACGATATTGAAGGCTCGAGCGATGTAACTCCCACGGCCCAGCAAAAGAAAGTAGTGGCTGCGGTTCTGACTTTCGAAGTGCGTGCCAAGAAGAACGGGTATCTTTGTACCACAAGCTATATTCGCAAAAACATTTTAATGATTGCTGATCACTGTGTGACCGATGATGTGACCGGCGAGGTGAACGTAAATAAAGGGACTTCGGTCTATCTGAATGGAAAAGACCATTACGAAGTGGCTGAGGTAATTTCATCAGGTTACATGAAAAAGGTGCTGTCTACCGGTGAGCCGAGCGAACTTAGTGATATGGCCGTGGTTCGTCTTCGCCCGAAAGTTTGTCTGAATGAGAAGATGGACTGGCCGATTATTCCTCTTGCGAAACCGGGATCACTCGGTTCAATGAAAAAAGACGTGATGATCGTAGGGGCCGGCGTGAGCACTCCGTACACCCAGGATGCAGGTAAAATGCGGATCGGCTTTAATCAGCGGGTGAATGAGAGTGAAATCAAAAAGTCGGAATTTCCTTCTCAATTCAAAACGACGATCATGGAAGAGTTTGCCATACCGAAAAACAGTATCGCCATCATGGGTGATCGGGTGGATGTCGGTGTTCAGGAGCATAAATCAGGCAGCATATTGAGTTTCGACAAGTTTAAGGGACAGATGTACCTAAAACCAAACACGGCAATCGACATGCATGGTGATTCAGGTGGACCGATGATCGGGTTTGATCAGAATGGCAATCCGAAAGTCATTGGTGTTTGCAGTATGACCATTCCGAACGCGATGAATGCTGCTCGAAGCATGATTGTGGAAGGTGACGACGGAACTGAAGTCATGCGCTTTCCGTTTCCGGAGCTGGGCGAAGATCCTGAAGTGAATCAGGGATTGATGATGGCTTATCAGGTGATGATTGCGCAGAAGCTGAACGATGCAGGCTACTTGATGGGAAATGCCCTGGTGATCAAGGACTTTACCTTGAAAGTCGAAAGTCCTAGAGTAGGCGTGGGCCTTTATACGTCGATCACTGAAGGTGCTAACGCCGAATTCTTAAAAACCTCTGTGGCAAAAATTTCGAAGAACCGCGATGCAGATCCGATCAAATGCCCGGATCCTGCGATTTAACCCCGACCTTTATTGGGTATCGACGACGTCGCTGCCCAAGAGTTGGCGGGCAATGATGATGCGAAGGATTTCGTTGGTGCCTGCACCAATCTCGATCAGTTTCGCATCCCTCATGTGGCGCTCGACCGCAAATTCGCGGGTATAACCATAGCCGCCTAGAATTTGAATGGCATCGAGCGAGACCTGGGTTGCCATTTGGGCGCTTTGTAACTTTGCTTTGGCTGCCATCATCGAGGCTTCCCTGCCGGTCATCAGGCCAAGGTCCCAAGTTTTGGCTGCCTGATAGGTGAGTGCGCGACAGGCTTCGTACCATGAAGTTGCTTCTGCCAGGCGTTCTTGAATCTGTTGAAAAGCCCCGATCGGCTTATTGAATTGTTTTCGTTCCTGAGAATATTTGGTGGCGATTTCGATGCACGAGCGCGCGATTCCGAGTGAAATTCCCGAAATGGTAATGCGTTCGATATCGAGGTTCTTCATCATCGATTTTACGCTCGATCCTTCTTCGCCGACTCGGTTCGCAGCCGGAACCATGACGTCACTGAACCAGAGTTCGCCTGTGGGTGAAGCACGCATGCCCATTTTTTTAAATTTTTTGCCTGTGGTAAATCCCGGCATGCCTTTTTCAATGATGAACGAGGAAACGTCTTTTTTATTCGGGCCAGTTTTGGCGTAACAGTAGAAAATATCGCCGTTCGGTCCGTTGGTAATCCAGGATTTCGAGCCGTTGATCTTGTAGTTTCCGTCACTTTGTTTTTCTGCACGGGTCAGCATTCCGAGCGCATCAGAGCCAGAGCCGGGCTCGCTCATTCCCATGCCGCCAATGTGTTCACCCGAGATCAGTTTGGGAAGGTACTTCAGTTTTTGCTCTTTCGAAGCGCTGCTGCCCAGTTGGTTCACGCAGAGGATACTATGGGCCAAGTACGAGAGGGTAGACGCGGCGTCCACCGATGCCATTTCTTCCATGGCAATCGTCGCTGCGACTGCACCCATTCCGGCGCCACCGAATTCTTCAGGAACCGTGATGCCGAGTAAGCCCATTTCGCCCAATTTTTTGAAAGCTTCGGCATTGAAGCCTTCGATTTCATCGAGGTGCTCGATCTTGGGTGCCAGGTGCGCCTGAGCGTAAGATTGAACGGATTCTGCGAGCATTTTTTCTTCTTCGGAAAAGTACCAAATTGACATGGGTCTAGGATGCCGAAAACAGGGGGACTCCGCAACTACTCAAGCGGTGGACGCCCTAAAAAGCAATTCCTTGTAATTACTGGGGTATCGGTCTCATTTAGCGAGGCGAAATTCTTCTGTTCTTGAGCGTTTTAGTCTTGTATTTTTGCCGATTTATGTGTATAATGGCCGGCAATGATCATTTTTCAATCCCTCACCAAAGCCGAGTTCGCCGAACTCCTCATCCCTCTGAGTACGGTTCGTCGAAGCGAGACCGATCCTGAAGTGATCGAGGTCAAGAAACGTAAGCAAGCAAAGCTCAGAGCCCAACAGATTTTTCATTGGGTGTATCAGCGTTATATTACCGAATGGGATCAAATGAGCGACATCGCGAAAGAGGTTCGCGCGTGGTTAAAAGAAAATGTTCAGATCTTTCGCTTAACCGAGAGCTACGGGCAGCAGTCCGAAGACGGTACTTTTAAATTTTTATGGAAACTGAATGATCAGAAGACGATTGAATCCGTGATCATTCCTGCAGCTCTTCGCGAAAAAATTGGCGAAGAAGTGATCGATGCTCTCGATGACGGCAAACGATTTTCGGGAGTCGAAACCGAAAAAGCCGGACTGAACAAAGACCTCGATGGCGATTCTTGGGCAAGGCTTACGGCCTGTATCTCTTCACAAGTGGGCTGTGCCATGGCCTGCAAATTTTGTCTGACCGGTGTTCAGGGGCTTGATCGCTCACTCGAAACCCACGAAGTGGTTTGCCAGGTACTCGAGCTTCGCATGCGCGCGCCGATTACCAATATCGTATTCATGGGCATGGGCGAGCCATTACATAATGTCAAAAACATCATCAAAGCTTGTCAGATCATGCTCGATGAAGACGGCATGAATTTCTCGAAACGAAAAGTCACCGTATCTACTTCGGGCCTGGTTCCGGCGATTGAAGAGTTGTACGAGCACACCGATGTTTCTCTTGCGATTTCGCTGAATAGCTCGACGAACGAACAGCGCTCGCAAATTATGCCGGTAAACAAAAAATGGCCGATCGAAACCCTGCTTGCTGCTTGCCGTAAGGTACCGCTCGGCGGGCATCGCCGAATTACATTCGAATACGTGCTCCTCAAAGATTTTAACGATTCACCCGAAGACGCCCATCGCGTGGCCAAAATGCTTCAAGGAATTCCATCCAAAGTAAATCTGATTCCGTTCAATGAACACTCGGGTGCCGATTTTAAGCGACCGACCGATGATGCTGTTCTTAAGTTTCAAAAGATTCTGATCAACAAAGGCTACACAGCAACGGTTCGCATCTCGCGCGGACGCGACATTCTTGCGGCGTGCGGTCAATTGCGTTCGCTCTTTGGTACTGCTCGCGGCACTGAAAAGCATCGTGATTTTAAACCTCAAGACGCGGCAGTTTCCGAAACCCAGGCTTGATCATGAATTTTCTCCTGGCTGTTTTTTGCATCTTCACGAATTCTGCGCTCGCCGTGACAAACGGAATGCCTGCATCCGGTCATCCTGAAGTGGTGTTGCTGGATATGGTCATTGGCGATTTGAGTGATTATTGTACGGGCACTTTGGTAGGGCCCGGCACGGTATTGACTGCCGCGCATTGTGTGCCTGAGAAAATTGGCCGAAAATCCGGCAATTCGATTTCAATCCGGGTTGAAGGGCAAACGGATAAAATTCGTGCAAAAAAGACAATCGTTTCTGAGTACTACCTTGATTATCGATCGATTCTAGAAAAGAAAGATTTCGGTTGGGGGCATGATGAACAAAAGGCAATTGAAGAAGGATTGGTTTTACCGAGCTACGACCTTGCTTTTGTCTTGTTTGATCCCAAGGATTTGAAAGTAAAAGTAGATTACCCTGAGCTGTTTCTCGCAGAGCCAGAATCATTGGCTATTTATTTCGATCGAAAGATCGAGCTTTATGGTTTTGGCATGAAAGATTACCCCGAGCAGTTAACCCTCAGAGCTGCGACCAATAAGATCTATACCGCTTGGTTCGGCATTCTCTTGTTTTCAAATATCAATCATCAACCGATTGCTGGTTGGTGGAGCGGAGTGAGTGGCGATAAAAACACTGATTACGTTCCCAATGGTTTGGATGGGGGGCTTGAGTCGGGTGATTCTGGTTCTGGAATCAGAATTGGAAACAAGGTGGTCGGAATAGGTAATTCATCTGTCAATGGTGTGCATAAGGATTTGAGTTATCAAGTCGGCCTGAATGAAAATCGCGTGACCTTCAGTGGAACTCGTAACTTCCTGATTCGAACTCTGGGGTATCGAGCTCAAGACCTGTTTACTCAGACCGAAGAACAAACTCCAGACGTCAATGTCGCAGCCACCTTTACGATAGATGCCAATTTGAGTTTCTTAAAGCGGGCGCAGGGTCTCGGCGCAAAATTTAAAACGACCCACGCTCTTTAGCGATAGAGTCTTTTTTTCGAACGCCTTTTGTAAAATCTCTGTATTTATTCGTATGGCGCGTCGAGCTAGATTGACGCCATGAAAAATACAGACACTCATACTCATCCAAAAAGAACTCAGAACAAATACAATTGGAAGCCGGATTTGCCGGATCAGCGCGATCGCCTTTTTGGAGAAACGTTGAGTGCTCATCAGGAAATTCCTCCTTCGATCGACTTAAGAAGCCTTTGTCCTCCGATCGTCGATCAAGGCCGAATCGGCAGTTGTACCGGAAATGCCCTGGCCGGTGCGCTTGGCTTTCTCGAGCGTAACGAGCTTCAGGCTGATGGAGGCCCCGAAACCTTCGGGTCGAGATTCGCACCGTTTAGTCGCCTCTTCATTTACTATAATGAACGCGCTCTCGAAGGAACTCAGGACCAGGATTCGGGTGCCCAAATTCGGGATGGAATCAAGACACTCGCGGCGAGCGGCGCTTGTCGTGAAAGTGTCTGGAAGTACACTCCTGAAAATGTGCTGAAGGCTCCGTCATCACTTGCAGATGAAGAAGCGATAAAGCATAGAATTGCGAACTACCTCCGGATGCAAACGCTCGCAGAAATGCGCGCGTGTCTGGCTTCGGGGTTTCCGTTTGTCTTTGGTTTTACCGTGTATGAATCGTTCGAGAGTATTGAGGTCGCGAGTACCGGAATCATGCCGGTACCCAGTGTTGACGAGCGGGTATTGGGCGGACACGCGGTCTTGGCAGTCGGTTATGATGACGAAAAACAGTCTCTATTGGTGCGCAATAGTTGGGGCGAAAAGTGGGGAATTAGCGGATATTTTTACATGCCTTATGAAATCATTACACGGCTCAAGCTCGCGCAGGATTTCTGGACGATACGAAAATAATTTAAGTCAATAAAATGCATTGAATTGGGCTAAATAATCATCGATGATTAAATATCCTTCTATTGTGTAAAGATTTCGAACGCGGTACTTTCTCTGCGTGCAGAAAGTGTGGAGTCGCCTTTCGAATTTCTGTCTAATTCTAACATTGCCAATCCTCGTTCAAAACCCCTCAGTCTTTGCGCAATCAGCAGTTACACAATCAGCAGTTACACAATCAGCAGTTACACAAGGCGATCCTTGTTCACCGGCATTATTACCGGCTGCCGGCGGCCATTGCGGTTTTGATCGTTGCGAAAAATCCGAACGCATTAGAACTCTTTGCAAAATGGTAGATGCGATCAAAGATCTTTATGCCGGTTATGAATTCAAGAAAACACGCCTGCCTGGGTTTGATTCAGGCGAACACTTGCGTTCTTGTGTCCTGAAAGAAGTGCAAACAGAAAGCGATGACCAACTCGAGTTCAAGGATCGCGCGTTGGCGTGCATTGCGGGATTTCGAGATTCTCACTTTTCTATTTCAGCATCCAAGCCCTATCCGAATGTCAGTGTTCCGATATCAGCGAGGCGAGTACGGGGCAAGGTTCGTATTGTGGCTAAAAATACGTTGGTCCAGGCAAAAGAATGCACACCCGGAGTGTGTGATATCGATCTCATTACTGTAGGCGATGAAGTCATTAGCATCGATGGCGCACCGGTTGCCCTCGCGGTCTCCGAGCTCGTGCCCTACCTTTCAAGTAGTTCTGATCAAGACCGGATAAACGATGCTACAATCGATCTTTTTAACAGAGAGTTTCATTACCCCGATCAAAAAACAGTGACGATCGGTTTAAAAGACCCGCAGGGGCGGGAGTATTTGTCGACGCTCGAATGGACTTTTGCCAAGGGAATGAATCGCTTTGATGCTGAGGCCTACTTTACTAAAATCGGATTTACTGAAGTTCCGAAAGATCAATTCGAAGTGTGGGGCGAAGACCATGCAAAGATGGGAACTCTCTTCGAAGGTAAGCATTTTCATGATTACACGGAACAGAATCATCTCGATCGTAAAAAGTCGGCAGTGATGCGAACTGGCCTGGTGACGATTCATAAAAAGACAGCAGGATACCTTGAGTTAAAAACTTTCGATGCGACCGTCATGTATCACGGCCTCAAAAAAAGCCGTAAGGAAGATTTCGGAAAATTGGTTCGCCGATTTATTCAGGAACTTGACGAAGGTGGCCTGGATCTGATCCTCGATCTTCGCGGCAATATCGGAGGAAATTCAGATGCGGCGACATCTTTGCTTAATGCGATTGCCCGACCGGGAGAACGCTATGGTGCCGAAGTCGAATCCTATCCGACATTGGATAAAGTAATGGCGGTGCTCTGGGGAGATGATGAATCTACAGGCAGAATCAGAAAATTGAATGAAGGTTTTAAGGAATTCTTTTCTCCCAAAGAGCGGGCTCAAATTCTCGAAGAAACCAAAGGAGCAGGCGCTCACTATTCTCCATTTTTTATCGAGGATGATATTCGAGCCCATTCAGAATTCAATGAAGGTTTTCACGGAAAAGTAGTTGCGCTGATTTCTACCGATTGTGTCAGTGAGTGCGATGCAGTGGCTTCGATGCTCAAGAATTCAAAAAGAGCGATCCTTCTCGGAACTCCCACGCAAGGAACCGGAATTGGACTTGAGGCAGAGGCTCATGCTTGGACCAATGGAATGTTTACGCTGACCATTCCAAACTATTTATTCGGAACCATCGCGACGCCAGTGGGTGACGACCTGAAGAATCATCTGTTGTCGTTTGATCATGTGGACGAACTCAATATCGAAAATCGACCGGTACAACCTGACGTGTACTACGACCAATCGTTCGAAGACTTGATGGGTACCGGGCAAGGCTGGCAGGATCAGATCGCGAAGGTTCTGAATTACGGATCTAGAACGCAAAACTAAAAACGGAACCATATGTATTGGGGCCTCCTGGCGGTCGGTAGCCGTTGGTCGTTCCATAAAGCGTGCTTCCCGATAGTATGAGACCCGCATTCGGGTTTGAACCGTCTGCACCATTGGTGAACGCGTAGAGAGGAGTAAAAACTGATCCTCCGGTTTCAAAGCTAAAAATGGTTCCGTAAGCGCTAGCACCAGATTTCGCCATTCCATAAAGAGTGGTTCCAGAGATGACCAAACTTCCACTTGGATTTGCCCCATCTGTTCCGTTGGTAAAATTATACAAAGTCGTCAGGATGGAATTGCCGGTGTCGTATTCGAAAATTTTTCCATGCGCATTATTTGGAATCATTCCATAGAGCTTGGTTCCTGACATCACTAGGCTTCCCGCGGGATAAGACCCATCGGCATTTCCTGAAAAGCTGTAGAGGGTCGAAAAAGTTGAGTTGCCAGTATCAAAGCTATAGATTGAGCCTAGATTACTTACGCCACCTTCGTACGCCATTCCGTATAGCATGCTTCCGTCAATTACCACTTTACCCCAGGGAGACGCACCATCGGCTCCGCCGCTAAACGTATAGAGCGTGCTAAATGTCGAATTCGAAGTATCGTAACTATAGAGTGTGCCGTAAGAGCCTCCACTAAATGGCCCGACGTTTACTCCATAAAATACTGTTCCTGAAACGGTCAGGGTGCAATTTGGCCACGCGCCGTCAGCTCCGCCCGTAAAACTATAGAGAGTAGAAAAGCCTGTGCCATTCGTATTGATCTTAAAGATTGTGCCGTAAGTATGGGCACCACCGTTTCGAGCAGTGCCGTAGAGCGCGCCTCCATAAAGCGTGAGGCTTCCTTGCGGATTTGAGCCGTCGTTTCCGTTAGTAAAACTGTAAAGAGTAGTGGGAGTTCCTCCCGCCACTGGAATGCTGAAAATGGCTCCAAAATTATGCGCGCCACCTGAATAGGTTGTGCCGTAGAGAATTCCGCCGCTCAAGATTAGGTCGCCACTCGGAGCAGCTCCGTCCGTGCCATTGGTAAAAGAATAGAGCGACGTCAAGCCGAGTGCTGGTGTACTGGTGGGCGTCGCTGTAGCAGCAGCTGTAGATGAAGCCGTTTGAGCATTGATCGCATTGATCTTAAAGCTACACCCGCAAGTCATTGCGAACGCTCCAAAGATCAATATGAGATTTTGAGTTAAAACTTTCAGGGCAACCTCCCTTCTGACTTAATTATTAACTAGTCTTAACTAAGTTAAAATGTGTCAAATGAGACACAATTGAAATGAAAGGGATTTTTTTTAAGCACTGATGAATGAAGGGCTCGCAAGCGGCTCAAATACTAGAATGAGTAGCCCATTCCCAAGCTCGACGTAAATTGATGGTAAGAATAGGCACTCGCCAGGTTCGAGCTGTTGGTCAAATAATTTAGATCACAAAGCAGCGAGTAGTGATCACTGAGTAATTTGGTGCCGCTGAGTTTGAAAGTAAAATTCTGGTCGCTTCGAATTGGAACGGCTTGTGAATAGTGAGTGCTCATCCAGTCTATTTCGGCAATAACCGAGATCGAACCCACAAATTTCATCGAATTCATCAGGCCGATGCCGATGTCGGAATAGAGATATTGACTGCCCTGTGTGTCGTTCTTTTCGAACAATAGACTTGCACCCGGATTAAAATATTGGCTTCTGCGGTCATCTTGAACCAATACGTTCGCATGGTAGCGAGTTCCGGTCAGTCGTGGATCGATATAGAAGTGTTGTGAAGTCAGTCCGACTTCTGCTTCAAGTTTCCATTCTCGATTTAACTGATGACGAAAATAAGGGCCGCCCCCCACAGTCGAATTGTATTTTTGATATTGGTAGGAGCCGTTTAATTGGGTGGGGTCGACCAACGAATTCTGAAACACGAATGAGGATTCGAGTTTTAGCCCACCCGATGTTTTTTCGAGCGTACGATAATTTAAATAGAGGCTGGCGTTATTCGTGAAGTACTCAAAACTTTTTGTGTCTGAATTAAAATTGTAGTTGTATCCCGCACGGTAATTCGCAACCCATTGAATCGGATCTACCGGAGCGCTCATATAACCGCCGCCGCCCGAAAGCATCATTTTTAAAGTCGACGGGTTTGAGCTTCCGTTTTGATTTACTGCTCCGGCCGGTAGTTGTTGAATATTAGAATCGTATTGAGATTGAAGCAGGAGATTGCCGAACCAATGACCGGACGAAAAAGGCACGAGCATTTTGTCGGTTGCTTCGGCAATGGCAAAAACCGGATCACCCGATTTTGCGTCACGGGACTGGGTCCTAACATCGACGAGTTCTTGAATGGCCAAAGTTGCACTCTTTAACTTGAAGAAGCAAATTCCGAGGTAGTAGCGGCCGATGACAGAAAAAGGCATCAATTGAGAATCTGCGGCGACCTCTAGATATTTTTCTGCAGCGACGTAATTTGCTTTTTGAAAAAGATTTAATCCCAGATAAAAGCTGCTCACGGCGACATTAAAATCAAGATCGATTGCTTTTTGAAAATAGGGTGCCGCATCGTCCATTTTATTTTGTTGGGCAAGCAACGTTGCGATTTCGAATGCGTACGGAGCTTGTTCTCCGGCGGCGGCAGTTTCGTAAAGTTTGAGATAAACGTCTAGTGATTTCTCGGGCGCTTTTGTGTCTTTAAGCACCAGTGCCTTCATCTCTAGGTATTCACGTTTCTTCGGATCGTTGCTCAGGAGTTCATCCAAAATCTTCAGAGTTTCATCGGTTTGATTTCGGTGATATGCAATTACTGCTTCGGCGAAGCGAACTTCGGCGCCTAATCCCGGATGCGATTCTTGGGTGTTCGTCTGTGCCCATCCCGATCTAACTAGGTAAGGCATTGATATCAGGATCATCACCAGGCTCATGCACATTATTGGGGGGGCATTCGATTTTGCCATTTATTTATTACTCTACACAGTCGATAGGTGGATTGCTATGCGTGGATTCGTAAAAATGAGTGTCGTAATTTTGTCGCTTGCGCTGACCACAAATTCTTTTGCGCTCGACCGCATTCATCCCAACAAAGACGCCGCTGGTGAAGTGGTGAGCGTAAGTGGGATCGCACTGCTGCGTGCTTCGAAGGATAAGGGCAATCCAGCGACAGGGTTAAAGCTCGCGGCAGGAAACGTACTTTATCAAGACGATATCATCAATACTTCGAGCGATGGCGCCGTCAAAATTTTGCTCAAGGACAAAACGATTGTCGACTTGGGACCATCGTCATTGTTTCGGGTTGCAGTATTTTCTGCAAATCACGGAGATGACCGCAATGTCGAACTCGACATGAAATTTGGAAGAATGCGATTAGGGGTCTCAAAACCCCTGAGAGAACCGGGATCGTTTAAAGTCAGAACCAAAGCCGCAACTATGGGAGTTCGGGGCACTGATTTTATCGTGTCACAACCGCTCGACGAATCAGGAATTTCAGCAAAGTCTCCGGCGCAAAATACCCAAGTCACGGTGATTCAAGGAAGCGTTGATGCGGGCGGTACCCGCTTAAACGCTGGCGAGCAGTTTTCGATACAGGGAAACACTGCTGTGGGCAGTACTGTAAAGCTAGGTGCGACTCAACTGGCGACGGTAGCCAGTGAGGGCAAACTGCCGGATCGAACTTTTGCCAACTCGGTAACACTCAATCACAGCGTCGAGTCGAATGGAGCATCTCAGTCTACGAGTAATGCACAGAATAATGGCAGAAACCCCGCTAATTCGGGTGCAAGTGCAAGTGCGGCTCTTCCTGCAGGATCAAGTCTGATTCAAAATACGATTGCTGCAGCAACTTCGACGTTACCGACTGTGAGTATTCCATTTTCGGAAATTGGAGTTCCTGGCGCGCCCAGTGTCGCAAACTCCGTTACGCCCACGCTTCAGCGAAGCCAGTCTTTTCATGTCACAGTGACGGTGAGTCGATGAAAAAAGAATTTTTTACCCGAACTTTTCTCGCTTTATTTCTAGTTGGCAGCATCGCCTCGTGCTCACTCAAAGATCGTAAGAGCGCATTTGGTATTACCGTTCAAATGCCAGTGGCTTCAGAACGTGTAGTAAAACACGCGAGGTTTTTTAGTCCACCGACATCCGTTTCTGATTTTCAGTGTTTTGCCCTAAACATTACTGCACCTGATATTTCGGCAACCGCAAAACAGTTTTCATGTTCGAATCAATCGATTGGCCTGGTCGCAGGCATGGCTCCGATCTCGGGCGGAGTCGTAAGCGCAATGGTTCCTGCAGGAGCGGGTAGAACCATTCAGTTAATCGGTGTTCAAAGCTCGGGAGATTGCTCCTCTTTTGGCGATTTCTTAAATTCTCTCGATTCGGCAAATCCGGGTGGGGCGATGCTTGCTGCGGGTTTCGGTAATCCGGTAGTTCTGGGTTCGGCAACCGTTGATGTGTTTAGTGACACGTCAGTAAATATTCAAGCGTCGCTTGGTCCAGATCAATCCTTGTTTAATGGTTGTGGTCTTGTAGCGATGGCCCCTCCCGGTATCATCAAGACGATTGCGGGAGACGGAACATCTGGAGATACCTACGGCGTAGCCACTTCTGCTAAGTTGGACAATCCTAACGGGGTTGCTGCCGATTTAATGGGTAATATTTTTATTTCAGATACGAGCAACAACCAAATTAAAATGATTCCTGCACGAGATGGAATGTATTACGGTTCGACTTCGACCATGTTGGCCGGAAATATATATAGAATAGCGGGAGATGCGGCTGGAACTGCTTACTATTCCGGAGACGGTGCAATTGCAACGAGTGCGGAACTCTACGGACCAACAGGGCTTGTAGTAGACACGTTTAGCGGAACCGGCAATGGAAACCTTTTCATCGCTGACACGCTCAACAGTGCGATCCGGATGATTCCTGCGCAGAGTGGAACTTATTACGGCATCAGCATGACAGCAGGATACATTTATACGGTAGTGGGCAGAAGTGATGCATCTTGCACTACTTGGTCGGTAAATTTAGTGGGGACAACGGGCCAGCTTTGTTACCCTTTCGGATTAGCGGTCGATTCATATCATAACCTTTATTTTTCAGATTACGCGTTTCATGTGATTGGAATGCTTTCTGCGGGTGGGCCGGAACCCTTTAATCCAGCGGCAGTTTCTGGTGGAATATCGGGTAAAATTTATGGGATTTCGGGAATTGGTGGCTCTCATGGTTCAGATGGAGATGGACCTGCAATTAGTAAGAGGCTTTATGCGCCCAAATCGCTGGCCTTGGACGTTTCTGGAAATCTGTTTGTTGCGGACTCAAACAATAACGCCATTAAAAAAATTAGTGTTAGCGACGCAAGCATATCGACACTAGCAACGGTAATTCATCCTATAGGAATGATAGTAGATGCCATTGGTAATGTGATCGTAGGCGATTCAGGAAGTAAAATTCATCTGATGTTCAGTTCTCCTGGCACTTATTATGGCATAGACTATTCGACCGCAACTCCCGGAGGTGTATACACGCTAGCGGGAACAGGCACAGACTCATATTTCGGGGATAATATTTTAGCCAGTACAGCTGATCTCAATTCAGCAACCGGCTTTGCATTTGGGCCAGCGGGTGACCTAATTTTTGTTGATACTGGAAATAACGTTGTTCGCGTGATCGGCCACTAGTTTTATTCGTTATTGATCCAAAACTGCAGGGCGCCTGACCGTAAAGGTTCCAGCCTTGCGAGGAATATCATCAAGTGGTGCAAACTTCGCAGTAAAATGCCTGAGAAATGGTGGTGCGTCGACGATCTGGTAGCCGCGCAAAAATTCCTTACGACTACTGAGTTCTTCCATGCCTTCTAAAATATAATCAAAGTGGCTTTGGGTGTATACCCGACGTGGAAAAGCAAGACGCACGAGTTCCATCTTTGCGGCTTCTTTGAACATCACCGAACCGATTTCGCAGCTGCGTACGCCATCTTGCAAATACATTTCGCATGCGAGCGCTTGGCCCGGAAACTCGCTGGGTGGAATATGCGGTAAGAATTTTTTTGCATCGATGTACACCGCATGGCCGCCTGCGGGTTGAACTGTCGGGACGCCCATCTCATTGAGTCGTTTGGCCATGTAAGCTGATGTAGCAACTCGATAGCGAAGGTAGTCTTCTTGGAGGACTTCCTGAAGTCCGATCGCAATGGCTTCAAGGTCTCGCGCCGCGAGTCCACCGTATGTCGGAAAACCTTCAGTCAGAATAAGTTGGTTTCGGAGTTCTTGAACCCAAGTCGAATTCTTAAGCGCAATGAAGCCGCCGATATTGACGAGAGCGTCTTTCTTCGCGCACATCATGCAGCCATCGGCCTGCTCGAACGTTTCGTGAGCAATGTCTGCAACGGTTCGAGTCGATTGACCTGCTTCGCGGATTTTAATGAAATACGAGTTCTCGGCAAAGCGACAAGCATCCAAAATAAAGGGAATTCCGAACTTGCGATAAATTCTGGCAGCACCTTTGATATTTTCTAAACTCACGGGTTGGCCGCCCCCCGTGTTGTTGGTAATCGTCAGCATGCCAAGCGGAATCTTGCCCTGATGTTCTTCACAAAAGGCTTCGAGTCTGACGAGATCAATATTGCCTTTAAACGGATGAAGATTCTCCGGAATTTTGCCCTCGGCAATGACGAGATCAACGGCTTCGGCTCCCGAAGCTTCGATGTTTGCGCGAGTGGTATCAAAATGATTATTCGACGGAACTTTCATGCCCGGGCGGATGGTGACTCCGAAGAGAAGTCGTTCGGCTGCGCGACCTTGGTGGGTGGGAATGACATGGTCATAGCCTGTGATTTCAGTTACTGCATCCTTAAAGCGATGAAAGCTTCGCGAGCCTGCGTAACTTTCGTCAGCGACCATCATGCCCGCCCATTGGGCTGCACTCATGGCGGTGGTGCCACTGTCAGTCAGAAAATCAAATGTGACGTCTTCTGATTTGACGAGAAAAAGATTGAAGTGGGCAGCTTGCAGAATGGCCTCGCGCTCGAGACGAGACTTCATGGCAAGGGGCTCTACCACCTTGATTTTAAAAGGTTCGATAATGGTTTTTCTCATGGTCAGGCTCTCTCTTTCCCTCATGACTCGTTGCTAAACAAAAAGGTGGGCCCGACCTTTTTAGAACATATACTTCTTGTTTGCAATGTTTACTAGAATCGCTACACCGCTCATGGCCGTAAGTAGGGCCGAGCCCCCATAGCTCATAAAGGGCAAAGGAACTCCTACGATCGGCAACATTCCCATGACCATTCCCATGTTCACAAAAACGTGCCAAAAGAAAATCGAAGTGATTCCGTAGGCTAAGAGGGTCGCGAATTTATCATTCGATTGATAGGCGACCGATAATCCGCTCATGATAAAGAGGGCATAGAAGAGTAGAAGGATTCCGCAGCCGATGAATCCCCATTCCTCGCTAAAGACCGAGAAAATAAAATCGGTATGATGCTCGGGTAGAAAGTTTAGGTGGGCCTGGGTTCCTTTTTTATAACCTTTGCCTGACATTTCTCCAGAACCCACCGCGATCATCGATTGAATCGAGTTGTAGCCCGCGCCTTTGGGGTCGGTCATCGGGTCGAGAAAGGTAACAATCCGTTGGCGTTGGTAAGGTTTCAGTCCGTAGTTGTAAACTACCGGAAGGGCTACCGCCGCGCAAAGTGTGAGCATCAGCAAGGTCTTGGGATGAATCCTTAAGAACAGGAGCATGCTTCCATAGACGAGCATGATGATCATGGCAGTTCCGAGATCGGGTTGCACAATGATCAATGCCATGGGAATCATCACAAACACGGTGGGCATGAGCAGGTCTTTCAGGCTCATGCCTGTGGTGGTGTTTTTATTCTCAAAATATTTGGCGAGAAAAATGACGATCGAAAGTTTCATCAACTCAGATGGCTGAAGGCTGAAGCCGCCAAAGCTGATCCAGCGTTTGGCACCCAGTGATGATTTACCGATGGCAAGAACGGCGAGGAGAAGCCCCATGTTTCCCATATAGACGAGGTAAGCCAAGCGCGACAAGAACGAGTAGTGCGGAAACATCAGGACGAGCGTGATGACTGAGCCCAAGCCTATCGACACCAATTGATTCTTCCAGAGTCCAAGCGATTTATCTTCGACTGAAGTGGCGCTCGAAAGATTGATCATGCCAATCGTCAGGATGATGATCTCGAGAATGAGTGGAACCCATTTCAACCATTTGAATTCTTCTTCGTAATTCGACGTGCGGTTTGGATCAAACTGCTGATCCAGGTTGGTTTCCATCGAGGTATAAGTCATGGTTCAGTCTCCACCGGTTTCAACTTTGGGTTTTGCACCGCCGTTTTTCTTTTCGGCTTCTTTGCGCTCGGCGAGTGCTTTGTCGCTATAAAGGTCGGGATAGTATTTTTGAAGGTAAGTCTTGATTACTTCTTTCGCAATGGGCGAAGCTCCGTGTGAACCTGAACAGGCGTGCTCTGCAACCAAGGCGACGACGATCGACGGATTTTTGATGGGCGCATATCCGACGAACACGCCGTGGTGGCGATGACTGTAAGGCATGTTTTCGCACTTCGAGCCTTCTTTTTGAGTCATCAGCTGTACGGTACCGGTTTTTCCGGCCCATTCCATGCCAGGAACATGAGTCCAGTACGCAGTTCCTCCCGGAGCATTCACGACACCCCAGAGCCCTTCGGTGACGAGATCAATGGTTTCTTTTTTCAGCTTGGTACGATCCATCACCTGCGGAACAAATTCTTTCAGGATCTTTCCGTCTTCGCTCTGAATCGCTTTTACGACACGAGGCTTGTACAGAATACCGCCGTTGACGATGGATGCATATGCATTCGCCAGCTGAATGGTGGTCAGGAGATCGAAGCTTTGTCCAATGGCCACATAGAGAGTCTCGCCGGGACTCCACGGCACATTAAATCTTTGTTGTTTCCAGGCTTCAGTTGGAAACAATCCAGGCACTTCACGGCCCACGTCAATTCCGGTTTTGTGGCCGAGTCCCATGTGCATGGCGTATTTTGCAATATCATCCACCGACTTGAATTTTTGAGCTACGCGATAGAAGAAGACGTCACATGAATGAGTGAGTGCTGATACTACGTTCATCACGCCGTGCCCTTTAGGATTCCAGCATCGTACTTTTCGATTTCCGAGATTGATCGAGCCGGTACAACTAAATGTTGTGTCTTTATCAATCAAGCCTTCTTCGAGTGCCGCGATGGCCGTAATTGCCTTGAAGGTTGAACCGGGTGAGTAGTGGTCTTGAATCGTTTTGTCTCGAAGGGGATGGGCTTCGTCCGCAAGGAGTTTTTGCCACACTTCTGGATCGATTCCTCGCGCGAATTCTGCCGGATTAAAGCTGGGGCGAGAGACCATGGCGAGCACTTCGCCGGTTCTCGGATCGATTGCGATCAATCCTCCTGTTTTATCGCCGAAACCCCGGACAGCGGCGTCTTGTAGGTCTTGGTCAATACTGAGAATCAAGTTCTTACCTGGAACCGAGGGCTCTTCGGGATTCTGGCTTAAGACGCGGCCCTTTGCTTTTGCGGATTGGATTCTGCGTCCCAAGGCATCGACTTCTACGAGTTCTGATCCGTCTACGCCACGGAGAATTTCTTCGTATTGTTTTTCGAGGCCGCTTTTTCCGACTGAATCATCCAGCTGATATTTGCGGGACGCGATTTGATTGAGAGTCGGAAGCTCCGGCTCGCTGACTCTTCCAATATAACCGTAAAGGTTCGATCCGATGTCTTTGGCGAGATTGGTTCTTGAGATCGCCATTTCGACTTGTACGCCCGGCATGTCGATCTTCCAGGTTTCGAGTTCGGCAACCTCGTCGCGAGAAAGATTTTCTTTGATCGATACCGGCATAAACGTCGCCTGCATGCGAGCCTTGTTCAGTTTTCGTTCGATCTCCGCTACTGGGATTTTAATGACCTTGCTGAGTTTCTCGATGACTTCTTTTGATTTGCCCGACTCGCGCAGATACTGCGGAGTAATCAGCACGTCGAATGCGGGACGGTTATCGATCAGCAAGCGATTGAAGCGGTCGAACATCATTCCGCGGGGAGCAGGGATCTTTACGCGTTTGATTCGGTTTTCTTCGGCGTATTGTCGCATCTGATCTCCGTTGATCAATTGCAAATAGACCATGCGCGAGAGAAGGACTGCTAGGCCGATGAAGAGAACGCCGTAAATCATCTTGAAGCGTTCTTGCAGAAACCGGATTTGCTCTTCGTTACCGATAAATGACATGGGTTAAATCAATTCCTTATTCAAATGGGTTTTCTCAAATCATTTCTTCGTCGAGGTAAAAATCACGCTCGTACCGATGCTCGGCTTCTGGATTTTTCATCGTCCAGTTGTCGAAGCGGTTTAAAAACTGAAAAATAGGAATCACGATGATTCCATGAACCAGGGCGGTCGGTGGAATCAATTGAAGTGTATGAAACCACTGGTTGTCGGCCTTGTTCATCAAATAGAGAATGAAAAGAATGTTCAGTCGAGAAAAAACCCCGGAGGTCATGCCCACCATGATCATCGTACGTCGATTCAGGATGTGAAAATTCTTATACAGAAAATGAGTGGTCAGAAAGATGAGCATGTAGTTGCAGAGAAAAAGTCCGGAAGGTGCCGCTGACTGAAGCTCGACGCAATAGCCGAAGATCAGAGTCAGAACGCCGCCCTCGGCGAATTCTCGTTTCATCGCCACCCAAAGCACGAGAAACAAAACCGCATCGGGTTGAAAGAAGGCAAGTGCCTTGTTGGTGAATAGCGTGCTCTGAATCGTCAGAAAGATCAGGGTAATAAAAATCATTCCGGGCGTATTCAGGAATTTAAGCAGCCTGACTTTCATTATTCCTTTTCTCCAGCTGCCGGTACCAAGGGTTTCGCCGCAGATTCTTCAGACAGTTTCTTCTCGATCAACTCGACGTGTGCCGGACTCGCATCCGATTTGGTGACGACCACGACTTCTTCGAGTTTCGAGAAATCGACGCTCGGTTTGACTTCAACCTTCTGGGTGACGCCGAAAGACTTGCGGGTCACTTTGATGACTGTTCCGACAGGAATTCCTTTTGGAAAATTTCCATTCAAGCCGCTCGATAAAAGCAAATCGCCCGGTTGAATGTCATCTACCCGAAGTGCGAATTTGAGCTGACACAAGGAATCGGTCAGACCCTCGACGATTCCGCGGGCGCGCGAACGCATGATGTAGGCGTCGACTGCAGAAAGTGGATCGAGAATGGTGACGACGTCTGCAGTGGATTCGGTGACGCGAAGGACTCGTCCGACGACTCCTTCGGAGTTGATGACAGACATGTTGGGTTCGATGCCGCTCGATTTACCCCGGTTGATTCGGATTGCGCGAAATTCGCTCGAAACATCACGGGCAATCATCCGCGCGATGACAGATTCGATTTTGTAGTTTTCCTTGAATTGCAGGATGTTTCTGAGGCGGATATTCTCTTGTTCGAGCTCACGCAAATTGATGATGGTGTTGACGAGTTTTCGGTTTTCGTCGATCAGCTCCTGGTTTTCACCGCGGGTTTTCCAAAGAGCGAGATAATTCTCGTAAAATCCGACCATCGAATCGAGCGTCCAGTGAATAGCAATCTGAAATGGAGAGGTAATCAACAAGGCTGCTTTATCGTAAGAGCGGTATTCACGGGGGCTACGGTTCGAACTATCAATCGAAAGGATTGGAATCAGTAAAAAGAGCAGAAGAACCAAGTAAAATCGATATTGCTTAATCAGGTTTAGCATTGCAATAATCGTATCTTGTGTTTCAATAGTTTCAAAAGGAAAATCATATGATTACAGTCATGCGAGAGAAATTTGGTCCCGTCATCATCGGATCCATTATTGCGGTGATCGCAGCAGTGTTTATCTTCTACGGAATCTTCATGGGCCCCGGAACCGGTAATTCGCAAGGACCAGGTAGTCCAGGCTCTGTAAATGGCGAGCCGATTTCCTATTCAGAATATTCGAAGGCGCTCAATCAGCGAACCGAATTTTTTCGAAATATGATGGGCGGAAAAATTTCCGAGGATCAACTCGAGAAGTTTAATCTTCGTGGCGCAGTGTTCCAGGATTTGGTTCAGCGCAAACTCGTAGGCCAAATGGCTAAAAAAGAAGGGTTTGTACCCTCTGCAGAACAGGTTCGAGACCAGATCCTGAAGATGGAAGTCTTCAAAAAAGACGGCCGCTTCGACCGTACTCTCATAAGAACGTACTGACCCAGAATAATTATACGCCTACTCGATTCGAGGAGTTGATCGGACAAGACCTGACCGAGCAGAACTTCCGCAATTTCATCAATAGCCTGGCCGTAGTGGGTGATGAAGAAGTGAATCGCGACCTGAAGGTATCTAAAGAGCGTCGCCGCTTTAAATACGTTTTCATCGACAATGAGACCGTTCGAAAGATGCTTCCTGCGGCCAAGGATGCCAAACCCGAAGATCAAAACAAGGCTTTGAATCAGAAAGTAGCCGAACTCACCAAAGAAGTGTCGCCAAACCTTGCTAAAGGCGAAGCTAAGATCAATGCCCTATTTAAAGACGGCAAAATCAAGGTCAAGACTACTGAATGGATGAATGGCCAATCCGACATGATCGCAGGCGTGGGGTCGATCAAATCGATCCGTCCGACTTTGTTTGAGATGAAAAAAGGCGAGGCTCCTCGCAATTTCTCAATGATGGGCGGAACCTTGATCATTCTGAGCAACGATCTCGAAACTTTCGATCCCGAGAAGATCACGCAAAAAGACCGTGCAGATGCGCTCGCCCGACTCGAAGGCCAAAAGCAAAATGAGATTTTCTCAGAGCTGATTAAAACCTGGATGAAAAAAGCCAGTATCTCGAAGAACGATAAGATCGTCGGAGCTGCTACTAAGGGTGGTGGTCCAGCGAACGTGCCAATCGACGCCGACATGTAGGGGTAAGCGTTTCTTTTTCCCGGGAGTTGCTGTCAGTATTTTGACGGATTAGGCGCTTTCTTTTTCTTCTGCTTTTGATTTTTTGCCTTTTTTGGCCGTAGCTTCTTCTGCTTTCTCGGCTTCTTTTTCTTTTTGGGCTTCTTTTTTGGCGCGCTTAATGTCGTCCCGTCGTTGCATGGCTTCGATTCCTTTGACAAAAGCGCTACGGGTGATAATGGCTGGAATGATCCAGAACAACCAGGCGACGATTTTCATGCTTCCGGGCAAGTGTCCGAAGGTGCCCAAGAGAGGACCAAAAATGAGGCAGAAAACCGTGATGAGAAGTGAAAGAATGGCCGCGACGAAAGACATATAACCTTTTCGTATTCTTTACGAAAAAGTTGAGCAACATTTTTTAAAGACTTAGGTCGCAAATTCCTTAATCTTTTCAACAAACTTTGCCCTCTGCTCGAATGGAAGTCCATGTCCGCAGTTTTCCCATTCTTCGAACTCCAAAAGCGGGTGTGCGTAGGTCTTCATTTGGGCTTCGTACTCATCTTTCAGCCATACTTTCGAATTCGCTCCGCGAAGAAAAAGTACGCGCACGCCCGAGGTTACTATTTCGGTTACCCAGTCTCCGATGGGGGCTTCATGGGCTTGTGCAATGGTTTGCACGAGCGAATCATGTTCAAACGGAAAAACCCAGTTTTCGATTTCGCTGGTGGATGTGTTTTTTGCCACGGCCGACAAATATTGTGCGATCGAGGTGTCCGGGCAATTCTTGAAAAGGTATTCCCGCATTGAAGTTCGGTCTGGGAAGTTTTCCGGAAGCGTGCGGATAAAATCTCCGAGAGGTTTTCCCATGCCGCCTCCCCATTCACTGCTGATGCCGATGTCGACTGCGATCACTCCGAGGACCTGATTCATTTTTTGTTCACAGACTGCAAGTGCAGTCCTGACTCCCATTGAGTGGCCGACGAGGTAGAAGTTTTGGATTCCGAGTTGATCGATAAGGGTACCAATGTCTTGCGCATAATCCTCGGCGTGAAACCTGGTTTTCTCATCATCGGGTACGGGACGGCTTCCGCCATGCCCGCGTTGATCAGGTGCGACACAATCATATTGGCTTTCGAGTTGTGCTGCAATTGGACGCCAAATTTGGCCAGTTCCACCCAAACCATGCAGAAAGACAAGGGTCTTCGGTTCGGCGAGGTTCGGTGCTTCATTTTTACCCGGCATCCATCTAAAATAGTTTAAGTTCATATTGACCCTCTATTTTTATCGGAATACATTTCGTTGGCAAGGGGGGAGTCTGTGTTAATTGAGCATTCATCAGTTGAAACCATGACTGGGTCAAGTACCAGTACTATGGCTGACTCTGCGGCATCGATCGCAGGGCTGATGGAGTTGTCTCCAAAGGAGCTCCTCAGGCGCGGAAACCTTCGAATCGAAAAATGCGAACTCAAGGAAGCCGGCCGATTCTTCGAGCTGGCCCTCGAACGGGCCAAGAGCTTACGTGATTCTCGAAGTGTCAGTGATTCTTTAGGGCGTCTTCTCCGTTATTCAAGCGATTTAGGTGACGAAACTCAAACCCAGAAGTGGGTGAATGAGCTCGAGATTTATCTCGCTCAAGACGATGTAAAACTTACGCCGCAGGTCTGGTATTGCAAAGGCATTGTTGCTTTTCGAAATGCCCAATACAAGAAAGCGCAGATTTTATTTCATCGTTATTGGAGAGAGGTAGAGGCAGAAGAGAATGCGCTCTCGAAAATTTCGGGGGCAATGGCCGATCTCGAGCAAGGTAAGGAAAACCTTCGGGCTCGCGCTCAGGCCTTGTTGGCCTTAGGCGTAGTCGCCCAGGCGCAAGGCAAGTTAAAGCGTGCGCGTTACCTCAGTGAAGTCATTTTAAAATACGCCGAAATCGAACGCCCTCGTGGTATTCTCACCGCCGCATATCTGATGCTTTGTCGGATTGCCGAGCGCACGGGCGAAACGGCAGTGGCTCGCTCCTGGTGCCAGAAAGCATTTGCAGAATCGGTTGCCGAGCACAATTGGTATCACTATTTGTATGTGCTTTATGGGTTTGCCCGCATTACGCGGCTCGAGCAGGATTATGTGCAAGCCCGGTTCTTTCTCGATCTGCTCGAAAAAGCGGTGGTTAAGGATGAGTTTCGAAATCTCAGAAATGAAATTGCCGAAGAGCGGGTTAAGCTTAATCTCAATCGCGTCGACCTCGAGATCGACCTGAATCGCAGTCTGGTGCGCACGCGTGAAGGTGAAGTGAATCTTCGCCGTCAGCACCTCTTAATCGAAATGTTGCATCAGTTGGCCTTGTCTCACGCACAGGGTTTGTCAAAAGCAGAAATGATCGAACGTATTTGGAAAGAGACTTACAATCCAGAATCTCATGACGGGAAACTGTATTATAATATCAACCGAATCCGAAAACTCGTCGAGCCTGATCAAAAGAAGCCTCAGTATTTGCTGAATTGGCGTCAGGGATATCGTCTGGCACCCGAGTTGAAGATTCGGATCGTAAAAGGGGAGACGAATCAATGAAAAAGTCGGCGAAAAAATTAGTGCTGCGAGCGGGGTTGTTTTTAGCCCTTGCTTTGTTTGTATTGCCAGCGGCTCAGTTCGCGTTTGCGGCGAAAACCACCAACGGAGTTTGTGCTATTCCAGCTTTGGATCCGGATAAGATTCCTTTTCCAATCAAAGATGCCAATACTCATTACGAGTTGGCAGAAAATGAAAACTACGTGCTGAACGGATTTGTCATCACGATGAACGGGCAAGTCGCATTCAGGCTCGATCTCGAATCGCAGCCGTGGCTTGCGACCGAGAGGCGAACGCATTATCCCTATTTTGTGATCGATCCTGATCATGTCGCACTGGTAAGAAAGTTCGAAGGGCAGCGCGTGCAATTGGCGGTAACCGCACGTCATTCGGAAGTGGCCACTCAAGGCGATTTCTGGGCGACCGGAGTGATGCTCAGTCCTTTGATTCCGCCGATTCCATTCGAATCTCGCTGAATCATAGGTTCTTTATTACTGTCTTGTGATTTTATAACGGATCGCAGCCCAGTCTTCATTTAGCTGAAGCGTGTAGGTGTTGGTGCTTTTGTCGATCGAACCGTGCACAGCAAAGCGAAGGATGTAATCGACTGCTGCATCACCGGTAACTCTAGGCGTGCACGTGATGTCCAACGAAAAAGCACAGGTAGGGCCATTGATACACATCCAGTGAATTTGTCCGGCTCGCGGAGAGAGGCAATCGACTGCTCTCGACTCTTGATAGTCCTGAATCTTTCGTTTCAAGGCAGAATCGTGAAGCATGCTCGAAGTCAGCGCATCGACGTCTCCTGAATCGCTATAGAGCTCATCGCTCGATTTGTGTCTGATCTTTAATTGGCCATCTGGTGTGACCACGGTTTGGCCGGATGCAGTGCTTTTCGCAGTGGCGGGCCCACACGCGCTCATCAGGATGAGGGCGAGAGTGATGAACACCCTGTGGGTTGTAGATGCCAGTTTCATAATTCCTCGACGGCTATTGATTCGAACGCTTACGAGCAACTTTTGATGTGGCGGTCTTTAAGCGATTTTGTTGGTCTGCAGATTCGGCGTATTGGCCTTCGAGGTTGCTGAGTTTGGTATAGTCTTGATCGAGATCGGGCGCGGTCACCTTCGCGTTAGGATTCAATTCGGTAAGGTTATTCGTCTGGCCGGAGGTCTGGCCGCGGGTGGGGGTATTGTTGGTGCTAGAGCCCTGTGGGGTCACTCGCCTAGGAAGCGCTGCATGGCCCAGGCTAAGCAGGGTGATTCCAACGCCAAAACCGCCAAAAAACCATATTAATTTATTCTTCATAAGTACTCCTTGGGCCGACGCTCAAGGGCAAGCGCCGTACATGCAAAAGCAATTTAGGTGCCAATGAGCCGGATTGATTTTTTATCCTAACTCTATTTAACGCGTTTTGACATGGAATTCTAGGGTTTTTCGTTGCTTGACTGGGTAAGACCTGTATAAAGTTTAGCCACCTGAAAATACTATGAGCAAGTTGTTTACTGATCAGCCGATCATCCTGAAAGGGATCCGGCAGAATAACCTGAAAAACATCGATGTCCGCATTCCGCAGAAGCAGCTGACTGTGATTACCGGGCTATCGGGTAGCGGTAAGTCGACCCTGGCGTTTGAAACCCTCTACGCTGAAGGGCAGCGGCGCTATATCGAAAGCCTCTCGACTTATACCCGTCAGTTTCTAGAAAAAATGCCAAAGCCCGAGCTCGATTCGATCGAGAACATCCCTCCGGCGATTGCTCTCGAGCAACGAAACACAGTGATGAACTCGAAGAGCACGGTAGCGACCCAGACCGAGATGCTCGATTACCTGCGACTCTTTTTTTCGAAATTAGGAAGTTTGATCTGTAAGAATTGCGGGTCGACCGTAATCGACATTACGATGGATCAGATCAAAAAAATGGTTCTGGCACGGGGGCTGGGTAAGAAGTTTGCAATCCTGTCGCCCCTGGCGTTTTCGGCCGATTCGAAATCAAAATCACCGACGTTTCTGCAAAGTTACTTCTCGATTCTGAGCGAGCAGGGGTTTAGACGCGTGTACTGGACGAAGACCAAAGCATGGGTGTTGCTTGATGAGGCAATGCCCAAAGGCTTGAATGCAAATGCCCTTTTTAAGGGTGAGCTCTATCTACTGATGGATCGTTTTGATTTCAGTTCATTTGCTCAAGCAACCGATATCGACAAGGATACTCTCACTCGGTATTACGATTCGTCCGAACAGGCGTTAAAATACGGCCACGAGAAAATGATTTTTCTCGATCTCGCCGGGTTCGAAGAGCGGTTGTTTCAAACTGGATTCGCCTGCCAAGAATGCAGCACTCAATACACCAAGCCGACTCCGCAATTGTTTTCTTTCAATAGCCCACTCGGTGCGTGTTCTGTTTGTAATGGTTTTGGCTTTACGCTTAATTTTGACGAGAAGAAAGTGATTCCGAACCCGCATGCATCGCTGAACGCGGGCTGTATTGATCCGCTCAACAAGCCGTCGTCTAAAGACGAGTACCGCGACTTTTTAAAGGCGATTCAAAAGCAAGGAATCAGGCCAACCCAGTCTTTTGCCGAATTGAACGAGGGTCAGAAGAAATTTGTCTGGAGCGAAGTCGACAAATTCTTCAAGCACCTCGAAGACTATCGCTATAAGTTTCATGTGCGCATCTTTATCAGGCGATATCAAAGTCCGATCGAATGCTGGAGTTGCCACGGGTCGCGCTTAAAGCCCGATGCACTTCAAATTCAGGTCCATCAGAAAAATATCGCCGATTTGCTGTCGCTGCCGATCTCAGACCTGAAGATTTGGTTCGAGCGGCTTAAGCTCGGAGTAAACGAGAAGTCACTCTTAAAAGAGCTTTATCCCCAGATTCTCAAGCGCCTCGATTTCTTATGTCGGGTGGGTGTTCCCTACCTGAACCTGAATCGTCTGACCCGTACGCTCTCGGGCGGTGAATTTCAGCGCATCAATCTGGCCACCCATCTGGGCAATGGTCTTTGTGGCACCCTTTACGTTCTTGATGAGCCGACTATCGGGTTACATCCGCATGATACCGAAATGCTGCTCGATATTTTGCGCGAGCTTCGTGAGCAAGGTAACACCTTGGTCGTCGTCGAGCATGAGACCAAGATTTTAGAAGATGCGGATTGGATCATCGAGCTTGGTCCCGAAGCCGGCCAAAAGGGTGGGCATATCGTCGCGCAAGGGTTGCCTGCTGATGTGGCCAATTCGCAGGCTCGCACTGCCAAGTTCTTAAAAAAAGGCGGTCAGAAAATCAAACGCACGTTCAAACTTCACGAATCGGATGAATCGATTCGGCTTGAGGGTTGTACTGAGCATAATCTAAAAAACATCGACGTAGAGTTTCCGCTCAGGCAGGTGGTAGTGGTGACCGGTGTCAGCGGCTCGGGCAAAACCACCTTGGTGCATGGAACCCTTGCGCCTGCTCTGAGTGCCCATCTCGATCTACAAGAGCTCGATTTGGACGGCGCTGATGATGAGCCGGATCTGTCGTCGGTGGGTGCGCATCGCAAGATTAAAGGCCACGAAGCCATTGGAAAATTGATTCTGCTCGATCAGAAACCCATCGGTAAAAACTCGCGCTCGAATCCTGCGACTTATATGAAAGTCTGGGACGAAGTCCGTAAGCTTTACGCAAACCAATCACTGGCGTTGTCGAGAGGGTATACGGCTGGGTTCTTTTCCTTCAACACCGATGGCGGCCGTTGTCCCACCTGTAAGGGCGAAGGCGAAATAGCAATCGACATGCATTTTATGGCCGAGATAAAGCTTCCGTGCGACGACTGTCAGGGCCGGAGATTTATGAAAGCGCTTCTTGACGTCAAGTATCGCAATAAATCGATTTCAGACTTGCTTGTCACCACGATCGAAGATGCCTACGATTTGTTTCACGATAATTCATTGATCCGCCGGAAGCTACAGCTACTGAAAGATGTGGGGCTTGGGTATTTGCAATTGGGCCAACCGGGGCCTACTCTCTCGGGCGGAGAGGCTCAACGACTCAAAATCGCCCATGCATTAGAACAAGAAGCACAGTCGCAGTCGCATGATCTTTTCATTCTGGATGAGCCGACGACCGGCCTCCATCAGGATGACGTGTTTAAGCTTCTCGAAGTACTTCACCATCTGGTCGATCGTGGAAAGAGTGTGATTCTGATCGAACACAATCTCGATGTGATTGCGAACTCGGATTATGTGATCGATCTCGGGCCCGAGGGTGGGGCCAAAGGTGGCGAACTGATTGCAACCGGAACTCCCGAAGCGTTGATGAAAGTGCCCGCCTCGAAAACCGGGCAAGCGCTTAAAAAAGTCTGGGCCTAATCGGTGTACGGCATATTTGCAAAAAGTTGCGGATTCGCCTGAATCTCGGTGATGAGCAGAATGCCCCAATTCAGATTTGCCCGAAGAACGATTGACCTTTTAATGAGTCCTCGCTCGACCACGTCTCTAGGCAGATTCAGAGGAATCTCGAGTTTCGCGTAGCGGTCTTTCAGTGTGTTCATCATTTTTAAGACGTCAGACAAGTAGAGAAAGATCGATGATTTTGAGTTGCCCCCGATCGACGCGAAATTGAAAATTGAGTAGGGCACCAAGGATTGAAGGCATCCTTTTATAGTAGGATTGAATAAGTCGTCAATGTTCAATGTTTCGAAAGTGACCGGAGGAACTGGAGTCAGGTGTTGCGGGAATTCATAGAAAATCTTGCCGCACCAGCTTAGGTTCTTATAAAGAGTGTCATTGCCATTCGCGCGGCCCGAGTCGCGAAAACTATAGATGAGAGAAACCACTTGTTTCATCTCAGGTAAGCCTCCGAGGAGTGCGTTCTCGAGGTCCGCTACGACGTCCTGGTAAAAAGCATTGAATTGGATTTCGAAATCCTTTCGTTCTTGCTCGAGGGCACGGTAAAGGGCATCGCGACCTTCCGTGCTTTCGAAATGCGTTTGATTGGTTTCGGATACATGGCGAAAGAGCTCACGAATGGTCTGATTGGGTTCGTAAAGTTGATCAAAATTTTGAAAAAGAAACGCTGCTTCTTTTGGATAAGGATAGGGCTCTTCTCTACCGATGCCCAGCCCCATCCGCCAGTTAAAGCGAGTTACCCCTTCCGAGATGCTTTTGCCATAAGCAGCTTTCGCTTTTTTGTAGCTCGACAGGGTCAGGCCGGTTTTCGATTCCTTGATTTCTCGGAATTTCATTTCGATGTCGTCCGCCATCAGGTTTAAGGGTAACGCGATGTCGGTGTTTTGCGCTCTCGCAGGAGCGACCGATAGGAGAAGAAGGATCAGCCAATTGATTTTGCTTTTGTTTTTCATATTAAAGTCTTTCTGTCGGAAACATGTTTTTTAGTTCCATCTGCTGTGATGCCTCTAAGCCTTCAGTGAGCTCTTCAAACCATTGGGCGAGATAGCCCGATTTCAGCAATTTGAATTTGCGAAGGGCTAGGTCTTTGTCTCCTAAAACGTAAGCCTGAATTACCGGTGCGTTTTTGATCTGTGCTTCGAGATTTCTTAAACTCAATGCTTCGTAAAATAGGTTGGATTGAGTAAAGAGCTTGTGCATCAGGTCGAACTTGCCTTCGAGGTAAAGTATTCTTGCGTACATCGCGCAAGCACCTGCTTGGTACGGCAATGGCGCTCTCGGTTGGTCGAGAGGATGGCGAGGCCTGAGTTGGCTAAACGGAATCAGATCGCTTGGTGCTTGGCTTGCCGAGAGTGCCTGAACCTCAGAATCTGCCATGATTCGCCCATTGGCATATTCGATCGAGAGTTGGCTCAGTTGCTTCAGGCCCTGCTGGATGAGTCCGTCTAGATGTTTCGGTTGGCGGAGAATCCTCTGCTTCGATTCACTCAGTTTCTTCCACTCGGCAAGCGCGACGGTGGCAGGATGAATCGTTCGCCAGATTCTTTTTCCATTCAGAAGCGCCTTGAAGCGAGTGTCATCGATTTCGTGTGCTGTTGTTTTCAGTGCATTCGTAATCACGCCAATCGAATGATCTTGAATCCAGTCTTGTTTGAGCAGGTAAGGATTAATAGCCTTGGCAGAAGCTGAAATGAGAGATTCCGGGTCTTTGCTCGCCAGAATCTGCTTGATTTGATACTCAGGATCGGCCAAAAGGAATTCAATTTGTTTACGTTTTTCGCTGAGCGCGGCGTAAGTATTGAATCTAAAGTTAAAGTCGTCATGCGAAAGCTGAAACACGAGATTTTCATGTGATTCGATAGAAAACGGGGCTGGAAAGGTGTTAATGCGGCTAAATGCATTGGTGACTTCCATGACTTTTCGTTTTCGATCGGTAGCGTTATTCGGCACATAGGCATGAGTGGCTTCGTGGATGAAAAAATAGCCTTGGCCAAGTTCTTTAAGTTTTTTAAGCTCCTCGTAGTCGACATAAACTTGGTTGCCTTCACGAATTCCTAATTGACGGCTGGCAATGAATTGGTTTTCGTCTCCAATAAAATCGTCTGAGTCGCCGTCGTCGATTTTTTGGAGTGTTCCAGTATAGCAAAATTCGAGATTTAAGATCTGATGACGGTAAGAAGCTGCCAGGTACCAATCGATTTTTGCGATGCGATCTAGAACCGTGGTGATGGATTTAACATTTTTTAAAACGGCTTTTCCTTCCACCCAGGCACAGATCGAAGTTGAAACCAAATCGAGGAGTTGAGTCTGCCCATTCTGAACGATCGAGTTTCCGGAATGCCTTACGGTGGGGGTATCGAGACCTTTCCCTTCTTGTTGTGCGTAAGAATCGGGCAGAGCGAGGGGCAATCCGAGGAGGACGACGGCGGCAATGCTCATGGTTTTAATTTTTAAAATTGATAAGTTCATGATTTTATCCCTTAACGTCTCGGTTGCCGGAATATTCCGGTGTGGGCGATGACTTGATGTTCTTGTTTTCGATGCATTCAGGTTCTTCCGGATTGAAGTTAATTTGCTTTTCATCACTTTGACTTTTTTCTGTATGGACCGTGATGTTACTTCCACGCAAACCGCCGAGTGGTCCATAAGCGGCACCGGATTGCACTGTCGACGCAGAATGGTCCGAATGTGCTTGCCTCAGTTCGATCACTCCGCGAACGACCTGATAGTGATTTGCGCCGTATTGACTCGAGATCTTGGCGCATTTGTTGTCGAGTATCTCGCGGGCCGTGCCTTCGTTGTAATTGCTTTTGCCGGGTGGCAGGTTATACATGCCCGCGAAGACATTTCCATTCATCAATAGGCATTGTCCATTGCAAGTCCAGCGCGCTGTTCGGGCAAAAGCGGTTTGACCCAATGCCAGGGCAGTGAAGGCGATGCAAAGAAGCAGGAATCGGTAAGGATAGAAAAGGGGGTGTTTCGATTTCATGAATTCTCCTCTAAATTTTCGGTGCTGAGTTCGACCCTTTTCGCCGGAAAAAGCGAGATCGAAAGTTGATAGACTTCGTCCAAGTCTTTCTTTTGGGGTTGCAGGAAGGCGCTGAGCTCGCGACGGAAGACGGTAATTTTCTCGCGTGCAGCATCGAGGCGGCTGATGTCGATGGCCACGGTCATTGAGCTTTGGTCGCGCTCTTCATAAGGGATCTGATCCAATGCTTCGAGCGCTTGCTGTAGAATCTGTTTTTGCAATTTTCGAAAGGCGCTGTTTGAAAACGGATGTTGAATGTTGGTATGGCTCTTGGGTGTCTTCAGTAATCTTCCGTTCGAGGTGATTTCGATCAATTTCAGGGCGATCAGCCGATGAAACGCTTCTTTGGCTTCGATTGCAGAAATTCCGAGCTTTCGAGCCACCCAGCGAGGGTCGGTTCGGAATCCTTTAGTTTTGGCGAGTTCCAAAATGGCATAGTGGTACCAATTCGCAATGACCAGAAAGGCATCTTCGCTAAGGGGGCGATAGTCTTCGGCAGGGGGATTCTGTGTGGCATCAGTGCGTGAATCGAGCATCAAAATGCCGCTGACCTTCTTGTGTAGTGATGCGGAAACAGGGCGTTTGCCGTTCAATATTTTTGAAAGATAAGAGGGTTCGATCTGAAGTTGTCGTGCGAATGCCCTAAGTGAGTACCGTGGATTGATTTTACAACGAGCCAACAACTCCTTCCGAAGAAATTCTGAAAGAGTTGCTGGCGTCGTTGTTGTCTCGTTCACCCGAAGGTTCATGAAAGGCATTACTACATATGCATAATGTAATTGTCACCGGCTGAGTACACAAGGTGTGTCCAAGAGTGTGTTCATTGTTCGCCGACTGTTGAATTCTTTTTTAAAAGACTGGGTGAATGGTTATCGATCGACGATTCGATAGCGAGAGATTACCACTGAGCCAATCGAATTTTCGGCTGCCATATGAAGGGTGGGGATCGCGCGCTTTGGAGTCGAAAGAATGAATGTGGTGGCACGGGTCGGGCTCTCTCCCAAAGTCCTGCCTGGTCATCCCAAAAAATGGTTCCGCGATTTCGGGTTAACGGAGTGATCACTACGAAGTCATTAGTGGCTTCGTCGTAATGCGGAGTCTGATATTTGGTTGCGCGGGATGAAACCCTGATTTCGGCAAAAGCGAGAATGATTTTCTGTTTCGAGTGGTCGTATTTTAAGAAATTCTCGAAGTGTTTTTTCATTTGGTCGAGAAAGCCGAAGATGATGTTGATGTCTTCATTGGTTTTCACTTCGAATTTGCGCAAATCGAATTGGTCGAAATCTCTGAATAGGAACACCGACTCGGATTGAAATGGAAATTTTCCTGCGGCTTCGACTTGGGTGACGTGTTCGAGATAATGATCCGGAAACCACGTTTTGGAGTCTAGGATCGCATAGACGCTGCTATCCATAACCATTTTACTAACGACATTCCGGGGAGTTTAACTAACTGTATGTAATTAATCAAGTAATGAGTTTACTGTTTTTGCTCATGTTTTTGTTGTTTTCGCCGATAGGTAATTGACGTTTTACTAAACTCTGGGGGGAAGCATGGCTTCGAATAAAATTTTTGGAACTGCAGTGATCGCTTTAATGATTTTGGTTTAGGGTTGTAAGGGAAGTACAGTTGCATTGGACGGCGCCATTGTGGCTGATGCAACGGCCACGCCTACCGCAACACCGACAGCTACGCCTTCGCCAACGCCAACAGCGACACCGACCGACACTCCGACTCCTACGCCGACAGCGACTCCCAGTCCTACGCCATTCGAGGTGACGGTGGGAGGATCATTACCTGCTGTGCTTCACATTCAAGATACTGCCGATGGGTGCATGTTGGTTTCTGTGGATTCAATCGATGGATCTGCTCCAGGATTTGCCATTCAGCATGTCCAATTCGCCTATTTTGGCGATTCGGGTAGCGTTGGGGCAGTGAATGGAGATTATTCTACGCGTGGTGACTCGCCTATTTTCATTCCAGGCCTTTCTTGCGCCGACTGGCAGGCTTACGTCAACGATCAAGGTGACGGACAACTCGATTCGGAATGCGGATACTATTGGATCAGCGGTCCTGCTGATCCGCTCGATTTGATTAACTATGATTTAATGGACATGTGCGGTTAAGCCCAGGCTTACGCAAATTCTGCTCTTAGATAATTTACGATATCGGTTGATTCGTACAACCACTGCACACTTTGGTCGGGCTTCGTGATCTTCAGACACGGAGCCTGATCTTCTTTTCCGCCTGCCATTAACTCTTGGTGGGCCTGTGGGTCTTTACCAATATCCTTAAGTGCTACGCTGATGCCGAGTCGTTTTAACTCGCGACGCACCTTTACGCAGAAGGGGCAGGCATTGAGTTGGTATAATACGAGTGATTTTACCCTAAGATCGGCTTGGGCTTGTGCTTCTGGAGTTCTGGACATAGACGTGGGGGTAAAAACACGGTCAAAAAACAGGATGATTGCACCTAAAACCAAACGAATGAGTTTCATCATCCCGAGATGATACCTGTTTACTCCTGAATTCCAAGAGTTTAAGCTCTAGGCATGCAATCCTTTTCTGAACTCCCTATTTCGGAAGGCCTTTTGGCTGTTATCCGCGAACTCGGCTTCACTTCGATGACCCCGATTCAGCAGAAGAGTATTCCCGAATTGATTGCCGGCAAGGATCTGATCGGGCAATCGAAGACAGGCAGCGGCAAGACTGCGGCATTTACTCTTCCGATTTTAGAAAAGATCAAACTGAATGAAGAGCAGCGAGTAATCGGCAATGAACTTTATGCGGTCGTGCTTTGTCCAACCCGAGAGTTATGCACTCAGGTCGCGCGCGAAATTCGTAAGCTTGGCCGTCGCCATATTGGCCTTCAGGTGCTTGCGCTTTCTGGTGGGCAACCCATTGGTCCACAGATCGATTCGATCGAAAAGGGCGTGCACATCGTAGTCGGTACTCCGGGGCGAATTCTCGATCACCTGAACCGCCGAACATTGGATTTGCGTAAGATTCGAACCATCGTTCTGGATGAAGCCGATCGCATGCTCGATATGGGGTTTCAGGAAGACATGCAGGTCATTCTCGATGCGCTTCCCGAAAACCGTCAGACCGTCTTTTTTTCCGCAACTTTTCCGTCTTCGATCATGAGTATGAGTCGTCGGTATCAAAAGGATGCGGTAAGGGTAACCATCGAAGATGAAGAAACCAAGCCCGACATCCAGCAGATTTCGTTCGAGGCGCATCCGGCAAGCAAACTCAAAACCTTGGTTTGGATCTTCAGTCATTTTAAACCGACGACGTCACTCGTTTTTTGTAATCTCAAGGTTACTGTTTCTGAAGTGAATTCTTACCTGATTCAAAACGGGTTAAGTAGCGCTTGCCTGCACGGAGATCTCGAACAATCCGAGCGCGATCGCGTCATGGCAAAATTCAGAAATCAAAGCATCCGCGTGTTAGTGGCTACCGATGTGGCGGCTCGCGGAATCGATGTAAAAGACCTGGATATGGTGATCAATTTCGATCTGCCGCAAAAGGCTGATATTTATACTCATCGAATCGGGCGTACCGGACGGGCCGGAAAAAGCGGGCTCGCGGTTTCAATCGCACTTCCTAAAGAGAGCTCGAAGCTGGTGGCCTTCGAAAAGCATACTGATTCGACCATCGACCGACGAGAGATCGAAAACTTTGGTGAACTCGAAGTTCAGACCATGAAAAAAGAACTGAAGCAGGATGCACAAATGCAGACCCTGTTCATTTCAGGTGGTCGAAAGAACAAGGTTCGTCCTGGCGATATTCTTGGCGCCTTAACCGGCGAAGCCGGTGGACTAAAAGGTGATCAGGTGGGCAAGATCGAGATTCATGATTTCTTTTCTTATGTCGCTGTTTCTAAAGATGTGGCCAAACTTGCGCTCGAGCGTTTGCAAAATGGTCGCATCAAAGGCCGGCGCTTTCGCGTCGAACCGGTAAAATAACGATGGCCCATCCCGCGTCGACCCTTTATCGTTTTCGTGTCGATCTCTCGGATATTGATCGTGGAATTTATCAGGCGCTCAACATCAGAGTGGCGATGCACCCTTCGGAATCGCCCGCGTACCTGGTGACCCGGGTGCTGGCTTACGTGTTAAATGCGCAAGATGGGCTCGATTTCTCGGCAGCGGGACTCAGTGAACCTGACGAACCTTGCATTCGGTTGCTCGACGCCGACGGAAGTATCAAGCTCTGGATCGAAGTGGGTAATCCTAGTAGTAAAAAATTGCACAAGGCTTCGAAAGCATCTCCGTCAGTCAAAATCTATACGTACAAAAATCCGGATTTGCTGATTGAGGAAATTCATGCCGCCCGGGTTTATCAACCCGAACGGATCGAAATATTTTCGTTTTCGAATCATTTAATTGAATCCATTTGTGAGGTTTTTCTGAGAGCCAATGACTGGAATGTCATTCATAACGAAGGTTCGTTGATGGTCAGTTCGGGCACTAGTTCTTTTGAAGGCGAAGTGATGAGGCACTCACTTTAGGACAAGGCGCCCTTGTGGGTGGGTGTGCTCATTCCAGCACGTCGCAAGTGGCGAAGCCACGTTGCTCGTGCCTTATTCAGATGGCTTGTCATTCTTGGTCATAATCGTTATAAATAAAGCATGAATCAACGATCAGGGCCGCCCCCAGCGCAATCCAATGATATCGAAACCATCAAGCAACAGGCCTTTAGGCCTTCGCGCATGGTCGTCACCGGGGGAATGCCTTATGCAAACGGTCCTTTGCACCTGGGACATTTGGCCGGAGCCATGGTGCCGCCTGATATTTACGCGCGCTATATGCGCATGTTGATTGGTGCCGAGAATGTGCTTCATGTTTGTGGCAATGATGATCATGGTTCGACGAGCGAGCTTGCGGCCCTTCAGGCGGGCAAACCGGTGCGAGAATTTATTGATCAGATTCACGAGCAGCAGCTCAAGACGCTGAAAAGTTATTCCATCGGTGTCGATGTGTTTACCGGCACATCCCGCGAGGAATGTTTTCCGATTCACAAAGAGCTTTCACAGGATTTTATCCGAAAGCTCTACCGTAATGGAATGTTAGAAAAACGGTCGAGTCGTCAATGGTTCGATCCCAAAATTTCGCGCTTTCTGCAAGACCGACTGGTGCGCGGACATTGTCCGAATCCAAAATGTGATAACGATAAGGCTTATAGCGATGAGTGCGAGAAATGTGGTACGCACTATTCACCCGAAGAATTAAAAGACCCCAGAAGTGCGGTCAGTGACGGTATTCCGATTCTTAAGGACACCATGCATTGGTGGCTTGATCTTTGGAAAGTATCCGAGCAACTACGTGTTTGGATTCAGAGCAAAGAAAAAAAGTGGCGGCACGGTGTTTATAATGAAGTCATCAACACCGTTTTACCGACGCTTTCATTCGATAATACCCACGAGGCAAAATACAAAGAACTCAAAGAAACTTTGCCAAAGCATAAAAGCAAATATGCGGCAGGTAAGAAAGTGGCGCTGACTTTCGAAAACAAAGCTGAACTGACGACAGGTCGTGACTTATTGGCGAAGCACGAGATTCCAAGTGAATTTGTCGATGGTTGGGCGCACCGCTCGATTAGTCGTGATGTCAGTTGGGGGATTCCGATGCCAGTGGACCTCGATCCCGAAATGGCTGGAAAAACCCTTTACGTTTGGCCTGATTCTTTGATTGCACCGATTGCATTCTCGCAAGTTGCGCTGAAGCAAAAAGGTCGAGATCCAGCCGAATTCGAAAAATTTTGGAAAGACCCAAATGCCCGAGTTGCCCAGTTTCTCGGCCAAGACAATGTTTATTTTTATGTGCTGATGCAAGGTGCGATGTGGTTGGGAACCCAAAAGGATCAAGCCCGTTTACCTGAACCGGGTGAATATCAGTTAACGGATGTCTTCAGTTGTTTTCACCTGATGGTGGGTGGCGAAAAGATGAGTAAGTCGACCGGAAATTTTTATACCGGCGATCAGTTGCTCGATGAAAAAGGATATTCAGCCGATCAGGTTCGTTATTTTTTAGCGATGCTCAGTCTGCCCGAGAAATCATCGAACTTTGATTTTGCCAGTCTCGATGAACGCAATCGGTTTCTGGCAGGACCGATGAATGCCGCATTCGAAAAACCGATTTCAGCGTGTCATACTAAATTTGGCGGAAAAGTTCCGGAAGGCCGCTTGAATGAAAAAGTGGTGCTCGAGACGGCAAATTTGGTTCGTAAGTATTTACGTTCGATGGAGCGCGCCGAATATGGAATTTTGCTGAACTTGATTGAAAATTATGCCCGACAGATCAATAGCCTTTTTACCCAATTCAAACCGCATGATGATCGCCAGCCGGAAGACGTGCGTAAAGATGCACTCTATTCTTGTTTCTATGTCTTAAAAAATCTGATGATCATGCTTCATCCGTTCGTTCCTGAAACGATGGAAAAACTTAGACAGTCGCTGCAGTTGCCATCAGAAGTATTTTCGATCGATGAATTGGGAAAGCCGATCGAAGCTGGGCATGTCATTGGTGAGAAGCAGGAATATTTTCCGCGGGTGGCGGATCTGACTGCTCAGTCTTAATCAAAGATCAGGATGCCAGATGTTTTCCGATTCGTGCGCCCTGACTCACGCACGCCTGTATGAGAAAACCTCCGGTCGGGGCGTCCCAATCGAGCATTTCGCCGCCGCAAAAAATGCGCGGAAATTTTTTGAACTCGTAGATTTCAGAAATCTCGTTGAGGGCAACTCCTCCGCGAGAAGAAATGGCTTCTTCAAGGGGGCGGGGTTTGATCAGCTCGATCGGAAAGCGTTTGATCATCGAGATGAGTTTTTCTAGTTGCTCTTTCGCTTCGCCCGCGTGATGAAACACGAGGCTCTCTGCGGCGGGGCTGAGGCCAAGAAGGTGCTTGACCCGTCTCATGGGCGAAAAGTTTTCTTTCATGTCCCGGAGGCGTTTTAATATTTCGCTTTCAGTGAGATCAGGTTTTAGATCCAACGTTGCTTTGCCTGATATACCGCAGAAATAAACGGGGGTTCCTTCGAGTCCGTATTTCGTGATGACGAGTTCGCCCAGTTTTTTTCCTCGAGAAGTACTGAGAAGCACTTTCTTTAGCGGCTGTCCTTCGCTCTCTTTTAGAAAAGCCGAAGACCAGGCGACTTCATAGCCGACATTGCTCGGTGCAAATTCTACCACTTTGATGTTTTTCTTGCGAAAGAGTTCGACCCACGACGGCATTTCGTTTTCCCAGCTGCCGCCACCCAAAAACAGGGCGGCCTGGTCGAAGGGGGCTGTCGTCACGCCGTTTGGAGTTTTAAATTCTAGGGTAATATTCGTGTGGGTTGATTGAAACCCGATGAGTTCATGCTCCGAATGAAACTTCACACCGTGTTTCTCTAGAAACTGCGTCCATGCCTTGAGTAGGTTTGCGGCTTTCATTTCGCGTACAAAATAACGATCCGAAGTGCCGAGAAAAGTTTCGAGTCCCAGCTCTTGGTTCAGAAATTGGATCCATTCGGTTGGTCCGAATTGAGTAAGAAGTTTTTTCCATTCCTCTTTTGTGCAGCCTTCGTAATGGGCCGCGAATTCGTCAATCGGCAAGTGATGAGAAATATTCAGGCCAGAACTGCCTGCGATCAGGAGTTTTCGCCCAAAGCCACTTCTGCGTTCGAAGACATGAACTTCCGCAGATCCAGAGAGCGCCAGTTGGCTTGCGGCCATCAGGCCTCCTGGGCCAGTACCGATGATGGCAGTTTTTTTGAGTGGTACTTGTTTCATTCTGAGAGTTGCGTAATGGTGATCGAGCCCGAAGCAAGCGGAACGCTCACTCCCGAGGTGGTGACTGCTGCATTGTGAGGGCCTGAATAGTCATAATAAAAATGATACGGAAAGACACTGGGCGCTGTAAAAGTAAACAGTGAGGATCTAAGTTTTTGAACTGGATGTAGGGCAGAACCATCATCCGGATATTCTAGAGATTTGCTGCTGAAGCTTCCCGAAATGCTGACTTTTACAAAATCTTTGAATGAGCATTGTGAATGATCGAGTGACGGATCGGGGCAGTGAAAATCGCCAGGGTTGCCGCTGACCGGGTACGTGGTAGAGGTACCGTCGGCATTCACTACCCAGATGGGTAGTGCAACGGATCCAGATTCTTGGAGGAGGGCCGATGTGTGCCCCATGAGCGAAAAACTATCCAGAGGCGTGTCAACCAAATCACTGCAGGTCATTCCATCGGCACCTATTTGGGGTTGATAAAATACGCCGAACACAGCGACGTCAATCTTTGTTCCGGCCGGAACTTGCAATTGAATCGGAGTGTCGAGCGCCGAGTGATTGCTCAGCCAAGTCACGGCCGTAGGGTTATCCATCGAAACAGGGGTATAAACTTCGGTTCGCAGAGTGATGGGAGTAAGTTTTCCGAGGTTGGCGCCATCACTAGTGCTGATGCCAGCATAGAGTTGCGGTTGCACACAGGTGGGGCCAGTCAGGTTTCTGATCTTAAAGAATTCCTGCATGAGGCGATGGGGGGTAGAGGCCTGGCCGAATGGCGTGAGTAAAGTCAATGTCACCATTCCGTTGTGACTGCTTCCGCATCCTGTGAAGAATAGAAAAGAAGCCAGTAACAATACTTTCATGATTAGAGTTTAAGACTTCTTCTCAAGCAATGTAAATAAATTATCGTTCCGTCAAAATTTTGAATATTACTCAGGTGCGATTCAGTAACGAAGGGTCATCAAAGAGCCGTCGAATGTCGCGAGATGCGCGCGAGGCATGAACGCCATCGACATAGCGATGATCGAAGGCTCCGCAAAGTCGCACAAATCGCTCGAGTCGGGTGCTCAGCACGTTTCCTTGTTCGTCGGTCTCATAGATCGGGGCCCGATAGATGGCGCCCACCGCAATGATCGAGGCAACGTTTGCAGGTGGATAAAGTGCGGGAAGCGCAAAGTCGATTCCGAGTGAGCCCACATTCGTGATGAGGATGCTGCCGAATGCGTTCTTGGGCAGCCCAAAAAGGGGAGTCCAAATATTCAGTGTGTTGATAAAAAACTCGAGCACGCGAATTGAAGTTCTTAAAAAAATGCCAGGAATGATCGAACTGAGTTTTTTGGTTCCGCCAAAAATAGGGTCTTCTTCGCGCCTGATTTTGCGGGCATCGGAGTTCAATTCGCGCGCGATCTCTGCAATCGATTTTTGATCGGCAGAGCCTACAAAGCCAGCCGAGAGGTCGTCGCCCTCGATGGCCACTTGAAATGAAAGATCGATATTTTTGCGAGGATAGAACTTGCCGAATCGAAGCTGGCAATTCAATTGGGGGTGCTTGGTCAGTACTTCGGCGAAAACTTTGCCTACGAAATGAGTGATGGTAATTCGTTCGCCCGATGATTTTCCGTGTTCTTCGACGTATTTAAGTGCCTTTTCGACGTTGACTTCGAGTACGCCGTAGATCGTAGGATCGGCAGGGGTATTCCAACTGCCAATGGCGAGGCGTCGAAAACGTCCGGGTTTGAATGGCCTGCCATAAGTTTTATTAATCGATATCAATGACATAGTTGTGACACTTTTCAAGAGAATTACACGATAATAGGCTTCACTGCGAGACAATTTTACGTTAAGTTGTATTCACTCAAAAAAGGACAAAATATCGAATGAAAAATACATTTTCTACAGGAACCTATCCCAATTCAACCCGCCTTCGCTATCAGGTGCGAGATATCTCCCTGGCTGATTTCGGACGTAAAGAAATCAGACTAGCAGAAGCAGAAATGCCGGGTTTGATGGCGCTTCGTGCTGAGTATGGCAAAACCAAGCCACTCAAAGGCGCGCGCATTGCCGGTTGTTTGCACATGACCATTCAGACCGCAGTATTGATCGAAACCCTGGTCGAGTTGGGTGCAGAAGTAACCTGGTCTTCATGTAATATTTTTTCTACTCAAGATCACGCGGCTGCCGCAATCGCAGCTGCAGGCATTCCGGTTTACGCATGGAAAGGCATGACCGAGGCCGAGTTCAACTGGTGTATCGATGAAACTGTGTTTTTCGGTGCGGATAAAACTCCACTGAACATGATTCTCGATGACGGCGGCGATTTGACCGACCTCGTGCTCAAGAAATATCCAGAGCTTTACAAAGGCATCAAAGGAATTTCAGAAGAAACCACTACTGGCGTTCATCGTTTGTACGATCTCGCAAAAGCCGGAAAGCTTCCGGTTCCATGCATCAACGTCAATGATTCTGTCACGAAATCAAAATTCGATAACAAGTATGGCTGCCGCGAATCTTGCGTAGATGCCATTCGTCGCGCGACCGATGTGATGATGGCCGGTAAAGTTGCCGTTGTTGCCGGTTTCGGAGACGTAGGTAAAGGTTCTGCCGAGTCACTGAAAGGTGCGGGAGCCCGCGTGATTGTGACCGAGATCGATCCGATTTGCGCACTTCAAGCTGCGATGGAAGGATACGAAGTCAAGAAGATGGACGACGCGATTCCTGAAGCGGATATCATCGTCACTACCACCGGCTGTAAAGACATCATCGTCGACCGACACTTCCGCGCAATGAAAGACAAAGCGATTGTTTGTAACATCGGTCACTTCGATATCGAAATCGATATGGCATGGTTGAACAAAAACTATGGCAAGACCAAAGACACCGTTAAGCCACAAGTCGATCTGTATACCCTCGAGAACAACAAGCAGATCATCGTGCTGGCTGAAGGCCGTCTCGTTAACCTCGGATGTGCTACCGGGCATCCAAGTTTCGTCATGAGTAATTCGTTTACGAATCAAACGCTCGCCCAAATCGAACTTTGGACGAACACAGCCAACTACGAGAAAAAAGTCTATATGTTGCCAAAACATCTCGACGAAAAAGTGGCTCGTTTGCACCTCGCTAAAATTGGTGTTGTGCTGGATGTGCTGACTCCGGCTCAGTCTGAGTACCTCGGAATTCAGGCTGCAGGGCCATACAAACCAGAATATTATCGTTACTAAGCTAAGAAATAAGGCTGCCGAAATGCGGCTTCGCCGCTTTTGGCAGCTGGAATGTTCCAGTGAAACTGATGCCTCAATAGTTTCACGGTAACTTTAAAGTAATAGAAGGAACGTCCTCCGCCTACGGCGTGCGGATTGTTCCTTTTATTACTTTAATGGTCACCTTGATTCGATAGAAACGTCCGCGGCGTTGTCAAATCCGCTATAGGGTCAAGCTGGATTAAACGTAGGTATAGGAACAATCCGCACGCCGTAGGCGGAGGACGTTCCTATACCTACGTTTAATCCAACTTAGCCCTGCAGTGGAATTGAGGTTCTAATCTTGTTGGTAGTCGCCAGCGCTACACGACACGAACTTGATTTTTCCTCTTGAGTAGTGATTGTCTCTGTACTTAAGGATCACCTTTCCGCGACAGTACATTCCATGGTTGATAAATTGGATATGTCCTGAAAGTTTGAAGTCACTCGGGCAATTATTTGAAAACATGTCCCATGAAAGACCGGTTGCATCTTTCAGGCCGTCTCCGGATGCTACGGTTGCGTCTGGAAGCAATCTTTGGATGAGTTCATCCTCCCGTTTTGATGAATCCATTCCATATTGGCAGGCGAGCGCATTTCCGTTGATTGCGGTCGATAAGATCAGAAATAAGTATTTCATTTTGAATTCCTCAGCGTAAGGATTGCCCCCTCCTTCATAAAATGTCGAAAAAATAGGGATTTGAGTGAGTGAAATTGTATCCGGTACGGAATGTCAACTCAAAGCGTTAACTCTTGTAGCTTCATTTGATCGCTCGCGGATCCACGACCTTCAAGTCTGTGGTAAACTCCTATCATTATGGCACTCCTTCATTCTACCCAGTCCGAGCTAGGATCTCGGGCGCTTGCATTTAGTCTTTCCGGCGTCGACGGCAAAACCTATTCACTCGATTCTTTCAAGAACCAAAAAGCACTGCTGATTGTTTTCATGTGCAATCATTGCCCGTACGTGATCGCCATTCATGATCGATTGAGTGAGCTTGCGCGCGAATTTGCTTCAAAGGAAGTCGCCGTTCTGGGAATCAATTCGAACGATCCCAATTATAAAGAAGCTGATAGTTTTGAAAACATGAAGAAGACTGCCAAAGAATGGAATCTGGCTTTTCCTTATGTGATGGACGAGACCCAAGAAGTCGCCCGAAGTTACGATGCGGTTTGTACGCCTGATCCTTATTTGTATGAGAACGTGGCATGGGGTACGGGTGGGGCCGATTTTCGCCTGAGGTATCGTGGCCGGATCGATGATTCCTGGAAAGATCCTGCGGCGATCCAGGAACAAAGTCTGAAGCGGGCAATTGAAGGTGTTCTTGCAGGCAAGAAAGATCTGGGCAATCAGGTTCCGTCGATGGGGTGCAGTATTAAATGGAAGGAGCTGACGCCTAAAAAATCATGAAAGCATTTCAGCGTTTCGCTTTATTCAATCTTGTGTTTTCTCTGCTGGTCATAGTTTGGGGCGCTTATGTCCGTGCCAGCGGCAGTGGAGCAGGGTGTGGCCAGCATTGGCCGCTGTGTAACGGAGAGGTGTTGCCAACTCCGGAACGAATTCAAACCGTCGTAGAATTTGTTCATCGCGCAAGCAGTGGGCTGAGTCTGATTTTTGTGGTGGTAGCGTTATTCTGGTCCTACCGGTTGGCTGATAAAAACTCACTGGTCAGACGAGCTGCCGGGCTTTCTGTGGTCGCTATTTTTCTCGAGGCGATTCTGGGCGCGGGCTTGGTACTTCTTAAATTGGTCGAGTTTGATCAATCGGTAAAACGCGCGATTTCGATTTCGCTTCATTCGGCCAATACGCTTTTTCTGGTGGCTTCGCTCGCCAGTCTGGTTTGGTTATCCAAGCGAGAAGAGGCATTCCGCGGTGAAAAAAATCCAACAGTGTTTCCGGTGAAGCCGTATTTTAAGTTTACCCTATTTGCGTTTATTGCTTTAGCCATGTGCGGGGCGATCACCGCGTTGGGCGATACGCTGTTTCCGGCGATTTCACTTAAGGCCGGGTGGGAAGCAGATCTCGCGGTCAGTGCTCACTTTTTGCTTCGTTTGCGAATCATTCATCCGCTGCTGGCAGTGGTTTGGATTGGTTTGGTTTTTGGGTGGACACAAAAACTCGAAGGAGCCGGTTTGCATTCCGCGCGTAATTATTTGTTGGTAGCTGTAGTTTCGCAATTTGTTCTTGGCATTCTGAATTGGATGCTGATGGCCCCCAATGCACTTCAGATGCTGCATCTTTTGATAGCAGATCTGGTGTTCATTTCTTTTTGGATCTCAGGATTGGAATATGAAGCTCGAAAAAGTAGTCACACGGCCTAAAATAGGTTTATGGGTTTTTCTCTTTATCGTCGGTCTCGCAGTCGCGGGAGTGATGGCGACGAGCTATAATATCGAGGTTGTCAAGCATGTTAATTTCGAGAGTGTTCCATGGCTGAAGATCATTCTAGGATCGCTCGGGTTTATCAGTATTATTTCGGCGTTGATTCTTTTCTTTTATCGACTGCTTCGCGAGATGAAAGTCAGTCAGATTCAGGCCGATTTTCTCGATCGAATCAGTCATGAACTTCGCACGCCTTTGGCTACGCTGACCCTCGTTTCGGATTTACTGAAAAATGAGACCAATTCTCCGGCTGAAATTGCCCAACTTTGGAAATCGCATGGCCTTGAGTTAACTCGTTTGAAATCGGATGTTGAGTTGCTTCTTCAAGCGGCCCGTTTGCGCGAGACGAAACTGCGGGCTGAACTAAAAGTACTCGATCTCGAGAATTGGCTTTCTGAGAAGTGGGAGAGTTTTCAGGATCTGCTCGGAACTGGCGCCATCCTGTCTCGTCAAGGATCGAAGCTCGACGGGTCAGTTCAGATTGATCCTGTATTGTTCGAACTGATTATTCGGAATTTTCTGGACAACGCCCGAAAGTTTTCGCTCGGCAAACCCGTAGTTCAGATTAGAACTGAAAAAACAGAAACCGGTTGGTTTAAGAAAAAGGGCTGGCGCCTCTCTATTGTTGATCAGGGTTTAGGTTTTAAACCACAGAATCAGAACTATCTTTTCAGAAGATTTTCGAGACTGCCTCAACGGGCAAATGATAAGTCCGTGGCTATTCCAGGTACCGGGCTTGGTCTTTACCTATCTGCCAGTGCTTCACGCGCCATGGGAATCACCCTGCGGGGGGTAAGTCTGGGTGAAGGCAAGGGTGCCGAGTTTTCGTTGGAGGGCGACTTTAAATCATGAAGCCCGCAGCCAGTATCCTGTTAGTCGAAGACGAAGTGAATCTCGCGGAAACCCTGCAACTTTCTGTGCAAAAGCTCGGTTATCAGGTGATCTGGGCGAAGAATCTCGCTGAAGCTCGTTCTGAATTGACCAAAAAGAGATTTGATTTGATGATTCTCGACCGAAATCTACCGGACGGAGATGGAATCGAACTGCTCACACATCCACTGCGTAAGAAAAGTCTCGCGTTGATACTCTCGTCCAAATCTGCATTGCAAGAACGGGTAAAGGGCTTGCAAGCGGGCGCGGATGACTATTTGCCCAAGCCATTTTCTTATCAGGAACTGGCTGCACGTTTGCAAGCGCTCGAGCGACGCCGGCCTGAGATCAGCGTCGAAGATGAGAAGGTTCCGGATCTCTGGGTGATGAATCCGGATACTCAGCAAGTGCTGTCTCCCAATGGCTGGATTTCATTGACTCCGCTTGAGTACAAGTTTTTATCTTATTTGATCGAGCGACGCGGAACCATTGTCAGCAAGGATCGGCTGCTAAAAGATGTTTGGGGGTTCAGTTTCTTGCCAAAGACCCGGACAATTGATTACTTAATGACTCAAATTCGTAAAAGAATCGAGCCGAACCCGGAAGCTCCTCAGTTTTTGCTGACCATTCGCGGTGCCGGAGTAAAATTTAATGCGTAACTGAACCAAAAGGTGGGCCCGACCTTAACCTAGAGGACCACGGCCACTGGTATCTTTTGGAATCGTAGGCTTTGGAAGTGAGTTTGGAAAATCCATTTCCTTGATCGAAGCGGCTTCCGCTTGCGATATTCTTGAATCCTCGAGAGCGCCTCTCATGGGATGGGCGGCTCCGAATTTAGGAAGGTGATAAATCAGCCAATCACCACGTTCCTGTAAGGTCATCGCCCGGCCATCGACCGGTTGATCGAGGGAAAAACGCTCGCTGACATTTTGAAACGAATTGGTGGTAATGACCCGGCCCGGTTCGACTTCGGCTTTGTCGTTGTTCGAGCGAATGCCCACGATTTGTACTTCCTGGCCCGAAAGCTGTACCTTAAAATGTGCTCGATCATATTCCGGAACTTTTACCCGTAAGACATAAGCGTTGCCTGTGTCTTCAATCGAACTTTCGAAGCGATTCAGGCGATAGAATGGGTCGCGCAATCGATCAGTGTAATTCGAGATCCATTGCGAATTGACCAGTTTTTTTTCGTTCAGTTCGTTGCCGGTGGCGGTACGAATCGAATTGAGCTCGGTATCGTACTTTTGAACTTCCTGGCCGCGAAGGTTTTCATAGTGATTGTGAATCTGATCCAATGCTGTGGCATGGTCGGCTTTGGCGTGTTCGAGTTCGGTTGTTTTGGATTGTGCCAGTTGGTTCAATTGCTGGGTGCTGCTGTTCATGATCTGCTGGGCTGATTTCTGGTGTGAATTCTTTACGAGGTTTTCAGCTTCTATTCCGCGGTTTCTTTCGTACTCCTGGGCAGCCTGATTGCGATAGAGAATGTCGTGAAGTTGTTCGCGGCCTTCGGTATCGGCTTGCAGTGCTTCTTTTCGAAGTTCTTCCGTTTTTTGGCCCACGACTTCCTTTTTCATCGAGTCGAGGCGGCGGGCTTCGCGATTCACTTCGGTACGGGCTTTTCTGATCTGATCGTATTCCGAATTTCGCTCAGCCTGAATCGAGGATTCAAAGCGGTCGCGTGTTGCTTCCTTTTCTGCAACATAACTTTTTTTCAGCTTATCCATTTCGAGTTCATGTTCCGTCTGAACCGCTTCCTTTTCCGCCTTGTCTGCACGGAACTGGTCGGCCATATCGGAACGTGAATACGGTGAAATGGAATTGCTCATTGAACGTCTCGCAAATTCTCGAAAATATTATTTTCGACAATATTGAAATAAGTTTTCACCACGCGAAACAGAGTCGTTTGGGGGAGTTTCTCGATATACGCTTTTTGCGAGCGGATATTTTCGAGTGAAATCAATTTTTCAATGTGATGTTCGACTTCGTAAGCTTCTGCTTCGCTCATTGCGGAAGCCGGCTGCGCAAAAACTTCACGCACGACTGAAACGTCGAAGAGCACGTGGTTTCCCTGAGCAGATTGGGCCAATAAGTATTCAACAGCGCTCAGCTGTTCCTTGGTAACGGTAATCATCCTTCACCCCTCCATGGGTTGAGATAAGGGGCAGGTCAATCCCGGCCCTACAACCATTGTAATCGAATATATCGCCCTGTCGCAAAAAAAATGAAAATTCAACGACCGCCAAAATGGTGTCATTGACGGGGCTGCAGGAATGCCCTCAGAATAGATTTAAGGCCTAAGGAATAGGCCGAAACCTTGGAGTCAATCCAAAGGAAATCTTAAGGATGAGTACAAAAGGCCGGCCAAAAGCCAAACCACGAGTTAATCGCTCACGCGCAGTCTCTACCGAGACTCCAGAGAAATCTTCGGCGAAAGCCAAGGATAAATCTGCCGGTAAATCCTCACTTCACTGTGTGGAATGCAACAAGATCATTGCAGCGAAAGAGCAGGCATTATTCGTTGAAGAAGAAGTGGGTCGATTCTTTTGTAGCGAACCTTGCATTGTTACTTACTTTACTCCCGAAATCGAAAAGCTCGAACGTTTCTACGGCAGACATGTCTCCGCGAACGATTTGACCTCGGAACAACGCGAGAAATATGCCCACCTCAGGTGGATGGCACTCGAGCAGCCGGAAGAAGTTTGGGTTGAAAAGACCCTGCAGGGAGATCATCGGTATTGCATGATCGCTGAATTCAAACCCGACGGGCAGTCGGTTTTTGCCGTTTCCATCTGTTTGATGCTGCGAGGTGAGCCAAGTTTTCTTTACCTTGCCTTCATTACGAATGATCGACACCTCGTCAATGAATTCAGACGGGGCGAAAAACTGAAGGTCGCTAAAAAAGAGTCGGCTTTGAATGAAGAGCTGGATGAACGAATTGACCCGGAAGCGGGCCGATTGGCATCTGCCTGGACCGAAGCCGATTCTGTTCATGCTTCGATCAATAAGAGTCGCAAGGAAAGTGATATTCCGTTTGAAGATTATGGTTTCTATCAGAAGTGTCTCGAAGAGACACTGCAAGAGCCGAGCGAACTTTGGAGTTTTAATCCCAAGTCTTCGAAGAAAGTGTATCACTTCATCCGTCATTACTCGCATGATGCCGATTATTGGTACGTGGTGATGGCTAAAGATACGGTTGATGAAACCCAGATCGAGATTGTCGAAGCATTTCCGACCAAGGATGCAAGTCTGGTGCAGTTGTGCCGACACGGCAGATCG
>CAIKYX010000195.1 GCA_903831745.1 Oligoflexia bacterium
TCTCGTACCTGGGAATTCAGTTCAGAGAAACTGCGACGTGAAGTCGGTAGTGAATGGCAGCCGAAGGCAGTCGATGCCAGTATGATGATTCGGGTGATACAGGAGTTTGTCCTGAGCCTCGAGCGTGCTGCCAAGGCTCAGGAATCGAAACTCAAAGTACAAAACGGTTGATTAGCGGAAAGTGCAATCACTAAATTGAGTGATGTCTTTCTTTTCTGCGCCCACTTCAGAGATCGAAAGTGTGGTGATCTGGGTGTCTTGTGAATATTTCATGCGGAAAAACATTGGATCGCCACCGGTCAATGGAGCGCGAGCCAGACCTTCGTAGTAGTTATATCCCGCGCTGTCATTCATGATATAAATTTTCAAAAAATACTGGGTGCTGGCTACGCCTTTTACTGTCTTGGTCATGACACCTTCCGTGGCCGCAGTATCCAACTTGACTGCGATGGTCGAGCCGTCTTTGTCCAGCATCGAACAATTGACATTATTTGCATAAGAACTGACTGACGACAAAAGCGCGGCTAATACAATCAATGATTTCATCTCTATCTCCTTCGGGTTCTCTCGACCCTGATAAATGGTTCGACGGGGAATTAACACGGTGTCCGGAGAGTGTAAACCATTAAGTATAAGGCACAGTTCAGGCCACTTCAGCACCTAGTAAGGTGGCAAAACCACACTTACCAGGTGCCTTGTACTTGGCTACTGGATTTCTCGGAGGATCTCTTCACCGGTCTTACGGACCGAATTCTGTCGGGTAAGCCCGATGACTCGGCGAAGTTTCGGCTCTGCGAATCGGCCCAGATCATTGACAAATGACTGAGTCGTTTCTGGTTTCAAATCCTGCAGACCCGCTTCAAGGTTACGTTCTTCTTCTTGACTGAGAACCTCTACGCGGCCCACGAGTGTGCGTATGAGTGAAGTCGGTTGTGGGGTAACGCGAATTGGAAGAATCGCATCAGTCCACGCGCGTGGAAGCACATAGAGAACCCGGGTGCCTGGAGTTTTAAAATAGCTTTTGCTCCAAGTATTCACCATCGCTTGCGCTTCATCTGCAAATAGACCGGATTCTACCAAGGCTTTGCCGAGATTTTCTGATACTGATTTCAGATAGTGGTCGAAATCAGCATCGAGGGCCGGAATTTCCGAGGCATCCAGCATCATCGTGTGATGGGCTGCGATGTTTCCGAGTGGCTTGATGAAGCCTTGCGGATGTGAGCCTGCAGTTACGCGAATCAGGAATGCCGAAGGAATATCCTGAGCAGAAGAATTTGCAAGAGTATACGATCCCTTTTTGGATTCTACTGTAAACGAGGTCTTGAAGTTTCCGAGTCCGCGATAAAAGATGAATTTTTCATTTTCACCTTTGAAGCTCACAAAATTTGAATTGACCTTGCGTGACGGCGCCCAGATGCTGTCTTGCGGTATGGTCGGTACGCTGGCTGCGTGATCCAGCACGTCGACAGACCAACTCATCGAACCATTCGCCAGACGTTGATTTCCGCCTACCGGTGGGGCAAATTGGGTTGCATTTGGAAACCACTGTGAAATCACTCCGCCCGGAAAATCAACATCGACATTTACGGTTTGGGCATGATCCGAATAGAAATAAACGACCGGAGTCTCGAGTTTCTGGGTAATCGAGGTGTCAGCGCGAGCCAACATCTGGGGTTCTACTCGTTTGCCATGGCCATGGCCGTGAGGCCAGTCACCCGGGTTGCCGGTTCCGCCACTGCCACCTCGGTCGCCCGGACCTGATTCCGCAACCGTAGCACCTTCTTTGAGTGAATCCCGCCCGTAAACGAAATCGGGAAGAGATTCGTCCTCGTGTTGAAGTCCCTGAAGTGAAACTCCATTCGAACCCTGCACGGATGTGAAGGTTCCCCATTCATGCACCACGAGTCTTCCTGTGGGGGTTGCCGCAAAGGATTGAGTGGCCAGGCCCAGGAGTAATCCTCCTGACACGAATTTTGATACGATTGAATTGCGTTCTGACTGAGTTTTATTGTTTTGTTTTGTTTTCATAATGATTTCCTCTCTGAAAGCAAAGCTACTCGCTTTTGATAAATTGTTTTATTGCAAAATGGCAGTTGCTTGTTGTAATAAAACAACATGAAGTTTGCACTCTCTTCAGAAGAATCCGAAATCCTTTGTTTACTCGAAAAGACCGAGAATCTGCGAGAGATCGCAGAACTACATGGTCGGGATGTTTCGGTTATTTCGCGGCGCCTGCAAGCGATGCAGGGGCAATACCATCTGATCGAAAAGGAAAATGGGCGCTGGCGTTTGACGCCCAAAGGGCTCAGGTACAATGCCTGGGTTCGCTCGGTGATGAATGAACAAGAGCGGCAGCTCGGACTCGAGCGCGAGCTGGTCATTGCGACCACCCGCGAATTTGCAGCGCGCATTCTCGTGCCGCAACTTTCGGTTTTTCGAAAAAAATATCCGAAGATCCGTCTGGTCGGCACCGATCAAGGTATCGAGAGTTTACTTCTCGAGCGCAAGGTAACGATCGGCTTCGATTGTGGGGCGCCTTATTCACCCGAGATCGGGTTCAAGCCGCTCGCCAATGAAACGTTTTCCTGGGTAGCCTCTCCGGATTGGTTAAAGACAAATTTCTCTAAGAAACATAAATTGCAAAAGAAAGATTATTTGCATTATGAGCGAAATGATTTCGATGCCGTTCGCGAACAGATCGAAGGGGAGTGTGAGTTTACTTTTACATTTTCTGAGGTAAATACCTTGCGTGAAGCGCTCCTTTGTCATTTGGGTTGGTCGTATATTCCCACTTACGCCGTTCGAAGGGAAATCGCTCAAGGAGTATTGAAAACAATTCCAATGCCTGAAATCGAAGCGACCCGTTTCGGAGTCTGGTGGAATCAGCATTCTAAGCCAGAGCCTGAATTGCTCGAGTTTTGCAAAACCTGGCTCAGTCAACAGAAACTATAGGTGCCGTGATGAAATCGCCACGCAAGATCAGAAAAGTTGCTCCTAAAAAATCAATCCCTTTTGAGTTTGTGCTGGATGAGCTTTCAGCGCTCGACGTGCACACTCGCCCGATGTTCGGATGTACTGCGGTTTATGTGGACGACAAGATTATGCTGGTGCTTCGTAAGAAAGAAAAATCTGACCTGGATACCGGAATCTGGGTTTGCGTTCCTGATGAACACGTGCTCGAGATGAAAGCAAAGTTTCCGCAGTTAA
>CAIKYX010000196.1 GCA_903831745.1 Oligoflexia bacterium
CGGTGCAGTATCACCCCGAGAGTTCTCCTGGCCCGCACGATTCGACTTACTTGTTCGATCAGTTCATCAAAATGATGGGTTGATAGTCGATGAAGTTTATCGAATGGCTTATCATGCGTGGCCCGAGGGACGAGACCTGCAGGAATACCTCGAAATTTGCCGCAATCGTGAAGCGAAACTTCCGGGCGAGAGGTATGTGGGTTGTGCTTGGATGTATCGATGAAGACCGCATCAGGGTGACAGCGTTTGCGCTGTGACTTACGGCCATGAGTACTGCTGTCGATTGGATCAACCTTTTTAAAATGACTCGTCAAATGTGCATAAATTGACGCTAAATAGATCAGAACTTCGATTCAAATCCGTAGATATGTTTTACGTCAATATGGGCAAAACGCTGATGTTTAAGCTTCATTTGCGCAAGTTGCAGAATTAGTTTTAAGTGACGGGTGCGTTCCTGAAAGCGGATTTTCTTGATCTCTCCCAGAATGAAAGAACGCATTTCGACGGGGTGAAAGCAAAAGCCACTCGCAAAATACCATTTGCCCTGATGAGGAAAAACCCGTCCTTCAAAAATATCGCCCTTCGAAAAAGCCATCTGAAGTTTCGGGTCGCGAACGATATAGAGTTTTCTCGAAAACAAATCCTGAACCACCAGGTTCTTTCCGAACCAGCTAAAGCGCTTCAGTACAAAAAGGGTGTGAATCGAGGTCGAGAGGTCCTCGAAGAGTTGTTTCTCTTCTACTGAAAATTCTGTGCTGTGTTGGCGCACGTAATAGCGGATCGGCGGAAGGTCGACTCCCGGAAGATCGCGATCGAAAATATACCAGTCCATGAACAGGTTCATGCGCTGTTCGAATTCGGCATCGTCTTCGTACACCACGCCCGAGCGCTCGAAAAACTCCTGTTTGGCTTTGAACACTTCCGGGTAGTAATCTCCCGAGGTAAACTCGTGGATGATCGGTTCTAATCGTTTTTGCATCTCTTCCGTCATTACTTTAAAAGTACGTCAAGTAACCGGGAGTTGCAACCGCAAGGCTTGGCTTAGACCTAGGAAAAGAGACTGAAGAGGGAGATAAAGCCGCAAAGGGCACCCGCGGCCCATAGGATTTTGAATGTGTTGCTGCTCGGTCGTTTGAATGGTTGCACGAAAATACCCTCTCAGACCATTATGCGAAACCTTACCTGCAAATCCAATGTGTCACCCCTGACTTCTGTCGATTCTCTGAAAGGGTGTACAAACATTTTACGCTTTTTGGGCCAAATTCTGCTCAAATCCTTTTAAATCCGCTTCAGGCAGTGGTTTGGGCTGGCATGCTTACTGCTTAAATGGAGTCGGAGAATCAGATATGAGTTTTATTAAATATACGGCAAATGCCGTAACTTTGGGTGCCTTTTTGATCGCATTTTCGGGCTGTGGCTCGAATCAGTCGTCAAACCCAGTGCTTGGTTTGGGCGGAAATTCAACCGTACCTGGTGGCGGTTCTGTGATCCCTCCTGGTTCGGTTCCTATTTATAGTGGCGGCACTCTGACTGGTTATAAGGTTCATTCGTCTTTGCTCAGCGGTACAACGACGGTCAGCGCCGGAAGTAATTATTCACAGACCGTTTCGGTTACAGCAGGTATGCGACTTTATTTTAGTCCATCCAGCGCAACCTATGCTGAAGTGGGCTATTGCTGGGGAAGTCTCAGTTCGGAATACCTAGAAAGCAGTGCAAGCTATTTAAGTGGTGTGTCTGCCACTTTAGGTGGATCTGCTCTCAGTTCTTCGATGTTGGTTTCGACTTCTGGCACAGTTACGGTCACTGCCACTCCGAGTTCAATGACTCTCAACTGTGGTTGGCTTTACGGTAATCGAAATGCAGTCGCACAATACTATTATGTCAGCATGGGGTCAGGATACGGAAGTTCAGTACTTGAAGCGGATTCGTGCACGAATACGAGCGGCTCAGTCATGACCTGCCCTTAAACGCACTTTAATCCTAAAAGGAATCTATGTGCTTGCTGTTATTCATCCTATTTCTGTATTCAGCGAATGATTCTTCCTCTGTTGCCAGCTGCAGCAAGCTTTCGACAGAAGCGGCTAGCGAGCGAATGGGATGTGCAGCGTTTCCGTTTGATCGCTATTCCTATTTATATCAAAAACAAAGTAAGATTTTCTTTCGTGGGCACGGGGTAGCAAAGGGGGGTTTCAATCAAATCCAGGAATCGTTTCAAATCGACTCGCCTGCTTGGAATAAAATCACCGGGGTCGAGCGATACGATAAAATTAAGACGATTCTAGATTCGACAGGCGAAAAAGGTTTAGGTCTCGCGATATTCAATTCAAAAAATGATTTTGCTACGTCTGATAAAGAGCGACTCGGGCTTTCGGCGTCAGAAGAAATCATTCAAGCGGTAGGCTATGGTGCCCATCATGATGGCAAGAATCTTGGGGTCATCACCAGGATTTCTAAGGTGCCTTCGAATACGCCCATTCTAGGTCTGGGGGCTTATCATCAAAACTTAAAATACGAGGTTGCCTTTTTAGATGAGCCGAAAGGAATAGTAGCGCACTATCTCTATCGGCCGTTTACCTCCGGAGTTCCTGATGACTATCTGTTTTATAAGATCAATGATCTTGCTGCACTGGATTTGTTCTTAAAGGATATCGAACTGGATGCCTGGTTTCTGAAGAAGGCAGATTTAGAAAAACTACTGAAAAATGCGACTTTAACTGAAGACCCGCTGATGCGCCTGCAGTTCAATATCGAAACCCTTTACGACTCTTTGGGAAAGAAAATGAACGGCCTTGCAGAATATGCCAAGGTGCTCGACAGCGAAGGTTTGGGGATGGTTCAAAAAATCAAACGCATTAAAAAATATACCGTCCTCTTTGATATCCAAAGAAAGTATTTAAAACAGATTTCTGAACTCGCGACTCAGATTAATCCTTCTGAAAAGCCCATTTTTTATCGATTGATCAACCGTTGCCAGTTTGAAGTTGGGGCGATTAGGAATCAGTTTCCGGTCTGGTTCATCAATGGAACCAAGGCGGGGCGCTCTCTCATAGAAATCGAGACTCGGCTCGCTGCTATTGGGGCTGGGTCTCTTTAAAAAAAGAGCTCGCTCTCGCAGTTGACAATAGCGAACTAAATTGTGGATAAACCGCTCTCCAATTCAAATCGCTCACTCTAAAATCGAGATACTCGAGAGCTGTGCAAAGGTCCCATCCTGCTTGGGTGAGCCCGCCTGGCGCAGACCACAGATCAGATGGGGCTTGAGCGAGGTAAGAAAGGGTTGCTTCCATCTGTGAAGAATAATCCTCAATCCAACGGGGCGACGGAACTTCGGTTAGTCTTAAGGATTTATGGTAGTCGACCGCAGCTTGCATGAGTCCGTGGCAAAGGGTAGATGCCTGTCTCATTTCTGCTCGTGCGCGGTCTGCTTTAGGCCAGATTGCATTTGTTTTCTCATTAAAAAATTCAATTAAATGAGCTGAATCGCTCAAAATCAAACCATCTGGTGTGATCAAAGTGGGCACAAGACCCAGGGGATTTGCCTGACTGAAATCCTGCGGTGGGGCAAACCCATCGATCAATCTTTCTTCAAAATTGAACTCGAAACGCCTTAATATTAGGCGGATTCGTCGGGCAAAAGGCGATCGTGGAGCGGCAAATAAAAGATAGGGCTTTTCCTGCATAATTAGAAAATTATGGTAGGATAAAAACACTGCATGCTCAATCCGAAACGTATCCTTGTCACAAAATTTCGCGCCATGGGAGACACCATTCTCATGACCGCAGCCTTGAAAGAACTCCATCGGAATTTTCCGAATGCGAGTATTCATGTTGCTGCCCCGCAACCCTGGATCTGGCTTCTCGAAGGCTTCCCGGGCATCACCAAACTTTGGCCGGTCAATTGGCACAATGACCGTACAGCGCGAACCAAGGCCGCCACTCGCCTGGCCTTTCAGCTTCGAAAAGAAAACTACGATGTCGTGTGTGCGTTTCATGCATCACCCGCTTCTGCCATGATTGCGCTTTCGACCGGCGCGAAGGTTCGTGCGGTTCACTTTCATAGTTTTAAGGCAAAGAATTTGTATTCCACTGTCGAAGTTCCAGGAAAAGGGGTCATGAAGCCGGTAGTCGAGCGAGATCTCGATACGGTTCGGGCTCTGGGTGTTCAGGTTCCTGAAGGCGTCATGCCTGAGATTTTTCTGAAGCCCGAAGAACGATCGCTTGCACGTGAAGAGTTTAAAGCTTGGGGGCTTACCCGTCCTGTGCTCGGCATTGCGCTCGGAGCTTCTCGGCCCACGAAGATTTGGCCGCTTCATCGTTTTGCAGAAGTCGCCCAAAAATGGATTCAAGAAACCAAAGGTACTGTTCTGGTCATCAGCGGTCCGGGCGAAGAAAATCTCACTGAAGAGTTTTTCAAAGCGGTTCCGCAAAATCCAGAGCTTCGCGCGGCAGTGCAAGTCATGCCTCCGTGTAACATTCGGGTTCTGGCCTCGCGTATATCGCAATTAAATGTACTCGTGGGCAATGATTCAGGGCCTAGGCATGTGGCGACTTCGCTCGGAGTTCCTACGGTCACAGTTTTTGGTCCAGAGCATCCGCTCGAATGGCATCCTTATCCACAAGATCGCCATCCACGTCTCTTTATCGAACCGCTTCCTTGTCGAAGCAATACCGAACCTGGTTCACCGCCCTGGTGCGGACTTTTTGAATGCATTACTGAGGCTCAGCAATGCATGACCCGAATCAATGTCGATCAGGTCTACGAGCAAATCGCCCGAGTTTACCAGGAATATGGAAAAAATCTCGGGGTTTAGCCTCGTCCGAAACGGACTTCAGTTTGATTATCCTTTTCTCGAAGCTTGGAGATCGATTCTCCCGCTGGTCGATGAACTCGTTTTGAATGTCGGAAAAAGCGATGATGCGAGTCTCGAGGCAACTCGTAAATTTGCAAACGATGAGGGGCAAGGTAAGGTTCGAATCATCGAGACGGAGTGGCCGCTTAACGATCCTGAAAAGAAGCGTTCAGGCCTGATTTTGTCTGAACAAACCAATATTGCCCTCGACGCCTGCACCCACGATTGGTGTATTTATATTCAAGCGGACGAAGTGATTCATGAAGAGGATTATCCGGCGATTCGAAACGCATTCGCGAATGCCGGGCCTAACATCGAGGCAATTGTGTTTCAGTACCAGCATTTTTATTCGTCATACAATGTGGTACAAAATACGCGTTCAGCCTATCGACGAGAGATTCGCGCGATTCGAAAATCATCAGGTGCTCGCAGTATCGGCGATGCTCAGAGCTTTAGAAAGCCAAACGGCCAGAAATTAAATGCTGTGTTAACGAAGGCACGTATTTTTCATTACGGATGGGTACGAACCCCCGAGGCCATGAAGGAAAAAACCTTTTTTATGGATCAGCTTTATCATGGCGATTCAAAATCTGAAGCAAAAACGGCGACCGGAGAAAATTACCGCTATAAACGTTTCTGGGGATTACAGGAGTACAAAGGAACTCACCCTGCAGTCATGAGTGAGCGCATCAAGCGCATGGGCTGGACGTGGGATCTTAAGCATTCTCCATATGTTTTTTCAGTTTCGGATCTTAAAAAGGTATTTCTCGATCTTTATGAACGAACAACCGGACACCGTCCATTTGAGTTTCGAAACTACAGAATCATGGAGCTCGCGAAATGAACGAAAAACTGCCGCTATCGGTGACGATCATTACCCGCAATGAAGAGGTGCGAATTGCCGCGGCTATTGAGAGTGTAAAGGGCATTGCTGCAGAAGTCATCATCATCGACAGTCAGAGTACAGACCGCACGGTCGAGATTGCGAAGAGCCTGGGTGCACGGGTCGAGACCAGGCCGTTTATGGGATTTGGTCAGCAAAAAAATCTTGCTCACTCACTGTGCACCCAAGAATGGGTTTTAAATCTTGATGCCGATGAACGGGTGTCGCCCACGTTAGCAAAAGAGATCCGAGAAAAGATTTTTAATGCAGGCAATGTAGCCGGATATTTTTTGCCCCGCAAGACCTGGTACCTCGATCGTTGGGTGATGCACTCAGGGTGGTATCCGAATTACTTGCTCAGACTCTGTAAAAAACAGGGTTCATCTTGGACTGAGCCTGCAATTCACGAAGCGCTGACGGTTTCGGGTGCGACCGAATATTTTACGTCGCCGATCGAACACTATAGTTTTCCAGATCAGCGCTCGCACATTCTTAAAAATGTCGAATATGCGGGCCATGCCAAAGACCAGTTGCTCAGCCGAAACAAGTCGGCCGGTATTTTTGATCTGGTGTTTCGTCCTCTCTGGAAGTTTTTTGACATTTATATCATTAAACAAGGGTTTTTAGATGGAAGAGCCGGCCTTTTTATCGCCGCCCACTCTTCCTATGCACTTTTTTTGAGGTACACTTACTTATATGAACAAGCCGTTAAAAATTCTCATTCTCGATAACACTCGCGATCAGATCATCTGGGGTGCAAGAAATCTCGTTCATTGGGCATTAAAAACTTCGCCCGAAGGATCAGAAGTGATCGTGCGAAGATCCCCGCACGGTGATTTGCCGTCGTTCGATTTTAAGCCAGATGCAATCGTCCTTTCAGGGTCGTCCACTTCTTGTATGGAAAAAGCCGAGCCGTGGATTGCTTCCTACGATCAATTGGTTACGCACCATATTCAGGCGGGCACTCCGATACTTGGGGTATGTTATGGGCATCAGACGGTATCTCGTTGCCTCTTCAAACTGAAGGGGCAAGAACCTAAGTTGAGAACGGCTCCGAGTGGTGAACATGGATGGGCTGATATCCAAATTATCGACGACTCGATTCTGTTTGAAGGCCTTCATAAGAAATTTGTTTCGTTTCAATCTCATTTCGAAGAAGTGTACGAAGCGCCGCCCGGAGTTCGGGTGTTTGCCGAAAGCGAGCGCTGTAAAATTCAGGCATTTCAAGTTGTAGATCGACCAATTTTCGGGATACAGTTTCATCCTGAGTATACGATCGAAGAGGGCGAACGAAATTTGGTTCGCAAGAAAGAAATGGGAGTCCGCCCGGATACGATTTTGAATCCCCTTCAGGGGTCGCGTCTCTATGATGAGAACGTCGGAAAGGTAATTTTTGGAAACTTCTTCAAACTCGCAAGCAGTCGCAGAACCCGTTAGTTTTAAGGAACGGATCAAGCTCTTCCTGAAGTTCGCTTTGGTAGGATTCATTTTCTGGTACCTTTTTCATAAGGGATTGATCAAGGCCGAAAGTTTTAAGCGATTGATCGAATCACCGGGTGTCTTAGTGGCTTGTTGCCTACTCATGATTTTAAATACGCTATTAGGCGCGCTTCGTTGGCGCGAACTTCTGATTACTCAAGATGCCAAGTTGCCGTTTATGCGAGTACTCAAGCTCAATCTGGTGGGTGCTTTCTTTAATATTGCCTTGCCGGGCGCGGTCAGTGGCGATTTCATCAAGGCCATTTATGTCGCAAAGCAATTTCAAGACAAGCGCGGAGCGGTTTTTGGAAGCATGCTGTTTGATCGCATCTTGGGAGTATCGGCGATGGCATTGGTGGGTGCATTTTCTGCCATTCTCAGTATTTTCATTCCCTGGGGTGGGCATTTGCCGAATGCACTCTTGATTTCGGTGATATCGCTGGGGGCAGGTGTTGCGGCTTTTTTTATCTACCTTTTTAATTCTCATCATCGCGATCCGCTGTTTTCTCTATTAAAGTTTTTTACCAAGCGACACGAAAAATTGATGGCAGTCGACAAGCTTTATCTCGGAGTCGTCAATTACCGAAAACACCCAGGCCATGTGCTGAAGGCCATCGGGCTTTCGATCTTCATTCATATTCTCATTGTTACCCTTGCGTTTTTTATGACCGTCGCGGTTTCTACTCAGCCGATTCCATTTCTAGCGCTCGCGGTGACCGTGCCGATTGGAATTCTTTCTACCGCAGTGCCAGTACTTCCGGCCGGAGTAGGTACAGGGCATGCCGCTTTTTATGCGTTGTTTAAGATGATCGGATCAGATCAGGGGGCCGAAATCTTCAGTCTGATTGTTTTATTTTCGGTTCTGGTCGGCATTATCGGCGGAATTGTGTATTTGCAGGTGTCGTCCGAAAAGTAGGCGTGCTCTGGTTGAGTGTGTTCAAGTATTCGACCCAATAAATGTAGAGAAAATTTCCCAGGGTTTCGCGGGTGACGACCATCATCGGATGGCCATGGATATCGTAGTCAAAGAACGGGGTTTGCGTCACAAATGGTTTTTGGTTGGCTCGGTTTCTGTATTCGACGACTTCAATTCGGCCACCATTCTTGGCTAGGCTTTTGTTCATGTATTTGAGAATGGGATTGTTTTCTTGCTCGCTGATCACTCCGGTCGAGACGATGTCGATTCCGTTCGAGTCGAGAACACCTTTTAGTTTTTTCGAAAACAGTTCCTGTAAATGCGGAGTGGCCGGCTTGAGCGCACCGATGCCAACCTCCGATAGCATGAGTTTTGGGTTGGCAGAAAAATAGTATTCTACGGAAGCCTGATCGCCTTCATGAGTTCTGATCCAACTGCCAATGACGCTTTCTAACCATTGTTCTCGAATCACAGATTCGATTTCGCGATTGAGTCTTAAAAGATTTTGCTTGTCGCCGAAACAGTCTCGGCTCATCAATAAAAGCATTCGTCCGCTTTCGTCAGTTACCACGCGCATAAATTCTTTAATTTTGTTGCCGCTCTTTAGGCTAGTGGCCTCCACCACGCGAATATCGCCGCGAAGTTGATAAACGGTTTTTAGTGCTGGGTTGTCATTGTTTTTACTATCCAATCGATAGACTTGTTTGATTGCAATATCGTCCCGATAGAGCCTGATATTGCTTGCGAGTGATAGTTCCGTGAGTTGTTCGGTGAGTCCGGTTGGGTTTTCTTCGTCGCGCCATTCAAAAAAGGATCGATTTTCTGAAGGCGGGCCAGGTACTGCTTCGCTTCGTTGAAGCGGATCGAGTGTGGGATTCATTACCGGTAGCGGAAATTCAGTTCCTAAGCGAGGCGGTGGGTTCCAGTTCTGTATTCTTCTCGCATGCGTTAAGATTTGCCTGAGGCTTGCGTAAGCATGAAAAACATAACCATCTTTTCCGCCAGAGGCGAGGTTTAGGCTCAACCCATTTTTCTGAAAATTCTCGTAGCTCATGTCCACGGCAGATAGAATCACGACGTCGTTGGTCTGAGAAATGGTGTCGCGGGTAAATCCCATGATGACCTTGCCTTGAAGTGATTCTACTAATCGAACTTGGCGATTGTATTCCTTGCGAGTCTTGATTCCAAAATTCGCAAAGAAATCAGGGTCAGTAGGAAGATCCACTCTCAGCATGGGTGAATTCATCAAGACATCAAGTTCGCTACCCTGGGTTCCCGCTAAATCGCAAAATTTAAACTCAGCTCGAGTGGGCGCGGTAAAGAAAAGTGCGGCGCAAATCACGATGAGGTTGAGGCTGAGTTTCGGGATAAAACGCATGGCGGAAGAGTAACTTTTTTTCGTTCAATAATCAACTTAATCAGTCCGATATTGTGGGATTAATCAATATTTTTAGTTTAATTTTTATCTTGGGCCCGCTTTCTGCTTATCTATTCGCCATGAACACTCCTTACGAACTCAAACCCTTTCAAAAAGAGGCACTCAAGAGCCTCGAAAAAAATCCGCATACACTTCTCATCGCGCCCACGGGTAGTGGAAAAAGCCTCATTTTTCAGAGTTATTTAGAAAAAAGAAAGGCACGCATTCGGGCAATCCTGATTTCGCCCCTGGTGGCGCTGGCCCGCCAGCAGGCAGAGC
>CAIKYX010000197.1 GCA_903831745.1 Oligoflexia bacterium
ACGGCAGAAAAGAAACCCTGGGTGAAGTCGGAAGTGAAGAGTCCGCCCTAGAGATTCTTCCGGAAAAAGTCCGAAGAAACGTGCACTGATTTCTCAATTTCCCAAATGCAATGCAACTGATGCAATGATTTCCGAGTCCGAAGGGAGGATTCCCGGTTTCGGACGGCTCTCGGCATTGAGCGCATAACTGAGCTTTAATCCCAATTGATCCTTGATGATGTCTGATTCGAGAAACGCGGCACAAACCAAATGTGAATTGGCAAGATCGTCTCCGGCTACCGAATAGAGCACATCCAATCCGGTTTTTGAAGTGGCACTGATCGGATACGCAATCAGATCGCGAAAGCCAAAACGCGCGCGCTTCTCAGTCGGAAATCCCTGAAAGCTTTCCCGCTCGTAACCGGCAGAGAGGCTTAGTCCCATCGTGAGTTGGCCTAACTTCAGGTCGTACCACGGGCCGCCCCCGGTAGTTTGTCGGGCATCGAGCTTCCAGAACTCGTTATAGAGATTGGCGTTGAAGATGAACAGGCGCCAATGCTCGTCCATGCGGTCATCGATCCGAATCATTTCGGCTCCGCGGTTGATGAATTTAGAGCCGTTGTTGGATGCGTACGAAATATTGCCATCGAAATAGGCGGTGTAACGAGTGATGGTGCGAAAGACGGTAAGTCGACCGGCGCCGGCCGTGAATTTGACATTACCGCGATCGAGGGTGGTTCCTGCATCGAGATCGATGCCCCATTCTTTGCGGTTCTTGGTGACTTGTTCCGGAGTGAGGGTTCGAGAGTCGAGTTCCGGAGTGTCAGCCTGGGCGAAAGGAGTCATGAGGGCGAGGAGAGTGAGGATCAACATGCGACGGACAATATACTAAAAGCGGCCGTAGGCGTAGGAGATTCCTGTTTGTGATGCGCAGGAAGCGAGAGTTCCATAAGCGAGGCAGGCGCCGAAAGTCTGAAGGTCTGCAGCATCAACGACATACACTGAATTAAAACTTACGCCGAAAGAGGCGGATGCCCCTTGTGCATTAGTATTGAAACATTGGTAAACGAACTGGTCGGCGTAATTGTAGTATTGTCCTGATTTGGTGTACGGAGCAGTTTGATAATTTACGTCGTGAAGGGGAAACACGCAAACCGAGCGGCTTCCACCATCTGCTGGAAAAATCTTGATCGCGTTGGTGCCGCCGGAACAGGCTTGAAAATCGAGTGTGTGATTCGAGTAGCCTTGCTCGATGATATTGGCATTTTCAGAACATTGTTGAGCTGCGGTCCAACCCGTATTGCCCAAATTCGAATATGAGCCGTTGCCATAGCTATTGCTGGTATTGATGCTGTTCGGATTAGTAGATCCGGCCATATTGCCGCACGCGCTGGTTAACGCAACCAATACCAATACAGAAAAAACTGACTTTAAATTTCTCATGACACTCTCCCTCGATCTCTCACCTATGAAGAATGCAACCCCGGTGCCAAGGGGAGTCCTTGAAATCATTCGAGTTTTTACATAAAAAGTGTATATATTTTAGACACCTGTTTAATGTCCCAAAATCCGGGAAAAAAGAAAAAGGGACAAAATCAACTGATATTATTTATTACCGATTGATTTTAAAATTAACATTGTTTAACCTTTGATTCGGCCATGAAGTTTTACAGTATTTTTTTCATGATCCTTCAGACCTCGACCGTGTACGCGGGATTGCAGTATACCCCTCTGGTGGTCACTTGCACTGCTACTGGCACGTTTCATCAATACGAAAAATCATTTCTGTTCTCGAAGCGAATAGGCCAGAGCGTGCGGGAACTTTGTCCCGGAGCACTTCCTTCCTTGCGATCCCCTCGAAATGGTCTGTTGGTCGAGACTACTTGTGGTTCCGAAGGAATTGATGCGGGATATGCGTTAACCGTAAAGTCCCAGACGCAGGCCGCAGGAACCGAAGTTTCTGTCTTTGTGTTTGAATCGCATTTTAACGCTGAAGGGGCAAAGCCGCTTCCGATCGATCGGATCCTGCTCAGTGAGCAAGCGCCGGTTTATTCGAAAGACTACGTAACTGACATAGTTACGGCGAGATCTAGCAAACATGAATTCGAAAAGCTCGATTCAGTTTCCATTCACTGCGAGTCAAATGCGGAACAGTCGCATCTTAGAATCAGCTCGATTTAGCCCATGCAGGCATACAAGAAAGTTCGTGAAGGGCGGATTTGATTTCAATCCCATCCACATAACTTGGGGCACAGGTATTCTTAAGATCGAGCATTTTTGAAAGATCGAACTGAAATCTGATCTCGTGTTGATTTGCCAGTGACTTTGCGGCTGCAAACATTTCATCTGGGTATTCCGCAATCGCCCGGCATGCGATATCGACCGAGTGCCCTTTTTCGCTTCCTTGTAGAATCCCCAACTGTTCCATTGCCAGGGGATTGGTAATTAGCTCCGGTTTTTCAGTAACGGCATCGCCCCAGGCTCTTTCAGGTGCTACTCGTTTTCCTTCTGAAACATGTTCGACCACGATCAGTGCAATCGTTACGCCGATGAACATGGCTCCCACTTCGAGTTTGCCGATCAGATTGTCAAAACTGGTGGCTTTGGTTGCTTGATACATAAGACCGTTCATTTCGGCTCCTGCAGTCGCATCAGCCGCAGTCGTCGTTCCGAGTGCGTCTACTGTCTCTTCGGTGACATTCAGATCTGAAACGTCACGATAAATGTCGTACATGATTTTCTTTCCAGGCCCATTTTCGATTTCGGCAATTCCTTCGTCCAGTTCAGTCATGTAGTCCTTGAGGCCCGAGATTTCTTTTTCGAGTGAAGCCTGGCCAGAACCTCCTGTTCGAATCAGCATCGAAAGGTTGGACTGTTGAAATCCCAATTCGCCCATCACGTCATTTCGAGTCGTGAGTAATGCTTCGCGCTCGGCTGTTTTCAACGCGATTTCTGCGCCGGGGACTCCGAAGTAATTCGAAAAGACGGGAAGTGCTTTTTCGATCAGTTTGTTTCTAAGGTTCGTGCGATACAAATAAGAGGCCAATAAAGGAATGCCTCCACCTACTGCGAGCGAGAGGGTTGCTTTTCCGAAATCATTCCCGGAAAAACCCATCTCCTGAACTTTGGGTGTGTTCTGACTGAGTTTGATTCCGGTTTCGAGTCGTTTGATTTGACTCTGATCTTGCTGATTCAAAATCGAATTGATTTTGGCATATCCTTTCGTGCAAGCGTCTTTTTGCGTTTGAATCTGAGTCGGGGTTTGAGCGAGGGAATGGGCAGAAGAGAGAATGAGTAGCAGGCAGACAAAACAGCGTTCAATCACCATATTTTTGTACTAACCGTTCCAGATCGGGGAAAGTCCCTATCGGGAGCGCTCCTTGGACGGGCGAAACTACGGTACTGGATTAATATTGTAAAGAATAAAATTGTCGGTTATTAAAATAACTCATCAACCGTGCTATTCAACAAGTTTGATTAAGCGTTTTTTCTACGGACGGTCGCAAACAACAAGAGCGCCGTGATGATTTGGCATAACCGTGCAAACCATTGATTTCCGAAAATGCGCGCGACTGCAAGAAACGGCGAAACCATCTGCAGTCGTGGCTTGATCTCGGTACTTAAAAATTCACTCGAGTTCATTTTGGTCGTTTGAATGATTTCTCCTGTCGAATCGATCACCACCGTAAATCCTGTATTGGTCGAACGAATCATCGGAAGTCGGGTTTCGATCGAGCGAAACGTCGTGAGTTCAAGATGCAAATACGGCTCGCCTTTTTCGCCGAACCAGGAATCATTCGTAATGTTCAGAAGCGCGTCTGCACCGAGAAAGGCTCCTTCGGCTGAATGTTCCGGAAACAGTCCTTCATAACAGATGGACGGGGCGAATTTAAAATCCTTACCCTGTCTGTTCTGAATAGTGAATGCTTGTGGGCCCGGGCCACGTCCAAAAAATCCCATGGTGGGAAACCAACCCTTCATTTGTGGAAATGTTTCCGCAAAGGGTAGGGTTTCGCCAAACATCAGAAGAATGTTTTTGTGATAAGTCGGCGTATCGGCACGTGTCGCATGGTAAAAAAACAAGGAATTGTAATCGAGTGAGTTTTGTTGATCGTAGCCGCCGAAAAGTGTCCATGCCCCAAAGTCTTTCGCGAAGCTCCGAATGGCATTTTCCATCATCACTTCAGAAGGACCTGCGGGATGTCCGAATAGGCCCGGATACGCCGTCTCAGGCCAAAGAATTGCATCCGGTTTCGGTGAAGCCAGAGAAGCGGCCTGACTTAGGTTCAGGTATTGCGATATGACCTGCCGTGAAGCCCCTTCGCCCCCGCGTTCGGCTTCGACTTTCAAATAATCACCGATATTCGCTTGAATCATCGAAATGTTCAAGGAAGGCGCGTTTACCTGGGCTGCTCTTAATGTTTCGACCTGACCGAGGCGCCAGGCACCGTAGGCGTAAATCGAGCTCAAAAGCAAAGCGGTCAGTACGAACGAGAGGGTAGCAACTTTCTTTGCGCCCGCGCTCAATGCTTTGCACGCGTAATAAAGCATTTCACCGATGATGACTGAGCAGGCGCTCAAAAAAAACGGACCCCCGATATCTGCAACCTGCCTGAAATGCGATTCACGATAAAAAGCGTGTCCGGCGGTATCCAGAAATAATTTGGGATAAAAGGAATCTACGCCGACATAAACCCAGCCTGAAAGAAAAATCCAAAGCCAAGGGCGATTTCGGAAGAGCTCGTGTTTTTTAATGTGGTGGCGAATCAACAAAAAAATCGGCAGTTGCAGTTGGCCGATGATGCAAAACACTGCGAAGAGGGCAAGTGCGCCGATGAACGGAAGTCCGCCGTACTCCTGGGTCGCGTGAATAATCCAGTAGTAACCCCCCAGACAAAGGGTTGCACTCATCAGGTAGCCTGCGAGTGCGATTCGGATGAGGAGTGTTTTCTTTTCTTCGCGGGTAGAAAACGGAAATTGAGATTCGATCAGGTGAATTCCAAAAAACAGGGGTGCCCACGCGAGCCACTGCAGGCATCCGTAATCCCAAGGGGCAAATGAAAGGACAAAGAGAATGCCACCCAAAAGGATCAACGCGTAAGGAGCGAGTTTGGAGGCAGGATTGGTTTGGGTCATCCTGTTCAGGTTAACAAAGGATTATTTCTTTTGCGAAGCCATTTTTCGTGAGCCTTCGTTATAGGCTGCTACTGCGAGGAGGGCTTTGTGCGCATTCACCTTGCCACCGGATGAAAGTTTTCCTTTGAGAGGGTTTTCACGGTCGGTGCTGCTGATGATGACTTGTCGAACTTGTTCTGGAGTGAGTGCCGGTTGTTTCGCCAGAATCAAGGCTGCAATTCCAGAAACGAAAGCAGTCGCCTGTGAGGTGCCGGTCAATTTGCCGTGCATGCCGCCTGGAATCGTGCTCAGGATGCCTTCGCCTGGAGCTGCAACATCAACAGTTTTAAGGCCCCAGTTTGAAGACGGAAGGAGTTTGTTTTCGCGGTCGATCGAAGCAACCGTGATCAGGTTCTTCAGGCCCTTAAGTTTGTAGGCAGCCGGGTAGTAATGATTGATGGCGATGTCGGTATCGTGATGATCATTACCGGCAGCAGCAACGATGAGTACGCCTTTTTGTTCGGCTTTCTTCATTGCCTGAAATTCTTCTTCAGAGTATTCCGGTCCGCCACCCGAGTAATTGATGATTCGTGCGCCGTTATCGATGGCATAGTGAAGGGCTTTGATTCCGTTTGCGAGATTTACTTTGCCAGGTGCACTTTCATCATAATAACGAACGGCCATGATTTGAACGTTTTGAGCAACGCCTGCAGAACCCATTTTTGGGTTGACGAGGCCGCCGATGATGCCAGCGATATGAGTGCCATGGCCATTGACATCAGTAGGATTCGGGCTTTTGGTGACGAAATCCCATCCATAGACTGAACCGCTGCCGAGATGTCCGTTGTTCGAAGGTGCGCGCCAAAGATTGGGTTTTAATTCTGGATGATTGGAATCGATGCCGGTATCAATCACGGCGACCACTACGTTCTTGCTGCCTTGGGTGATTTCCCACGCGCCAGGAATGTCAGCGGCTTTTTTCTCGAGCCCCCAGTTCTTGGATTCGAAGTGCTTGAGGTCGGAACCGAACGAAAAAGGAGTCTGGAGCAGGAGTAGTCCGAAGCTGATGATTTGAATTGTCTTTAAAGTTGCGTTCACGTTTGATCCCACCTTTTGTCCTCCTTCATAGTGCAACGAGGGTGCCAAAAAATAGGCACTTTTGGAATCGGAATCCTAAGTGATAGCTGACTGGAATCATTAGTTATTATACAAAATCTGTTTACAAAGTATCCGGAGGGGGCCTGCAAAAATACCAACGGGTGTCTAAAGTTTAGTCAGTAAAAACCCGAAAGGTGATTGTATGAAACACCTCTCTCGCTTGCAGGCAGGCTCTGGATTCGTTGTGGTTCTTCTCTTCTGGGCGCAGGGCGCACTGGCTGCCCAATCCCAAGAACTGACCCAGTTGGTGAAGGCCGTTGCTCTTCTCGAAAGCACGCCTACCGGAAAAGCCGAAGTGGCGAAGGCCAGGGAATTGCATATTCCTGTCCGCGAAGGCACGGTCTCGAAAACCGAAGTCACTGCGGTGCGAGTCAAGCAAGGCAATAATGAACAACTCAAGTTCAACACTCAGGTGCTGATTTCGAGTAATAAGGATCTGGTGTTTCAGGCGCTCGATATGGCTCATGAGCTCACTCACGCCATTCATCCGAAAGAAAATCCGTTTGATCCGGCCCTTTCGGCCGAGGAATATGTACGGCATGGAATCGAAGGTGAAGGCGGAGAAGCGCAAGCCATCGGGCAGGAATGCCAGGTGGGCAAGGAGCTGATCCAGCAAAAGGCCGTTAAAGAAAACTTTGTCGAGCTGATTAAGGCGCGTTGCCAATACGTTTGGAAAACCGAAAATGATCCGGGTCGCTGGAAACATTCGTTTTATCAGTTGGGCCAATACTATCAGCAATTTGTTTCCTTGATTCGTGGCAAGGCAGATCAATTCAAGGTTGAAACAAAGAGTCCCTTATTTGCTTCCGCTGTTGCGCACAAGCCTTATCCTTTGGCATTGTTAGAGGAATATGTCGACATTACCCGTACCATTTGCAATCGAGCAAAAAACAACCCACTGGTCCGAATCACCAAACTCGATCAGCGTTGTAAAGAAATCGAAAATCAATAATTTTTTAGGCTGTGTTGGAGTTGCGAATGAGCAGCTCTAAAACTTTGATTATTCTCAGACACGCCCATCGAGATCTCGACGAACGCACCCGCGATAACGGGCTAAGCGATAAAGGCCGCGAGCAAGTTAAGCGCATGCTCTCTTTTGCAAAACGGCGTCTGGATGAATCTTCTCCTGTGTTTCTGACTTCACCGAAAAAACGCTGTGTCGAGACGATTTCGCCTGTCGCAAAAGAGTTGGGGCATGAGGTAAGGGTGGACGAACGATTGGTCGAGCATTTGTCCGGTGAAAGCGACAAAGCTTACCTTGCTCGAATCGATGAGTTTTTGGATTTTTTTAAATATGAGTGTCCGGAAGTGACGGTCATCTGCTCGCATGGCGATTGGATACCGGTGGCTATCGAAAGATTAACCGGCGCTCAGAGTTCGCTTCGAAAATGCGGTTGGGCCGAGATTGAATACGTGGCGGGCAGCTCTTATTTGAAGTGGCTAGTTCAGAAACATTATTGAGATCGCTCATGTTTGAAACCAAGAATTATTCATTTCATCTTCCAGAAGAATTAGTTGCCGCCGAAGCGCTTTCGGCGCGTGATGCTTCTCGGTTGCTCGTCGTTCACAAAAACGAGCATCGGATCGAACATCGGATGATCCGGGATCTTCCTTCGATCCTGACGTCGAATCATCTGATCGTGGCGAATAACACCAAAGTATTTCGTGCACGCCTGCCTGGTCGCCGAAAAGGCACGGATGGCAAAATAGAGTTTTTCATGCTGACTCGAATGGGGCCCAAAAGCTGGAAAGGTCTGATGCGATCCGCTGCCCGTATTTTGCCGGGATTCGAATTCATCATTGGTGAAGGCTCGCGCGAGATTACAGGTCGGGTCATCGCCCGGGAAGAAAATCCTGCCGGTGTGCTTCTGACCGCCGAGTTTTCTGAAGATCCTGCTCGGAGTGGGTGGGGTGAAGTTCCTCTGCCGCCGTACATTGTTTCAAAGCGCACTTCGCAAAACAAGGCAATCGATCATCCATCCGAGATCGAGCGCTATAATACCGAATTTGCAAAAATCGAAGGGTCGGTAGCGGCACCCACTGCGGGTCGGCATTTTACTGCAGAATTGATCTCTCGGCTGAAGGCTCAGGGAATCGAGTGGAATGAACTGACGCTTCACGTGGGGCTTGGAACGTTCAAGCCGGTAACCGTTCAGGATGTGCGAGAACACGAAATGCACGCAGAGGAAGTTGCAATTTCTGAGCAGCTCGCGGACCATTTGAATGTTTCAAAGGCCCAGGGAAAAAAAATACTGGCGATTGGCACGACCACGACTCGCGCGCTCGAAGGTAGGTCGTTAAATGGGCGCCTACAGGCAGGACAACAGCCGGTGAATCTTTTCATTCATCCAGGAAGCCATCATCAGTGGCAAACGGTCGATGCCATGCTGACCAATTTTCATTTGCCGGAGAGCACGCTTTTAATGATGGTGGCTGATTTTATCGGTGACCTTTCGTGGACGCGCGAGATCTATCAGACGGCGATTCACGAACAGTATCGTTTCTACAGTTATGGCGATGCGATGCTGATTCTTGAGTAAAAATTCATCTATAATACTGACAATTAAATTCATTGACTTGCCGCAGCAAGTATGTTGAGTTCTGCTCCTTGATTCAAACAAGGAGAGAGTGATGTTTAAAATGAATTCAAAATTTTTGGTGATGAGTAGTTTGGTAGTAGCCGCGAGTTCGGCCCATGCGGCAGTTTACACGTGTACGGGTAAAACCGCAGCTGAAACGTTGACCGTTCGCACGGTGTCGTCGAGCGAATTGCTTAGGTTCGGAGCGAAATCGGATGCCCACGGAATCGCAATTACTCAGCTGAGTGATGCACTTTGTGGCGGTTATTATAGCATTGCATCGGGCGAGCAAGCCCCGTTCTTAGTTGCGGCCGCTGCCGGAGTGACCGCCGCGCAAACGAATTTCAAGGATTGGGAAGGCAATTGGGGATATGACATCACGGTCCCTAATGGTGTATTTGCCCCGGTTCCGGCCAAGACTTTCACGATGAAATACGATTTTACTTACAGTGATATTGCCGAAGCCGAAGTGGTGCGCGATCTGAATTGTGTGATGGTCCTTCGTTAAGGCTTCAGGTAACTGACGCCATAAATGCTTTTAGTCAGGACATCGGCATCGACCCAGATGTTTCCTTTATCACAATCCCAATCCGGCGAGTAAATCGATTTTTTATTTACGGATGCACGATACGAGAACGGAAGAGCTGGATCATTCAAAAGATCAGGTGGCAAGGTAATGTGGGGTGGTGTGGTGTCACATGAACTGCCCCAGGAATTACGCACCAGGTATTGGCATTTGTTATTCGCTGTATTTTTTCTGCGGCCGATGATCATCGAGGCATGGCGGCCGTTTCCGGACATGGGTTTTCCGCTCGCATCAAGCCGAGGAGTGCACTTCAAGCCAGTTTGAGAATCGATGATGGCGCCCGGATAATTTACGCCTTCGGTTAAAACCTGATCGCAATAACTGATGCCCAAGGGTTGTCCACGATGTTGAATCAACAGCGCATCAATTTGCTGCCTACGATCCGGAGCAGCCTTAACGCTTAAATCTTCCGGTTTGCATTGGGGCAAATTGCTCTGAAAAAGTTCTCCGGCCTTAAAGCACTGAAACGCTTCGATGCCCCAAATAAATCGGAGTTTTCGAAGTCCTGCTACATACATGATGTCATCGGCAGTCGGTTGTTCGTCTGAAGGAACTCCTTTGGCGATCAACCAGCTGATCACGTCCTGAGCGAGCACTTGCTTTCTCGCGCTCTTTTCGGCTGAGGTGCCGAGTTTGCCGATGTCTGTATAATAGTCGTCGTAGTATTTCGACAAGGTCAGAACGACCTCTTTCGATTCGTCACGTTCGATACATTTGGCCACGCTGAACGCATCCCGGTATCCGGCTTCTTTGATGTAGTTGGTAGCGGCACAAATGGTTCCGCCGTTGTAAGGATCGTTGCCGGTCGTTTCGTTTTCGCCAATCACCGTCGAGAGTACGGCGGTGTGACGATGAAACGAGGTGTCGTTCAGGACGCCGAAACGATAGGCGTCGTTTAATTGTGAAGCGACCTCGCCATAACAGATGCCGAAGGGACCTTGATCGCGAACCGGAACATTCACCATCGATCCATCTGATCCGTCTTTTTGTTTTTCATCCAAACGAAAGTAGGTGCAATCGGAGTCTCCGTGATTTGAGTTTTCTGCGTGGGTCGGAGAAGAAGGTTGATTTGGAGTGTTGGATGCATCGATGGTCGAAGAGCCGTTCGAGCTTTTTTTAGGCTGACACGCGTTCAGGCTCATGAACAGGGTGAATAAGATTAAGATTTTATTTCTATTCATCGTGATTTCCTAGTGTTTACTCGAGAGATAAGCGATCCAAAAAAGAATCAGCAGGGTGGGAAGGGTCATCCAAAGTGGAATCCAGACATATCCGAATGGAGAATTGAGCCAACCCCAGCGGCGGAGTTGTTTTCGAAGAACCGGGTCGAAAGAGTTCCAGGATCGAATCACCGAATGAGTGTTAAGGTTCGATTCTATCGAGGTTTGCACACGGATACTCAACGATTCCGAAAATCCGATGCCGCTTGATTGAACACGTCTTAGTATCAGCGGTACTTTTTTCTCGAGGGCTTTTCTTTCGTTAGGATTCGAGACCAGGAGGATAAAAACATTCGAATGTTCTCGGCGAAAGAGCGTAGCGTGTTGGATCGATTCGTTGCGTAGCAACTCGTAATGAATCTGATTTTCTACCGTTTCGTTTTCGTAGGTAAACGCATCACTTAAAAGTGAATTTGCAGAGTTCGGGGATGTGCTCTTGGTGAGGGCGCTCATATTTAATTCCTATGGCGCAGGAATTTAGCATTCTTGATTTTTTAAGTCAAGAATAAGAACGGGCAGAAGGACTCCCGCTCTGTTCAATTCAACTTACTTCGTTTACTCTAGTGAGTGTCATGAACGCTCGATTCATCATTATTTGCTTTGTTCTGGCCCTGGGGCTTGGCTATTTGTTTCGGACGAAGCCTGAAGCGATTCAAGGCAATCCCGAATCCACGCCGTTCGAGAGTCCGGTGGCGGTTCAAACACTGCCTAAACCAACGGTTGCTCCGCAAGTCAGTGGGGTTGTGCCACCCGTGATTCATCCTTTAAACGCTCCATTGCCCATCGAAAGGCCGCAGGCGACTCTCCCAGGAAAACGGGTGAACCCAAGGTACCTGAACAAGCCTAAAGACATGAGCGTCGAATTCGAGATGATCAATGGTCTGGCGGTCGCCTATGGTGACACGATCTTGGGTAAACCGGTTGCGGGCTTTTCCGAGTCTCGAGGAATTTCCGACCTATCACCGGCCAAATATTGGGATCACGGAGTGGTACCGTATTTGATTAAAAACGACGTAGTTGATCCGGATCGAGTGCTTCGGGCAATTGATTATTTTAATCAGCACACCCATGTTCGATTCGTGCCCTATGAGAATCAACCGGATGCAATTCTGTTTCAGGTGGGTGAAGAAAACTGTTTGTCATTTCTTGGCAAAACCGGTGGCGTGCAACCCGTTTTTCTTTCCGACAAATGTCGAACCCCGGAAATTACCCACGAGTTGATGCACGCGCTGGGTTTTGTGCACGAGCAATCCCGTGCCGATCGCGATCAGTATGTCGAAATCCTGTGGCAAAATATTGAAGAAAAATATCAGCCGCAATTCGCCATGGTACCCGAGCCCCTGATGAATGCATATTATGATTCACCGTTTGATTCGGGCTCGATCATGATGTACGGACCGCATGTGTTTTCGATTAATCCCGAAGTGAATACGATGCGCCTGAAAAGTGGCCAACCCCTGAAGTCGATTCCGGATACGCTCAGTCCATCGGACGTAGATCGCGTGAATCGCCTCTATCCCTGAACTTAAGTTTTGTGTTAGTCTGACGATCATGAAATTTCTTCAGAAAACCGTGCCCGTGGGGCAGCTCATGTGCAATTGCCAGATTCTGGTATGTCCGAAAACACGCGAAGCCGTCATGGTTGATCCGGGAGATGATGCCGAAGTGATTCTGCAAGAACTGAAGAAGCTCGAGAATCAGGCGGGCGGTCCGATTACGGTTAAAGCCTTGTTTCATACCCATGCGCATTTCGATCATATTGGTGCCACCCGTGCGGTCAAGGAATCGCTGCTGCAGGCCGGGGTCAAGGCCCCTCAGATTTTTCTGCACAAGGGCGATGAATTCATTTACCGAATGTTAGCCAAGCAAGGCGAGAGGTTCGGTTTCAAGCACGACGAACCATTGCCGATCGATCAGTTTTTTGAGGACGAGCAAAAACTTGCTGTCGGATCACTTAAATTTACGATCATTCACACGCCCGGACATTCGCCTGGTGGTGTTTGTTTTCGCATGCATCAGGATACCGAAACGGCGACGCCAGAAACTGTATTTACGGGCGATACGCTTTTTCGCGAAAGCATTGGCCGCTCGGATCTCTGGGGCGGAGATGAAGATCTGCTTTTAAAGAGCATCAGAACCCGACTTTTTACGCTCGACGATGATACGGCCGCCTGGCCCGGTCACGGAATGCCATCAAGTATTGGCCACGAGAAGCGCAATAATCCGTTTTTAGGCTAGTCGCGAATCTACCAGATCAGGATGCCTGATCGCCTTTTTTCTCATGGCGAGTTGATGACAACCGGAGTGTCTTTCACGCAAAACGAAAAGGTGGCAGCGTGATAGGATTGTTCTTTTCCCAAGCCGTCTTTGCCTTTGAATTCCCAACTTTTAGGATTAGGACTGAAAACATGATACCCGGGTTGACCAGGGCAAGCCGAACCTGCTTTCGGTGTGCCTTGAACTGTGCCGATACAGTCAGTAGTTTCGAATCGGCAGTAGCCGTCTGCATCGCACACATCATCTGATCTGAGCGCGCCATTCGTCAGATTGCAGAGTGGAACTGTTTTTCCGCTAGGATCTTTCATCGACGTAAAAAACGCTTTCACGGTTCTAAAACATGCTTCGCGGTTGGTATAAGAAATGGAATCTTTTTTACTCGCATCCGCACTCGGACATTTGAATTCGATTCGATGTTGGGTGTCAGGTACTGGTGAGTCCTTGCCTTGTGAATAGGCAAGGGGCGCGAAAGCCAGAGTGGTGATCATCAAAAATGGGATTCGATTTTTGGTAAGAAGCTTCATCATGAAACAAGGCTCCTTAGTGTTTTTTGGCGCATCTACGCCTGCATTTAGTCTATCGTGCAAAAGTGGCAATTCAATGGATAATTCGCGAATTGTTTTGAAAAGCTTATCTTCAGAAAAAAAAACGTCAGGGCTTTGTCGGTGCGGGTTCGAGCCCGAGCACTTCTTCCTGAATATGGCTGTGCATTTTGATCTGGTCTTGAACATGAAAGAATTCGGGCCCCCAATTGATGAGTTTACTCCAATAGAGAAAATCCCAGAACTTGCCGACTGACTTCTTGCCCTTCTTTGCGCCGGTTACGGTGACTGCGACTCGTCCAGCAACCACGCGCAAAAAATCGGCTAAGGCCTTACGTTCGCGAGCCTTGACCAGGAGTTGAATCTCGTCGCTTTCGATTGCCGAGCGATAGACGTGAACCTTAAAACGGTCGGCATAGACGTAAATCATCGACGTGATTTTAGAATGGTGTTTCGGATTCGTAAATGACCATTGACCCTTGGCGCGTTTCGAGTGCAGCACCAGATGAAGCGGAGCCTTGCCATTGAACGGTCGGGGAGTTTTGCGTTTTCCGAGGGCGGGAAGGCCGCCGTGGGCAAGTCTGGGTTCGAGCTGCTCGGTCAGCTTCGAGCGTTCCTCTGACCCGATGGGCAGCGTTTCTTTGAGCGATCTTTGTTTTTTGACGGATGCCATGTTTTAATAATACGCGTTTTTTATCGTGGGGCAATGTCATATTTACGAATTCGACAAGTCAGGAAAAGTGCATTACGATGATTGACATCATGACACCCAGCCAAACACCATTGAGGTTTGAACTCAAACGCGAAACGACTGACTTGCAAGGGGTAAAGCGCGCGCGAGCGGGAACTGTTTTTTTAAAGAAACACGCGTATGGTTTAGAGCGAGGGCAGCTCGCCGGAGATCTCGATACCGAGTACCGAATTCATACGCCTGCGTTCATGCCGGTAGGAACGCAAGGCACGGTAAAAAGTCTTTCTACTCATGATCTTGATGCCATGGGTGCCGAAATCATTCTAGGAAACACCTATCATTTGTACCTGAGGCCAGGGCATCTAAGGGTAGAACGATTGGGTGAACTTCAAAAATTCATGAATTGGGATGGCCCCATTTTAACCGATAGCGGTGGGTTTCAGGTCTTCTCACTCGCGGGATTAAATAAGATCACCGATCAGGGGGTAACGTTTCAATCGCACATCGACGGATCCAAACATCATTTTACGCCAGAGTTATCGATGGAGATTCAGCGAGCCCTGGGTTCGAACATTGTCATGGCATTCGATCAATGTCCGCCGTTTCCTGCAACCGATAAAGTGCTCCGCGATGCCATGAGGCGAACCCTCGAGTGGGCAAAACGTGGACTTGCCGTACCCATGAAAGCACATCAGGCTCGCTTCGGGATTTTTCAAGGTGGTCTCGATGTGAATCTTCGCACTGAGTCAATAGCTGAGCTAAGTCGACTGCCTTTCGATGGTTTTGCTTTAGGTGGGTTTGCGATCGGCGAGCCGATGGAGATGATGCACCAGGTGGTTCGTCATGTGGCACCACTCATGCCGGCAGATAAACCCCGTTACTTGATGGGAGTGGGGCGGCCAGAAGATTTGGTTGAGGCAGTTCGGGCGGGGATGGACATGTTTGATTGCGTGATGCCCACAAGAAATGCGCGAAATGGCCAGCTTTTTACCTCATTGGGGCGGATCAATATCAAGAATGCCAAGTACGCCGAGGATGCGTCGCCGCTTGATCCCAATTGCTCGTGCGAAACCTGCACTCAGTATTCCAAAGCGTATTTACGACATTTGTTTGTAGCAGGAGAAATGCTTTCCGCTCGATTGAACACGGTTCACAATCTGCACTTTTATATCGAGCTGATGCGCCAGATGCGAAACGCCATTATTGAGGATCAATTTGATCCGTGGAGCAAAGATTTTTATACCAAATTCAAGGGTGGCACAGTAGACTTAGAAAATTCATAACTCGGATAAAGCATTGATTCTAAAGCAACACCCCTGTAACGATACCCCTGTAGCGATACCGTTGTGGCTCCTCGAATCAAAGGAATAGGAAAAACATTTCGATGAAAAAAAATAAGCTCACTCTTTTACTCAGTCTCGCACTTACGCTCAACCTTCTGTCAGTCACTGTTGTGCGCGCCGATGAACCCAGCACTCCGACCATTGTTGCTCCAGCGCAACCTGCGGGCTCACAACCAGTGGTGCAAGCGACTACGACTACTCAAGCAGCAGCCCCCGTTGCCGAGCAAAAACAACCCGGCCTGATGGGAATGGCGCTTCCATTCGTGATCATGCTTGCAGTCATGTATTTTTTGATGATTCGCCCCCAGCAGAAGAAAATGAAAGAGCACCAAGGGCTCTTGTCTGCATTGAAATCAGGCGATGAAGTGGTCACTACTGCCGGAATCATCGGCAAAGTAACCGAGCTGACCGAAAAAGTGGTCACTCTCGAAGTTTCAAAAAATGTTCAAATGAAAATATTGAAGAGCCAGGTGAATCAGATCATCAAAGGCGGCATTTCGGATTTACAAGCTTAATAGAAGCTAAGGAGCAGCAATGACAAGCAAATGGTGGACAAAATTCTCTCTCTTGATGTTCGTGACGGTTCTTTCCGTGCTTTATATCGTTCCGACATTTACCAAACTCAAAACTGAAAATAGCGCTTATCCATTTTCAAAAAAGATCAACTTGGGTCTCGATCTTCAAGGGGGCCTCTACCTCGTCATGGGAATCGACTTCAACAAGGTCTTCAAGGAAATCGCGGATCGCCAGCTCAGTTCTTTGAATGACCAATTCAAGGAGCGATCCATCGCTGTGACCGAGGCCAAGCTTCGCTTGGATGGCGTTCCGGGCGATGATCCTCGCATCGAACTTAAGTTTGCTGCAGCCCAAAAGCAAAATCTCAAGGATTTGCTGGCTAAGACTTTTACCAGCCTGCGGTTCACCGACGAGAAAGCGGACTCATTCGAGCTCGCCTTGTCGAATGATTATCGCAATGATATTCGCGAACGCACGCTCAATCAAAGTATTGAAGTCATTCGAAACCGCGTCGATGAATTCGGCGTGGCTGAGCCTCAGATTTCTTCACAAGGAATGGATCGCGTTGTGGTCGAATTGCCCGGCATCAAAGATGTCGAACGCGCAAAAGACCTGATCGGTCGTACGGCAAAACTCGAATTCAAAATGGTCGATGAAGATGCGTCTAAGACGGTCAACGTCGTCGAACTGATTCAGTCGATCGAAAAAGAAAAGAATATTTCTTTCAAGGAAGGCGCGGATCATAAGTTTTCAGAATACGTAAAGGCGCTCAACGACGGGGCCAAAGGAAAAATTCCTGAAACCGATGAGATCGCATTCGAGCGCAGCGGTGGACAACGTATGCCGCTTATCCTGAAATCAAAAGTAGAAGTGACCGGAAACGATCTTCAGGACGCGCAAGTGGGTTTCGATAACGAATCACGCCGTCCGATCGTCAATTTCGAATTCAGCCCTCGTGGTGCGGTTCTTTTCGGAAAACTCACTGGCGACAATATCGGAAAGCGTCTTGCGATCGTGCTCGATGGTATCGTGCACTCAGCACCTAATATCAATAGCCGAATCGATGCCCGCGGACAAATCACTACGGGTCGTGGTGGTTATGATGATGCACTTCGCGAATCGAAAGATCTGGCCATTGTTCTTCGTGCTGGTGCGCTTCCTGCTCAGCTCGAACTCATGGAGCAACGAGTAGTGGGGCCTTCACTTGGAGCCGATTCGGTAGCCAAAGGTGCCATGGCGAGTCTTCTTGGAATTCTGGCGGTATTCTTCCTGACTATCGTTTATTACCGAATTTCTGGAGTGATCGCGGTCGTTTCATTGTTCATGAACGTAGTGCTGGTGCTTGCCATCCTCGTATGGTTAGAAGCAACGCTGACCCTTCCAGGTATTGCAGGTATCGCGCTGACTGTCGGTATTGCGGTCGACTCGAACGTCGTTATTTACGAACGGATTCGAGAGGAGCTGGCCTTGGGTAAAGCCATCGGCGTAGCGGTCGAAGCCGGTTTTGGTAAGGCATTCAAGACGATTTTGGATGCCAACGTTGCCAACGGAATCGCGGCAATCATCCTGATGATGTACGGAAGCGGACCGGTAAAAGGTTTCGCGGTCACCATGATCGTCGGTATTATCACTACTTTGTTTACAGCGGTATTTGTCTGTCGAGTGCTGTTCGATCTTTATCTGCACAAGCTCGAAGAAAAAAACGCGAAGACACTGAGTATCTAAAGAGGAGATTAAAATGTTTCACATCATCAATCCAAAATCGAATATCGATTTCGTCGGCAAGAGAAAAATGTGGATTACACTTTCAGTGTTATTCATCATCGCAACCATCGCCTTGTTTTTTACCAAGGGCCTGAACTACGGTATCGATTTTACCGGTGGGGCTGAAGTCAAAGTGAAAGTGCCTGCGGGTTGGGATACCGGCAAGCTTCGCTCGACCCTTGAAAAGGGAAAGTTAACCGGACTGAAGATCCTTCAGCTCGGCGATGCCAAAGACAGCGAGTTCATGATTCGCGCCCAAGAAGATGGCAAAGATCTGAATCAGGTAACCAAACAAATCCAAACCAGTCTTGAAGCCGACCTGAAAGAAAACGAATTCGAAATCAAGGCTGCAGACATCGTGGGTCCTTCAGCGGGCGGATTACTTCGTAAGCAAGGGTTGCTGGCGATGTTTTATGCGCTTCTTGCGATCCTGATCTACGTATCCATTCGATTCGATTTCCGTTATGCCCCGGGCGCGGTTCTCGCATTGTTTCACGATTCGATCATCGTCATCGGTGTTTTTATCCTGACTCAGAAAGAATTCGATCTTACGGTTCTTGCCGCGGTGTTGGCGCTGATCGGTTATTCAAACAACGATACCATCATCGTCTTTGATCGGGTTCGTGAGACTTATAAATTGAATCCAAGTCTTCCGATCGAGGAAATCGTCAATCAATCGGTCAATCAGACCCTTGGACGTACCTTGATGACTTCGGCAGCGACCTTTGTCAGCGTGGCCATGCTTTGGGCATTCGGCGGACACGTGCTTGAGCCATTCGCGTTCGCGCTGATGATCGGAATCGTGGTCGGAACTTATTCGTCCATTTTCATCGCGTCTTCTATGGTTATCGTTCTCGCGCACTACACTGAGAACCGAAATCGTTCTATGCGTGGTAAAAAACGCCGTGAAGTAAAACTTTCTCCAGAAGCGCACATCGGTATCTAACCGATTTATGCAATGGGTTTATAAAAATCAAGAAGGGTCGCTGAAACAAGCGGCCCTTTTGCTTTCTGAGCAACTCAAGATCAGTAATCTTGCGGCAATGCTTTGTGTAAACCGGGGGCTATCGACTTCCGAGCAGGTTTTTACCTATCTGAATCCGAAGCTCGATCAGCTCACTCATCCGTTTAAGATTCTCGATCTCGAGAAAGCAGCAGCATTTCTCCTTGAATCGCAAACCAGCACGGTTCAAAAAAAAATCCGGGTCTATACGGATTACGACGTCGACGGCACCACGGGGGCGGCACTTCTGACGTGGTTTTTTCGCGATCTGAAATTTAATTTCGATGTCGTGCAGCCTGACCGTTTCAAAGATGGATATGGCCTGAATGTCAGTGCTGTAGAGCAAGCGCATCTCGATGGAGTGCAAATCCTGATGACCGTCGATTGCGGAATTACCAATTTCGATGCTGCAGACAAAGCCGCAGAGCTGGGAATCACCCTGATCATTGTCGATCATCACCAGATCGACCCGGTTCGCGGTAATCCCCAGGCTTTTGCCGTGATTGACCCACAACGTGCGGATGATCCGTCGGGACTGAAGCAATTGTGTGGATGTGCTCTGGCTTTTTATCTCTGCATGGGAATTCGCTTACTCGCGCGCGCGTCGAATTTTTTTACCGACCTCGGAATTGCTGAACCGAACATGAAAAACCTGCTCGACCTCGTGGTCATTGCCACGGCAGCTGACATGGTTCCTCTGATTGGCGACAATCGGATTTTGGTTCGTCACGGCCTCGGTATTCTGCGAAATACCACGAAACCTGGCCTTCGTGCCTTGATTCAAAATGCGGGCATCGAGGTTAAAGCGGTCAGCGCTTCGAATCTGGGATTCGCGCTAGGGCCCAGGATTAATGCCTCAGGCCGGATGGGAAGTGCTCAGACCGCATATCGCGTGTTGACCACGAATGACGCCGATGAAGGCATAAAGCTTGCGCAAGAACTAGAAGGCATCAACAAGACCCGGGCGGAACTTCAAAACTCGATTTGGGATCAGGTTCGCGAGCAAGTCGATCGTGGACTCGAAAAAGGAAAATTTTCTCATGCCGTAGTGGTGGCTTCCTCGAATTGGCATGAAGGCGTGGTCGGAATTGTGGCTTCAAAAGTTACCGAGCATTTTCGCAAACCCGCTATTATTCTTGCGATTCGTGAGGATGGGTTGGCCAAGGGAAGTGTGCGTTCGTTCGGCGGTTACAACGTGCTCGAAGCCCTTCATCTATCAAAGGATTTTTTAAAGGGATACGGCGGGCACAAGTTCGCGGCCGGTCTGTCGCTTGATCCATCTAAGATTGAAGACTTTTGTGAACACTAGAATCAGATGATGGCGACACTGACTCCGCATGCTGACCGCTTTCAGCTATTGATCGAAGGTGAATGTTCGATTCAGGATCTGACGCCTAAGGCACTCGAAGAAGTCGAACAATTCGCGCCGTTTGGGCCGGGTAATCCGGAGCCCTTGTTTTCTGTCGAAACCAAAGTGAGTACGCAAGCGGTGTTAAAGGGCAGGCATTTGAAGTTAAAATTTACGCCTGGAGTCGAAGGAATCTGGTTCAATGCTGCTGAAAAACTGGAGTACACAGAGTTGATAGAAAAAGTGACGCGAGAGCGAACTTCTTGTCGCTTTGCAGGCACGCCCGAGCTCAACCGCTTTATGGGCAAGGTGACGCCCACACTTCGAATCAAGGACGCCAATTCTTCTTCGCAAGGCTCGTGATATTTGGCGGAAATTCTTCGATTCTGCTTCTTGTTATTCATTAATAAACCTTGTTTAAAATATCCACCCGTCTTTAACTAAAACTATAAGTTTTTGTCATTTTTGTTCAAGGAGGAACTGGATGAAGCAATGGCTACGTGTGGGTGTGGTGGGGGTGTGTGTTTGGTCTGCAATCGTGAGTGCGGAGGCCGGAACCAAAGTAATTCCAGCAGTGCCCGGAGAACTAGTAGCGAGGCTTTCGTCGGCCGCGGTGAAATCATCCGTCAGTTTCGAAGTGATCGCGCGTGACCTGCAAAATAAACTGGGATTAAAGGCGCTTCCGCAAATTAGACATTTTAAAACGAGTAACGAATTTGCAACTTTTCATTTTCAGGAAAAAGACATGGCTTCTATTGCAAGCTTGCTCAAGCACGATTCGAGACTTGCGTATGTCGAACCGAACTTTATTTACCACACGTTTGAGAGCCGGGCTCCGGGCGATCTCGTGCCAAATGATGCGCAATTCGCAGCACTTTGGGGTATGAAGAACGCTGGGGCTGCCGATTCGGCGGGGCATGCCGGAAAAGCAGGTTCAGATATTCATGTGACTGAGGCCTGGGCTGAAGGAATTACCGGAAGCAAAAATGTGAAAGTGGCAGTGATTGATACCGGCGTGGATTACACGCACCCGGATTTGACGGAAAACGTCGATCAGGCTGATGGTTGGAATTTCTACTCGAATGTCCAGGATCCAAAAGACGACAACATGCACGGAACCCATTGTTCGGGAACCATCGGAGCCGTCGGAAATAACGGTGTCGGTGTGGCAGGTGTGAACTGGCACGTAACCATTATTCCGGTGAAGTTTCTCAGTGCCGGAGGAAGTGGTTCTCTTGATGCCGCTGTTCAGGCGATTCAGTGGGCCACGAGCAAGGGCGTACAGATCATGAGTAATAGCTGGGGTGGTGGCGGTTTTTCACAAGCTATGTTGGATGCGATTACCGATGCGAAAAAGCACGGAATTCTGTTCGTCGCGGCTGCGGGTAACGATGGTTCCAACAATGATTCTTCACCGACTTATCCCGCAAGTTACGCGGTCGACAATATTGTTGCGGTGGCGGCTACTGATAATACCGATACCATTGCTGATTTCTCGAACTACGGAAGAACGACGGTGCACGTGGCTGCACCGGGCGTGAATATTCTTTCGACCATCAAGGATGGTGGTTATGCCGTACTCAGTGGTACTTCGATGGCCACTCCGCACGTTTCAGGAATTGCGGCACTTCTTCTCTCGGCCAATCCGTCACTGACTTATGCCCAGATCAAAGAGACTTTGATTAAAACGAGTGATCCGGTACGAGGTCTCGCCCATAAGGTGGTCGCCAAAGGCCGGGTGAACGTTCATAATGCCCTTCATGGAATCATGGCACCTTCCGATGGTCCAGACGACACTCAGTGGAAGGACGTTTCGATGCATATCGAAACTCCGCATCCTTATGAAAATAGTAAAACCTATGACTATCCGATTTCTGTGCCAGGCGCCAAGTATTTGAGAGTCGTTTTTGATTCGATTGATACCGAACCTAACTATGACAAAGTGGTGGTGAAGCAGGCGAATGGCGATAAGGTAGAATCGGTGAGTGGCAAGCTTTCGAATTATGTCACGGATTATCTCGAAGGGTCTCAGGCGACGGTGAGTCTGATCAGTGATTCCAGCAATAATGGGGTAGGATTTACCGTCTCTAAAGTGCAAGCGATTTATTAAGGTGCCTTAAAGAGAGTGAGCGTAAAAGCATTGCCACAAACCTTGCGATTGTCTAAGCTCAGGGCATGATCTTTTTTTGGCTCGCGATACAGACGACGGTGGCGCTCTCGTTTGCCCAGACCGGTACCAAGACCGTCACTCAGACTTCAACTTCATCTTCATTGGTGACTGCGGTTTCAACTCCTCTGAGCCAAGGCGATAAAAAAATCCTCTGGGCCCAGTTTCAAAAAGCACTCGACAATGATGAGCGTGCACTGGCCCATCGAGAGCGGGCCGAACTCAAGCAGTTGGCTTTCGTGCAAAACGCCCGAAAGAAAAGCTGGCGCGAACAGGAAAAAAAGGCGCGGGCGCAATATTTTGAATCTCATTCGGGGCCAGAACGGCGCGAATACGTGTTGAATTATATTTCACGAAAGAAAGCACTCGACCAGGCGCTGCAGGACGAAACGAATCGTACTAAAAAATCCTGGGCCGATCAGGCAGAAGCGATGAAGCGTAATCGCAAAGATCGCGAACTCAGATTCAAAGCCGCGCTTTCGCAAAATCAGCGGCCAGACGATTCTCTTTGGACCCATTAACTAAACTAATAGACTTGATGCACATCTAATAAGTAGACTGGGGCCCGGACTTGCACTAGAACTCACTCAACGAAAACAGTTGTAGAAAATCTGCAGCTCGTAAATTTGATCTTAAAATCGAGGAGAGAGTAATGAAAAAAGTAATGATGATGAGTTTGATCCTATTGGCCACTGGTTCGGTTGTAATGGCGCAGGAAGCCCCGTCTGCGAACTCTGACGAGCAATATACCATCGCCCAATGCCAAAGCGTAAAGGGTTCTGCCGAGAAGCTGGAAGTCACCATCGTGGGCGGTGGTTTTACCGGTATGGTTCTCGGTCAGGTCAGTCTGATCAATCGAGCAGGCACGGCTCAGGTTTTGGGTTCGGTTCGAGTCGATGAACAACCTCGCGGAGAGCTGATGGGCGCGCCTTTGACTTATCTCGGACAAAATTTTCGATTGAACATCGTTACGGATGCTGGTCCACGTGACGGCGGATTTATTTCATACTTTACCGGACGCATGGCCGGACGTCAGTTCGACGAAACCATGACGTGTGTTCTTTACAGTCGCTAAACACCTTTGGTGTCGGCACCCCAAAGGAGCTTGTGAAGCTGATACTGAAAGCGCACGGGGAGTTGGTCTTCGAGCATTCTTTCAGCCAGCTCGCGAGGCGAAATTCCGGTAAAGGTACCCGGAGAACCCTGGGCAATCAGTGCCGGCGAAAATAAGATTTCGCACGAGGCAGGCAATGTTTTGCTTCTGACGATGTTTCTGGCCCATTCATAATCTTCCGGGGACGTAATCACAAATTTGATTTCGTCCCCGGCTTTCAAAAATTTCAGATTCTTTTCAAAATTTCCACGATTCATTTTAGAGCCCGGAGTCTTGATATCCATCACGATTCTCGCGTGCGGTGAAGCCGCTTCGATAGAGACTTCACCATGAGTTTCGATCGAAACCGAATGACCCCGTTTCTTCAATTCATGAATGAATGCGATCGTTGGGCGTTGAATCAAGGGTTCGCCGCCGGTCAACAGCACATGCCCTACCGGATATTTTGCGATTTCAGAAAAAATCTCATCAAAGCTCATGCGTCGTCCGCCTTTGAACGAGTAGGCCGAGTCGCAATAAGTGCAGCGCAAATTACAACCTGTCAGTCTGATAAAAATGAAGGGCACGCCGCTGAGCGAAGTTTCGCCCTGAAGTGAATAGAAGATTTCGGTGATGAGGAGTCCGTCAAATGCCATGGGTTCAATTCTTTTCCTGGCATTAGTTTATCTGATTTAAAAAGTAGGGCAATGGGAACCTGAGTTCTGCGAGGAATTCAGTTTTTTTCATTGTCTTTGTTTTACGACGCGATCGAATGATCAAGGAGCGGTGCTTAGAAATTTTATCACTACGAGCCCGTCGCTTCCGCTATTTCCATGTGGGCTGATCCATTCTGAATCGCCGGCATTTCCTGCGGCGCCAGAATTTCCGGCTGCGAATACTGCAGGCATGATCGGATTAAAAGAGCTTCCGCCGCCACCAGATCCAATCCTGTCAGGTGAAGAAACAGCTGGAAGTGGATCGCATAAAGCACAGTGAGGTGGAATCATGTAAGAGGCGGTTGATCCTCCGCCTCCACCATAAAATCCGCCGCCCCCTCCGCCGCCGCCCCAGGCTGCGACCACATTGGATCCGCCATCTCCGGCGAGCAATTGGGTACCACTGGTTCCGCCTGTCGGGTTACCGACAACGCCAACCAAACCACCTAGACCGCCTGCAATTTGGGTAGCGCCCGCGCCTTCATTTCCAGAAGTTAAAGATGTTCCTGGGCTTGCGTCGGGCCCGCCCGCATCGCCTCCGTCATTTTGGTAAGCTGCACCACCGCCGCCTCCAGATAAAAGAGAAAGAGATCCATCAATGGTAATCGCAGAGTAACCTCCGCCTCCAGATCCAGAAACTGAAGAACCGATACCGCCTTGGCCGCCGCCGTTCACACCACCTGCACTGGAAGTGCCTGGTGTAATCGTGCCTGAAATTCCTGCGCCGCCCACTTGTATGAAGAGGGATTGTCCGGCAGTAACGGAGAGGGTGGATTGAGTGAATGCGCCGCCGCCTCCGTGATTGCTACCGCTCGAGCCGCCGCCTGCGCCCCAGACTTTTGCGACTACTCCAACGCATCCATTGGGTACGAGAAGCGTGGTGCCAGAGGTAGCGGATGAAAAAATGAATGAAGAAGTCGGACATCCATCGACTGAAGGCGCGGCTGAGGTAGGAGTGGGGCGAGAGCCAGTGACTTGCATTGCGCAGTTTTGAAATATTGCAAAGATCGGTAGGAGTACTCCGACAGAAGCTAGAAAATGTTTTTTCTGAACCAACCACTGATAAAATTTCAAGAAATACCCCGATGGATCGATGCGCCGATCGCTCATATCAGTTTATCAAGAATGGAGGGGGATTCAATGTGTCGGTTTGGACATTCATTTCAGCACAGCGCAAGCGGCAAAGCCGGATGCCGGCTAGCCTTATCCATAACAAAAAAAACGGCTGTCGTTTGCACGACAGCCGTCTGGAAAATTGAAGAGGGGGTCCATTCATGCTCAACGGGGTAGAAGAGCGTGTTTATTGGACCCCCCTTTGAAAGCTTTGAAGGCTTCCTCACCTTTGGCAGCCCAGCCGGCATTGATCTTCGGGGTAAAAGACCGTTAGCCCTGTGGTTTTGCGTCTCCGACTTTTCAGTCGGGTTGCCTTTTTCAAAGAGGGTAATAGGGATGATACCCGCCTCTTCACAGGCTCTCGTCCTGAGAACCCAAAAGTTCAGTAGTGGCCCATACGTCAATGTTAAGGTTTCTACATATTTAAATTCTAACGCAGCGCGCATAAAAAGCAAGACCGATTGTGAATAATTTTTCATAATTGCAATTTCAGGGTATTTTCAACTCTGAGTGTTAAAAGCTAAATGCCTTTGGTTGAATATTCTATTAATCCTGTTGAATTGCAGCGCTTTTGGGGCCGCTGACATTCAGACGTTCCGTGAGGAAACTACTGAAGATCTTCCGCTCAAACGTGAAGTGCCGCTCGCGATCGATCACAATTTGGGCAACATCACCATTCAGGGTTGGGTGCAGGATCGGGTCAGAGTCACGCTAAAAAAGCGCATTCTTGCGCATACCGAAGCCGAGGCAAACGAAAGCTTTAAGAAACTCGATTTGATTTCGCTCGAAACCGCGCACTCGTTCGAACTCAGGGTCGGCCACGCGCGCGGGGTTGATCTCGTGCGTAAGCTCCGTGATGAAAAGCAGAATATGGTTGCAGTCGATCTCGAAATCAAAGCGCCGTATGAACTCGACCTGACGGTGCTCTTGGGCGACACCCGTGCGCTGGTTCTTCAACAGTGGAAGGGTAAAGTTTCGGTCATTGGTAAAAACGGCAAGCTCGAGCTGAGTCGGATCAATACCAAGAAAACCATTCAGATCTCTTGTCCGGGATGTGCAGTCGAGCTGAGTGATAGCGAGGTCTCGGGACATATTCTGACGGGCACTCAAAACGCTTCCTTACATAAGGTAAATGCCGTGCGAGATCTTTTATTGGATTCGTCTTCGGGAGAAATTCAGTTGGCTGACACCACCGGAAAAATCGATGTTCACACGGTATCCGGAAGGCTGAATAGCAATTCACACACGGGCGAATTGGATTTTCAAAGTGAAGACGGGGGCGCGTTCGTCACTAACCTGGTTGGAAACATGGAGGCGAGCACTCGTACCGGGCAGATCATGGTTGATGCGGATGAAGTGCGACGTTTTCTGCATCTGGATGCAGAAAAAAGTGATATACAAGTTACGCTTCCCAACAAATTTGAAGGACTGATCGATCTATTGAGTTTAATCGGAGAGACGGTAGTGCAATTTCCTTATGAACAGAATCGTACGCTAAGAAGCGATGACTATGGCCCGGTGACGTTGGGTAAAGTGGATGGAATCATCGGCGCTCGAACGGGTGTGCTCGTGCACGCACTCAGTAAACAGGGTGGAGTTCGTGTGCTTCGGAAAGGCCTCGGCAAATGAAGCAGCTCGTTTTTAGAATGAGTAGCCTGGGCGACTTGATTCTCAGTACGGCATTTCTCGAAAATCTTCCAGAAGGCATCGAACTCGATTGGGTGATTTCGTCCGATTTCGAATTTGTTTTGAAAGGACACCCGAAGATCAAACGCCTGATTGTGTTTGATAAAAAAACGGGCATTCGAGGTTGGATCGAATTGCTTCGCCTGCTAGCACTCGAGAATTATCAAAAACGGATTGATCTGCATGGCACGATTCGCACCGCTGTGGCACGGCTCTATTTTTTAGGTTCAGACTTGCTTCGCGGGCGCTCCGTTGCGTGGACGGGAATTTCAAAACAAAGGGCGCGCATGATCGCCTATTTTGCCCTGAAGCAGGCGTTGCCCAAAAACTTTAGGCCAAGTCCGATCTGGCAGCGCTTCGCCCAAATGGCAGGAGGCGATCGTCCTCCCTCCTATCTTCCAATCTTGAATGCCCGTGCCCTCGATGAGCAGGAAATCCTGAAACGCTATCAACTCGAATCCCGAAAGTATTATGCGTTGATGCCCGCTTCACGCTGGAGCTCTAAGGAATGGGGGGCCAAACGTTACGCCGGCCTCGCTGAAGAAATCAAGTGCGAGCGAGGAATGTCTCTCTTGCTTTTAGGCCGCGAATCTGACCGTGCGTGCATAGAAGTGCAAGACTTTTTGCGTGCGCGAAATATTCCCTATGTCGCGGCACTTCGTGAAAATGATTTCTCGGTCACTGCGGTGTTACTCAAGCATGCAATTTCATATGTAGGCAGTGATACCGGTTTGGCCCACTTAAGCGAAGCCGTGGGTTCAAAGAGTGCGGTCATCTTCGGGCCGACTCGACCTGAGTTGGGTTTCGGTCCCTTTCGAAAAGAAAGTTTGTCGGTCCACGCCAATGTCTGGTGTTCTCCTTGTTCAAAAGACGGGCGGATTTGTTATCGCCTCACCGATCGTTACGCCTGTTTGAATCGCATCACCGTAGAGCAGGTAAAACAGGAGTTGTTTCGATGAAGGTTCTGTTTCAGGGGTATCTTTTTTTGGTTCAAAAGCTGTATGACTCGAGAATTCTCGGATGGTTCGGAGTCGGGTTTCAAAGAATCGAGGCGTTTCGTAATCCTGGCTGGAAGAACTTAGTCAGGCTGGAGCACGATACCGTTTGGTTTCATGCCGCCAGTGTGGGTGAACTCGAGATCCTGATTCCGGTAATCGAAGCTTTTGCGAAAGAGAGACTGGCATGGGGAGTATCCGTTTTTTCTGAATCCGCATTGCCTTTTCTCAATCGCTTGCCTACAGGCGCAGTTTACGCAGGCCTATCGCCCGGTGAACTCGATTGGCCCGGACTGCTTGAAAAATTCAGAGTAAAGAAATTCATCGTTTCAAAGTATGAAGCCTGGCCCGCGATGTGGGCTGCCTGTAGTGCTGCGCAGGTGCCACTCTTGGTGCTGAACGCCCAAAAGCGAAGATCGTTAAGTTTCGCTCGGCGCATTTTGAAGATTTGTGGAATTCCGCTTCCACGGCTTTTTTTCTATACTCTCGACAAAGTAGAGACGCAGTCGCTTTCGCTCGAGTTTCCGGAAGTCAGGGTCATGACCAGTATGGATCCGCGCATCTTACGGATTCAGGATCGGGCATTAAATGCCTCGAATCATCCCCGAGTACAATTCTGGAAGGATAAGTTCGGAAATCTTCCGAGACCCTTTTTGCTGGTAGGCAGTGCTTGGCTTGAAGATCTGAAAGTGGTGATGCCGGAATTCAAGAAAAACAAAGGAACCCTTTGGGTCGTGCCGCATTCGCTCGAGACAGCTAATTTGGACCGCATCGAGCATGAACTCAAATCCCAATTGCCGGGCCGCTTTGTTCTCGTCGATGAAATGGGCTTTTTGCTCGAGCTCTATTCGCTCGCGGATCAAATCTTCGTCGGCGGTGGCTTTGGTAAGGGTATTCATTCGACTTCTGAGGCCGCGATCTATGGTGTTCCGGTTGGGTGCGGACCGAAACGGGTAAAGGAATTTTTCGAAACCCGGAAATTGATCGAGACGGGGCAGTTGTCAGTGCTTGAGAATTCTAAACAAGTCGGTACGTGGTTGCAAAATCTGTCTCAAAGAGCCGATGCAGAATACGGCGCCCAGAAAATTCAGGGAGCGGTATTTTTAGACTGGATGTCGGAATGGAAGAACATCCAGTGAAAGACTCGGCAAAGACTTTAAAATGCGATAGGGTGATACCAGAGTGAAAACTGCATTGGCGAACGAATTCGATTTCATCGTGATTGGAACCCACCCGGGAGCCCTTTGGGGTGCTTTGGTTCTCTTAGAAAAAGGCTATTCGGTGCTGATCATTCCGATGGGCGAGTCGATGGTTACTCATAGTCTTCCGCGAAAAGTAGCGGGACAGCTTTCCATTCCGGCGGAAGATGTCATTCTGCGCGATCAGGACCCGCTTCAGATCATCACTCCCGAACGTCGTATTCGTTTGTTTTCAGACGAGCAGAAGTTCCAAGACGAATATTTTTATTCTTATGGCAAAGATTTCTCGCAGGAATTTGAACAGGATCCCGGTTTGCTTCGTGGAGTCGGTTACTTTCTTCGCGGCTCAGAAACCGGGCCAGTATTGCCACAAGATCTGAAAGAAATGTTGGTTCAGCTTCGGGAACTTGAGTTCTTTCAAACCGAATCGGCAGCATTTGCGGGACTTTTCTATCAGCAGATCCGAAAACTCGGAGGCAAAGTGGCTGCGCCGAATTCGCTTCAGCGAATCTTTGTCGAACGAAAGGCTTTCCTCGGGGTTCAGTTGGATGGCAGCTCAACCATGATTCGGGCGAGCCACGTGTTCATCGGGGTGAACTACGAAGTCTTGAAACCTTATTTCGAAGAATCGGCCAAGGCGTGGGTAGGAGCCGTAAACAGTTCTCCGGTCGGCTGGAGTTTTGATATGCGGGTAAAAGTCACGCGCGAAGGGGTTCCTGCGGGAATCACGTCGCAGATGCTTTTTGTTCAACCAAACGCGCCCATTCTCGAGATCAACCGCAAGAGTCCAAATGAATTTCATTTAAAAACGACATTGCCATATCGGACTGAATCATTAGACAAAAGAGAGCAGCGCAAAATTGCTCAACGAATGTTTCGGGTGCTGTCGGTGTTGATTCCCGATCTCGAATACAATCTAAAAAAAATCACGCCGGACATTCGTGACCCGGAGCGGGCGGAAACCGTAGATCTGCCAAGTGCCTATCCATTCTTGGAACTACCCCAAATCCATTCGCATCTTTTAAAATATGCCATCCCGGGGCTAGGGCACTCATCTCCGATTCAGCACATGAGCTTTGCTTATGGCGAGTCCTTTCCCAAATGGGGAGAATGGGGCGCTTGTCAGGCGATCGATCTTTCGCTTAAGGATTGGGCTAAGCGCAACAAGAAGCTCGACCTTTCGATACCGTCTGTTTTTGACGCGCCGCTCTAGTGTTGTGCGTTACTTTCAGTGCTTTAGGGGCAAAATAACTTGCATTGTCAATTTTTAGGGAATATCTCTACCGTCCGCGAGGATTAAAGAGGGGTAACTATGTTGATCAAAAATTTCAGATTTCTCGGATTTTGCCTGTGTTTAATGGTTTTGGGCAGCTACGCTCGTGCTGAAGAGCCTGCGAAAGCTAATGGAAGCGACTGGGGAGAAATGGGTTACAACAATACTACGGTAAACCCCCAGGTAGAACAGATGCCAGAATCGATTCCTCCTTCGTTTGCGGATCATTCCAACTCAAAACCTGCAGAAACCATTCCGACAGAGCCCGAACGTTCGCCCCTGCTGGCGGTGGATCCCATGCTGACCGATGATTCGCAGTCTGCATCGAATATCAGTACCGTTAAAAATTCTTATGGAGTGATGACTGAAGAAAATAAGCCAGCCCAGTTATACGCTTCGCCGTTCGGAGGAATGGCTGCCTTTACGGGTAACTCGACTGTGAATACCTCTCCTGGCCCAAGTTTTGGCGTGAACCTCGGCGTGTTGATCTCGAGCCAGCTGATGATCGAGGCCGGCTATATTTATTCGCAACAATCGGTTTCGAATCCACTCACTGGCAATCGATTTAGCCCGGATACTAATGTTTTCGATCATAAGCAAAGTCAGTTCGATCTCGGCGGAAAGTTGTTTTTCCTGGGGCGCGAGTCGCGCTTTCGTCCATTTTTCGGCGGTGGAATGGGATACTCCAGAAGTACTCTCAATTACAGTTCGAACGTCAATGTCGGTGCGTTTCAGACCGCAGACTTTGTGACGAACAATATGACGGCCTATGGCGAAGTGGGAGCGGAATTTGCGTTTACCCGCGCAATAGTTGCCATGGCGATGTTCAAATTTGATGGAGTGGTTTCATCGAATTCTTCGGCGGATGACTCCCTGACTGCGCAGTCGCTTGATGCGAATAAAATGACCGTAGGGAGCGCTTTGAGCAAATCTTCAGCCTATATGATCGGTGCGGGACTGGGCATTTACTTCTAGGGTTTTATTCCATAATATCATGGAATATGAATCACTTTGAACTGCAGCTTCAGACCGTTTCAGGCAAATCCATTGCACATGTTTATTTCGACCTTAAGAATGAAAAAGTAAACAAGTTCAACCGCGAAGTCATGGCCGAATTCGAAACCTTGATTTCAGAGCTCAAGGAGAAGGCTTCTCAAATCGAAGCTTTGGTGTTGTTCTCTAAAAAACCCGGAAATTTTATTGCCGGTGCCGACATTCAATTATTTCAAACCGTAAAGACCGCCGAAGAGGCAAAGGATTTGGCGCGTGCTGGACAAGTGCTGCTGAACCATTGGGAAGATCTTCCGTTTCCGAAAGTCGTTGCCATCAATGGAAGTTGCATGGGAGGCGGTTGCGAACTTTCTCTCGCCAGTAATGCGATCGTCATGTCGAATGATCCTCAGGCTCGAATCGGATTACCCGAGACCATGCTCGGAATTATTCCCGGCATGGGCGGTTGCATTCGTATGCCTTGGAAGATCGGAATCGCGCAAGCGTTCGACCTCATTCTTTCGGGACGTACGTTAACCGGCGAAAAGGCATTTCGTGCAGGATTGGCCGATGCGTGCATTCCAAAAGAAAATTTTAATCAGTCCGTCGTCAATTGGGTGATCACGAATCTCGAGCGTTTAAAACGCCGCGAGCGAATTGCACCCGAGCCAAAATTAGGTGGCATGGGCGGTGTGATGGGTAAAATCTTCGAGGGTAATCCGGTCACCCGTGCGGTCATTTTCAATAAGGCCCGTCAAGGCGTGCTGGCAAAGACCAAGGGGCAATATCCTGCGCCGATGGAAGCGATTCAAGTCATCCAGGATTCGGGTACCCGATACCAAGCGAACTGGCGCGGTGCCAAGCGCGAAGATGCGTTGATTCGCGAAGCCCACGGTTTCGGAAAAATGGCGGTCACGGATATTTCAAAGAACCTGATTCGCCTTTTCTTTCTGACCGAGAGTGTGAAGAAGTCAAACGGCCTGACCGGTGACAAAAGTGTCGAAACCCTGAAAGTGGCTACGGCGGGAGTGCTTGGGGCCGGAGTGATGGGCGGCGGGATTGCTCAATTATTAGCAGATAAAAGCATCAACGTGCAGATGAAGGATGTTCAGAACAAGGCGCTCGAAATCGGAATTCAGTCAGCGTTGACGCTTTTTAAGAAGTCACTGAAACGTAAATCGATTACTCAGCGTCAATTTCAGCAGAAGCTGAATCGAATCGCACCCACCACCAGTTACGAGGGGTTTCGTAATACCGAGCTTGTCATCGAGGCGGTGGTAGAGAAAATGGAGATCAAGCAATCGGTGCTCAAGGAGCTCGAGAGCAACGTCAGTGATCGTTGTGTCATCGCGACCAACACCTCATCCTTGTCAGTCAGTGAAATGCAAAGTGTGATGCGAAATCCGGGGAGATTCGGCGGAATGCATTTTTTCAATCCGGTTCATAAGATGCCACTCGTCGAAGTCATTCGCGGAAAGCTAACGTCTGACGAAGCCGTGTCGCAGATTTTTCAATTTAGCAAACAAATCGGAAAAACACCGATCGTAGTCAAGGATTCTCCCGGATTTTTGGTCAATCGCCTGCTGATGCCTTATCTGACTGAAGCTGGTAATTTATTGCAAGAAGGCGCGCCGATCGAAGAAATTGATCCGGCGATGCTGAAGTTCGGAATGCCCATGGGGCCGATCGAGTTGATCGATGAGGTGGGGATTGATATTGCAGATAAGGTGGGTCACATTTTGAACGCCGCGTTTGGTGATCGCATGTCGACACCGAATCTTTTCGAGCGCCTGCTCAAGGAGAAACGCTTGGGCAAGAAAACCGGTTCCGGATTCTTTCTCTATGTGGGTGAATCCGAAAAGCCTAAGAAGATTTTCGATTCCAATATTTATAGTCTGATTGGTGTCACGCCCGTGGCTGGCAAGGTTTCGGCAGAAGAAATTGTAGATCGATGCGTATTGAGCATGGTCAATGAAGCTGCCCGTTGTCTTGAGGAAAAAGTGGTCGAAACACCTCAGGATGTAGATCTGGGAATGATTATGGGAACAGGCTTTCCGCCATTTAGAGGTGGATTACTTCGTTATGCGGATTCAATCGGGCCGCAAAAAATCGTAGTGAAACTCGAAGCGCTTGCCAAGAAGTACGGAAAGAGATTTGAACCGAGTCCGGCACTCAGAAAGATCGCCCAGCAAGGCTTTTTCTATACATGAATTGGACGCATTGGGTAGCCAAGAGATACCTCAAGGCAAAGCGGGGTACCCGCTTTATCAGCATGAGTACGGGCCTTTCGATGGGTGGAATCGCTCTGGGTGTGGCAGCCATCATTGTAGTGCTATCGGTGATGAAGGGGTTCGAAAAGCAGCTTAGTGAAAAGTTGGTTTCCTCAGATCTTCACGTGCTCATTACACCCGAGTCGAGCTTTCCCGGATTCGACATGGGCGTGGTGCCGTCCGCGCGTCTGGACGCGAGCCCCATCATCGCTTCGATGAAATCTGATCGTGATGTCGCGCTCTATAGTGCAAATCTTTCGACTGAAGTGATTATTCGAAATGGCAATAAGGTTTCGGGGGTCCTGGCCAAAGGGGTCGATGATATCCGAATCGGAAGATTGAAGAAGACCTTGGTTGAAGAAGCGTTGCCACAGATGCTGGTCGATCGTGATGGTCCAGAAGTCATCCGGTTTCCTACCGTCTATATCGGCAAAGAGCTTGCTTATGATATGGGAGTCATTCCGGGCGATTTTGTGACCCTGATCAGCCCTTCTCAGATGGAAGGTCCCTTTTCAAATATTCCGCGCATTCGCCGATTTGTGGTGGCTGGAATCTATCACTTCGGTGTTCCCGAACAGGAAAGTCACATCGTCTTTACGCCAATTGCTGAGATGGAAAGCTTCATGCGTAAAAAGGGAGTTTCGAGTGAAATTGAAATTACGCTGAAGGATCCCAATCAATCGCAGGGGTTTGTTCAGCGATATCGAAGTCAATTGAAGGATCAGCTGGACGGTCTGCGCATGCGCGACTGGAACGAGTTAAATTCAAATTTATTTGCTTCCATGAGACTCGAGCGAATTTCAATGTTTCTGATTCTGTTGTTTACCGTCATGATCGCCAGTTTGAATATTGTTTCGACGCTGACCTTGCTCGTTCAGGAGAAGCTCAAGGAAATTTCAATTCTGAAAACACTGGGCGCGACGCCCAAGAACATTTCGCAGATATTTGTCTGGAAAGGTTTGTTGATTGGTGGGGTGGGTGTGCTTTGGGGAAGCGGTATCGCTGTCGTGATTTGCATTTTACTGAAGCGTTTTCAATTTATCGAACTTCCAGATGTTTATTATGATCGCACCCTACCGGTAACGTTCGACCTGGTTTACTTTTTAGGGGTTCCTCTGGTATCATTCGCTATTGTGCTGATTGCCTGCTATTTTCCGGCTAAGCGCGCAGCGCAGTTAACTCCGTTAGAAGGAATTCGAGGTCATTCGTAGTGTTTACCGGCATTATCCAAAAAGTTTCGACAGTTCGAGCGATCGAGCCTGGTCACGATTCGTTTGTGCTCAAGCTCGAGAATCGATTTGACTCCAAATCTGATCCGGTCGAATTAGGTGAAAGCATTGCGGTCAACGGCGTGTGCCTGACGGTGACTTCCTTTAACGAAAGCAATTTAAGTTTTGACGTCAGCCCGGCAACACTCAATGTTACTGCCTTGGGACGTTTAAAAGCGGGCTCTCAAGTCAATCTCGAGAGGTCCCTTCGGATGGGTGACCGCTTATCTGGCCATTGGGTTCAAGGCCATGTTGATGGAACTGCCAGGGTGGTCGAAGTCAAAGCATTACATCAGGGCTATTTTGTGCTGACGATCAGCCTCAGTGAAAAGCCAGAACTTCTGCGCTATTGCGTTTCAAAAGGTTCGATCTCGATCGATGGCGTCTCGCTCACCATACAATCGCTTGAACGGGATTCATTGACGTTTCAGTTAATTCCTCACACGTGGTCTGAAACGGCCTTCTCCGATTTAAAGGCTAGCGATTTAGTCAATATTGAGGTAGATATATTGGCTAAGTACATCGAAAGATTTAAAGAATATGACCAAAGCCCCTTCCAAAAGTGACTTCATTAGTCCTCGTCTCAAAAGTGCAATCGACGCCCTGAAAAAAGGTGAATTGGTCATTCTGATCGATAGTGAAGATCGCGAGAACGAGGGCGATCTTGTTTTGGCAGCTCAGTTTGCCACGGCGGAAAAAATAAATTTTTTAATTCGCCAAGCGTGCGGGCTCGTTTGTCTCGCTCTCGAAGCGAAGAAGATCGACCAGCTCGGATTGCCTCCGATGATTTCGGAAAATCAAACTCCACGAAAAACAGCGTTTACGGTTTCGATCGAAGCCGCGCACGGAGTCAGTACCGGAATCTCCGCTCAGGATCGTGCGCACACGATTCTCGTCGCAGCAGACCCAAAATCGACCCGCTCTGACATCGTTTGTCCGGGACATATTTTTCCACTGAGAGCAGCTCCAGGTGGAGTGCTTGAACGTGCAGGACACACAGAAGGTTCGATTGAACTTTGTAAGATTGCAGGACTCGTTCCCGCTGCAGTAATTTGCGAAATCATCAATGAAGATGGCACCATGGCCCGCAAATCCGATCTCGAAACTTTTGGCAAGAAATTCGGCATACCTATTGTTACCATCGAAGAATTGATTGCGTATCGCACCATCACAGAAGACTGGATGGATGCGACTCATGCGGCCCGTTTTCCGCTTCGCTATTCTACGCCGGATGCAGGTCAATTCATGATCCGTGGCTTCCGCAATCGAATCACGGGCGCAGAACACGCGGTGCTTTCGACGCAGACTCGCGGAGATGTTCCCTTGGTTCGAATTCATTCGGAATGCCTGACCGGGGATAGTTTTGGTTCTCTCCGTTGCGATTGTGGCCAGCAACTGCAAGGCGCGATCAGTATGATTTCGAAAGACGCCGAAGGCGGAGCCATCGTGTATTTGAAGAATCACGAAGGTCGTGGGATCGGGCTTTGGAATAAAATTGAAGCATATTCTCTGCAAGATGAAGGTAAAGACACGCTCGATGCAAATCTTGAACTGGGCTTTCATGCGGACGAGCGCCGTTATCACGAAGCCGCGAAAATCCTGCATTCTCTTGGAATCAATAAAATCCGTCTGTTGACGAACAACCCGCATAAGATCGAAGAACTCGAGCGATTAGGAATTCAGGTTGTAGAGCGTATTCCACTCGAGACGCAGTATAATCCTGAGAATCAGCGTTATCTGCGAACCAAGCGCGAACGTTTTCAGCATTCACTGAATATCGAGACGCTCGACTCATGAAGCTCGCCATCGTTATTAGTCAGTTTAACCCTGAAGTAACCGACGGACTCAAGCACGGAGCAATGCAACTCCTTACTGAGAAAGCCTTTCCGGTAGCCAATGTCAGTGTTTATGAAGCTCCGGGGGCCTTTGAGATTCCGCTCATCGCCCAGACCTTGGCGCAGACGAAGAAATTTTCAGGCATTATTTGTCTGGGCTGTGTGATCAAGGGCGATACTGCACATTTCGAGTTCATATCTTTGGGCGCAACACTAGGCATTCAGCAAGCATCCTTGGCAGCAGGTATTCCTATCACTTTTGGGATTCTAACGACTTACACCGACGAGCAGGCCAAAGTACGCTCTTTGCCGGATGCAAACAACAAGGGCCGCGAAGCAGCTCTTGCGTGCCTCGAGGCCCTCGAAACTTTAAAAACGATTAAGCAGTCTGTCTAAGCGATGACCCGGGTAGACCGTGGCGCTGCCTGGCGATCTTTGCTGATTTCCTTATTCTTGCGGAGTTGGCGCTCGAGATGGTCAATGACCTCGTCAATGGCGCTGTACATGGTCTCTGTCCTGGCTTCCGCAAAAAATTCCATATGATCACCGGTCAGGTGGCAATGGGCCGTATGATCGAGCTTCTCGACACTGAAGTTCCAATCGAGGTTCATTTTACCGTCGAAATATTTTTTGAGTTTTTCAGATTTTTTATGAGTGGTGGCTTCCAAGCCGTCGGTTGATTCGAGATGTTTGTAACTGATCTTGATGTTCATGTTGAAACTCACTTTCTTCAAATCGGAAAATCCGTATTTGGATCTTCCCTGTCTTTTCATTTTACTCCCTTTTTGCAGAAAGTGAATTCCACTTCCGCGATATTTTTTTGATCAAAATTGTGGCACGGAGTATGCGTGATTCAATGAGAGCGATTTAATAGCGCCAAAATTGTGCAGGCTTTCCTTTTTACAAAGCCCTTCTCGTCATGATAGGTATTGGCCTATGATTCCTACCGAGACAGAACTGACCCATTTCTCTGAAGTTTACCACACTCGTCATTTTACCCGGGCCTCGGTCAAGTTAGGAATTGCGCAGCCATCCTTGACACAAAGTATTTTGCGGCTCGAGGAGAAGCTCAATACCAACCTGTTCTTTCGTACCAAGCAGGGCTGCGTGCCAACGCCTTCTGCCGAACAGTTGTTCGAAAAAGTGGCGCGCATGCGTGAACTCTGGTCCGAGATTTCTGCCCAAGTTCAGAATGTCAAAGAAGGACTCAACGGAACTTTTCGCCTGGGGTGCCATCAAAGTGTCGGGGCGTATTCGCTGCCTAATTTCTTTCGGGCACTCTCCGAAAGTGCACCCGGCATTCAGGTTAAGCTTCATCATGATTGGTCGAGAAATATTGCCGAGAAAATTCTAAATTATGAACTCGATATTGGATTTGTGGTTAATCCCGTGAAGCATCGTGATTTGGTGTTGATCCGTCTCGGAACCGATGAGGTCGCTTTTTGGAAGAAAAAAGGAAGCAAGCCGTTTCCGCGAATTTTCGCAGACAGTAATCTGTTTCAGGTGCAGTCACTGTTAGGTAAAAATAATCGTAAGGAATTTACGGATTGGCCGATTGTCGAAACCGGAAGCCTCGAATTGATTCGAAGTCTCGTGTTAAGCGGCGCAGGAGTGGGTGTATTGCCCGAGCGGGTTGCTCTGGCAGAGGGGGCCGCGCTCGAGCGCTATAACGCGACTCTTCCGGTTTTTAAGGACGAGATTTTTCTCGTATTTCGTCCGGAGGTTCTTAAGACAGCCGCTGGAAAAGCGCTGATTCTAGCCGGAAAGTTAGCATTGAACTCATGAAGTACTTTTTGATCCTGATGTTCATTTTTTTTCTTACAGACGCGCGTGCTGATAAATTACGTCTCGACTCGATTCATGGTGCTGCGCCAGAGTTAGTATTATCCAATGGTAAAACGCAAGATCGGTTGAGCCAACACCGCGGTCATCCGTTAATTCTACATTTTTGGGCGGACTGGTGTTCCTCATGTCTGAAGGAGTTGCCCCAACTGAAAAGTCTGGTCGATCAGGCAAAAGAAAAAGACATCTATTTTTTGCCGGTATCCGCAGGCGAGCCAGAAAAAGAAGCCGAGGCGAGAAAATTTATTACTGCCATTCCTGGCAATTTCGAGTTTTGGAAGCCCGTAGAAAAAAAGGCTCTCACTCCGTATCTGACGTGGGGGTTGCCGGTGACTTACTTTATTTCTAAGGACGGAGAGCTTCTGTCGCGAGCCCTCGGGGCGCGCGATTGGTCTACGGCAGATGATCTAGGTGCCGTGATGAATAAGATCTTCAAGAAATGAGTCTTGGGTTAACGAAAGCTGTTGAATTCTGTGCTTTAAAGATCCTGATTTATGTTTTCATCTAATCGGCTTATGATTCGGCTGGATGAGGATTAAAAAGTCTCTATTTGTCTTAGTGACCGGAATATTGAGCTATTCAAATGCTCATGCATTTTGCGCGGGCGAAATCGCGTTCCAAGAAGTGTCGAATACGACGAACGATGTATGGTACGGAAAAAAGCTGAACGGACAATGGGTGGGAACGGCTACTCACGTAAACGTCCATCCCGAACCGCACTTAGTCGAGAAATTTGATTACGATTGCCAGGGGCAGCTGATTCGACACCAGTTATATTACGACGGAGCAAAAGTAATCCGAACATTTGTTGCTCCCGGGTCACCCCATTTGCAACAACTCGAGTTTGTGAGTTCGGATCAAAAGAATAGAATTTCATTGAATGCCGACGGAAGTGATCGCGAGAATTTTTTGGCGGGATCATTCACTCCGGCAGTAAAAACCATCATCGAAACCTATCAAAAGCAGCGTGAAAAATTAAGATGGGATTTAATGTGGCATTCGGACACGGTTCTCCGAAAGGCGTTGGTGTTCATACCGGATGATGTTCAATATCCGCTGGGTGCTTGTTTCGCTTATATTCGAAACAATAATCATGATGGGCTGTATAATGCCGAAAGTCCGTTTATGGAATCGGCGAAGGATCATATCCAAACGATTCATGGTGAGACGGGGCTAAAGTTTCATACTTGGATCGAGGTGCATGGCCCCGGAAAAGCAACCCCGGTAAACTATGAGATCAACGCCTACTTGATTAAGAATTTGGTAAATTACTCTGCAAACCTGCTTTGGTTGGCGGTGAATGCGTCGAATATCGAGGTCGACACATCTTTTGTAAATTCACAGGTACTCGAGCAGTGTTTGAGTCCTTTGCTGATCGAGCAGATCCGCAGTCACTGAGCCTGCCTCATCAATGGGTGCCTTCGTCCGAGCAGGTCATCACTGGTGTGGTTTTGATCAATTTGATGAATTTTTCGAGATATTCGTGTGAATTTCCTGTTAGATTTTGGGATGCCAAAAATGATTCCGCTAAATGGGTAAGTTGATCGACTTCGAGAGTAGAGAGTTGGTCAGAGCGCTTTTCGCTCGCTTGCATGAACCAATAGGCAAATGAGTTTTCGATCTCAGCGGGCGGTTGTGCTGTGGCAATCTGAATTTGAGTCTTGAGATCCTTTAGAAAAAAGAAAGGTTTATCTCTGAGTTCGGTGTCAATCACATAGCGTTTTTGCGTTCGGACTAAAATGGGATAGTAAACTTCGAGGTCTGAGTGCGGAACATAGGCAGATTTATAAAAGAAGAGTAAATCAAAAAGTCGTGGGTCTTGTTCAATTTTGGTGCCGATTTTAATTCTATAGCTGGGGTCATTTGCCAGACGTGCAAGAATAGAAGGGGCGAGTGGAAAGCCTGCTTCTAGGGTCATATTTCGGTACCAGCTTTTTAAATCCAGCGCTGGATTAAAGCTGTTTTCGTTCAAAAAATCACGTTCAAGGCCGGTTTGATGGACGGCCACCCAGTGGCTCAGGCGGTGTTGAAACGCATCTCGTGTTTCGAGAGGAGAATCGGTAAGATCGTCATAGTATGCCAGATTATGCGGAAAGAAGTGTTTGTATGCGTACCAATCTTCGCGCGAACGAATGGTCGCAGGCATGCGAGTGAATTTTTGTTCCCAGGTCAGACCAGAGACGCTTTTTTCATAAGCCTGGTAAGTGATTTTCAGGTGGGTGGTCAGCGTTTTAAAATCGTGAGAGCTTTCGAGGTCTTTCCAGAGCTTTTCGGCAATGGCGTAACCATTTTCGGGTTTGAGATTGATGTGGTTGATCGCGTTTTGATAATACGGAAGTGCGATGGTTTTTTTAAGCAGGGCTTCGAGATGAAATCCTTCTTGATTCATCGGGCCCAGAATATCGACTAGGCCTCTTTCGGCGTCCTGATAGAAGGCCTGGTTGATGGAAGCGGTTTCGCCGTGCAAACGGACTTCTTCGAGCCAATGTTTGGCTGATTTTTGAATTCTTGAGCCGAGTGAGCTCAGATCGCTTTCTTCAGGAAAAGCCCATGTAAAATTGGGGATCAGCAGTAATGCGAAAAAAATAATCCGTTTAAGCAAGGCAGCATCTTAGCATATGGGTGATCAAAACAATATGGTAATTTTTAAATTAAAGAAGTTGCTTTTTTGAGAGGTCTTACGCTTGAGCACCAAGCGCAGTCAACACGATGCCTTCAATACTCTTCAGGTAATAATCAATTGGCAGATCTTTTTTCTCGCAGCCGAACATCAGCATGTGGCCGGTAATTTCGGATTGGATGAAGTAGGCGAGATCGAGAACGGTTCTGCCTTCGGGAATCTTAAAGACTCCTTGTTCGACGCCCCGGTAAATCATCAGGCAGATGCGGTCGCGTCCGCCCTTACGCAATTCCGTATTCAGGTTTTCAAAAGTTTTCGAGCGGGATGACATGTAATAGAAATAGAGCCAGATGTTCAAGCTCTCAGGGCGTTCCTTGGCCCAAATCAGCGGGCCTTTGACGTATTCCCGCATCCATTTAGCGGGATGGGCAAGGTGCTTTGTGGCTTCGCGGAGATTGTACTCTTTCAGCTCTTGCATGATCTTCAGGGTGACATCGCGATGGAGGTCTTCCATGTCCTGGTAGTAGTAATGAATTAATGGAGCTGGGACTTTGGCGGCCTTTGCCACATCAATAAAACGGGTAAAGGCGGCGCCTTTTTCGATAAAGAGCTTGAGTGCTGCTTCGATGATTTTTTCTTTACGATCGGTTTCTACTTTTGCCATGTCATTTTTCTTGTCGGTTTAACTTAAGATAAACTTTATTTTATGATTAATAAAGTCAAAAAAAGGAATTTATTATGCAATTTGTGGCTTTTTTAAACTATTTTGGTGTGTTTTGAGTGACCTTATAATTCATTTTTATATTAAAAGTAAAAAAAAATTGAACTTTAATAAATATGCAAGTATGATCCCGCGAAGACACTGATGGTGGAGGATTTATGACTTACAAGCGGCTGATTCGTTCGAAAATCGAGGCATATCGCGAGCAGAATTCAAACTTTACGTTTTCGCTTTTGGCGAATGAACTGAAGATTGAACCGAGTTACCTCTCGCGCTTCTTCAGTTCCAAGAGCATTCACTTTTCTGATGAGTTGCTTTACCGAATGCTGAAGCGGATTGAACTGAAGGAACTCGAAATCGATTACCTTTTTTTGCTGAAGGATATGGAGCGCGCCCAGCACCCCGATCGCAGGCGCTTTTTGTTGCTTAAAGTCCGGGCCCATCGCCTCTCGCTGTGGAAAGACCGTTTGCATGAGCTTAAAAAGCAGCTTTCTGAATTAGGTACGTTAGTTGATCGCATTACCTAGTGGCCCATTACTGATCACCGTGATTGCACGCTAGCTCAATGAAATCCGTCTATAGTGCGATGATTGACTGTAATGCTTTTACAGAATCAGTCAGGTACTGTAAGCTTCAGTTCAAAATGAACTTCATGAAGCTTTTAAAAAGACGGGTACTGAGAGCATCCGCATTGATTCTTTGCCTTCAAATGCTCGGCACGCACGCGTATGCGAAGGGCGGTCTTTTTGAGCGCGTCACTATTTTCAATATCTGTAATGTTTATTCATCGCTTCAGACTCGATTTCTTGGTTTGTTGCGCGTTGAAAATGCTCAACGCCAATTAGAAGCAAAAAATTTGGTTAAAAAGATTGTGGATGGAAAGTTTCATCTGAAATCCGAGAGTGGTAGTGCGCAGGACGCTTCCTTTTTTCGAGAGAGTGACTATCGATCGTTCAAGAACACTACGGGTGTAAATGAAGTCAAAGGCCATCTCAAGACTTTGGGGTTTACAGAAGATAACGATCTTCATGTTCTAGATGTTCCATTTGGTTCAACGACCTTAGAAATGCAAATCAAAGTAAATTACGATGTTAAATATACGCCTGGTGCACCCATTTTTATTCAAGATGACAGAAATGACGGCGTCTTTACCAATTCTATGGGACGCGGCGAACAACGCGGAGAATTTTATTATGGCCGCCTGCCAGGGACGAGCACCAAGACGATTAAAGATATCGAAGTGCGTTTTGTTAACGATGGACGATGGGCAATTTGACAAAATGGATTTTCGGAGACGGTCGCTCATCCCCCATATCGGGGAAGTTTTTATTCATACGATACCATTTCAGATCGCACCGAGCTTGCGGTCGATTTGACTCGTGATCAACTGAAGATTTTCCGTGCGAACGGATTTGAAAATATTCACCCAGAATGGAATGGTTACGTACCCGTCGTAGACATGAGTGTGACCCGCGGAAACGGTTTATTGACCGATACAGATCCTATTTATTTGAATCTCGATGTTCGTGGCCATTTTTTAGTCTATTTCTACAATCTCGTCAGGGTCATGAAGTTATCAGAATCTAATTTCAATTCACTCCGGCAGGCAACGCCTCGTTATCGGGGAATCTACATGTTGAAGGATGGCAAATACCCATACTATGAGCCTAGAGACGGCCAGCCTTACGCACTCGAATCATCGCCGTAAGTAGATCCGAAAGGTCGTTTCCGTGATTATAGTAAAACCGGAATAATGGGAGTAATCGCCATTACTTCATGTGATTGAGTGTTTTTCATATTAAATCAATTTCATTAAAACAATTGCTCTCCGCTTGCATCGAAACTTCGACGCACATTGGCTAGATTGGTCGAAATCACAGAGGGGGATTCGATCCTGGCGGATGGTCTGACAGGGGGGGAGCTTCCAAGTTTTAAGAGAGAGAGAAAAAAATGAAAACCAAAATCGTATTTGCTGCGGCAATTACCAGTGTCCTACTTTTCGCCTGTACGGCTCACATTGATTCCGGAACCGCTACGGTACCTGATCCGACGATCGGTCAAAAAATCCCTGTTACCCCGAGTTCTTGTCCGAATTTTGCAGGTAACTACAATCTCGTGCACATGGCAACTCTTGCCGTAAAACAAGTGAATTGTTCGCAAATTGTCTTTGATCAGCGTTGTGATTCTGCGTTTTGTGATTCAATGGGAATCAAATCCGCGTATGTTTCTATTCCACTCGATGGAACGACTGCAGTAGTCACTGAAGGCTCAAGCACCGTGCAGTATCAAGCGAAGTTTTCTGATCAAACCCTCGTTGTCATTCGTACGAACGGCAGCGACGTGCAGACTCGAAACCTGGTGCTCTCGGATCACCCATGCGATCCGGCAAATCCAAATGCAGGTATCGAGATGAAAGTGTCTGAAACTCAAGGAAGTGCCACTGTGACTTCTTGTCAGCCTTGGACGAAATAAGTGCAATGGTCGGGCCCACCTTTCAGGGTGGGCCCGACCTTTTAGAACATGTAGGTGAGAGCGATATCGATTTTATAATCGGGCGCCGGATCAGGTTCGAAGCTCGTATCAAAATTCATGTCGTGAAAGAATGATTTCGAGAATCCCAGATTCAGAATCGTGTCTGCCGACATGACCGCGCGGAGTCCAATATCCCCGTACAGAACCGTGCCGCCAGTAGACAAATTGACGAGCGAAGCATCGTAGGTTCCGCTTGCATCAATGGTACCTTTTTCTTTGCCCGCCGATTCACCCGAAGCTCCGAGAAAGACAAAAAGGTTCTTTTCGCCAATTTCTTTAGGTAAAATGCGGTTATAAGCTTTCAGTGAATAATTGATCGAATTTCCGTATTGGTGTGAACGCCCCGCCCATGAGCCTCTTCCTGCAATATTATAGACCGAGTCGAGAGTAATTTGCCAATCGCTTGCAAAGGAATGAACTCCAGACAAGCCTAGCAAGTAATCGAATGATCCGGTTCCAGGAAGTGCATGGCGATCGAGTGGTTCGCCTGCTACGTCTACCGCTTGGGTGCTTCCTGTAGGAAGTTTTACTCCAAAAACAACTCCCAGTTTGCTGGTGCTGGTCAGGGTATGATCCGAAAGAAAAGTAAAGCGTCCGACGAGCGAGATATCGCCAAATCCTGAATTGAGATTTCCTGGAGTGCTAGCCGTGGTGGTATCGGTGGCGTCTACGAACTCGATGTTCGACTTAAATGCATACGGAAGCGATATGCTCAGATTGAATTGTTCGTCGAAATTATAGAACCCGGTCAGGGTGTAAGTCATCCAGCTTTCTTTGGCGCCGTTGTCTTGAATTTTTTGCCCGTGGTTGTAGACTTTGTCAGACTGAATGTAGTTCGCATCTAGCGTCAGGCCTTTTCCGTTTGATAGCAGGTAGGGCGAAACGCCTTGTCCCAGCATGCAGAAGTTGCAAGCTTCAGACGAATTAATTAAAAATAGGTTTGCAATGACAAGAATGAGTGCTGTTTTCACGGGTTCTCCTTTGGTTGTTTTCACGGGTTGAATGTCTAGGAAGAAATTGGATTAGAATCCCCACTTAATAAGGGTGGCGCCCCAGGTAAATCCGCCGCCGAATGCCGCAAGAACCAGGTTGTCGCCTTTTTTCAGTTTGCTTTGCCATTCCCAAAGACAAAGTGGCAGAGTACCTGATGTGGTATTACCGTATTTTTGAATATTGATCATCACTCGCTCTAAGGGCACTCCGGCGCGCGATGCTGTCGATTCGATGATGCGCATGTTTGCCTGATGGGGCACGAGCCACTGAATATCATCCGCGGTGAGATTGGTTTTTTCCATTAGTTCGGCAACCGCATCAGACATTCCTTTAACCGCGTATTTATACACAGCTGCGCCTTCTTGATAAACAAAATGCTGACGAGCCTGAACGGTTTCGAGAGTAGTCGGGTGTAGTGAGCCGCCTGCTTCGGTTCGCAGGTATTTTCTGCCACTTCCGTCGCTATGAAGAACGCTCTCTAACACTCCGTAACCTTCGTAATTGGGTTCGAGCAGGACAGCCCCGGCGCCGTCTCCGAAGATGATGCAGGTATTTCGATCTGTATAATCAATGATAGAGCTCATTTTGTCTGCGCCGACGACGACTACTTTTTTGTAACGTCCACTTTCGATCAAAGTGGCACCTGTGGTCAGTGAATAGAGAAACCCAGAACATGCAGCAGCCAGGTCGAAGCTCCAAGCGTTCTTTGCACCGATCTTGTCACAAACCACGTTCGCGGTTGCAGGAAAGGGATAATCCGATGTCACGGTGGCGACGATCAAGCAGTCGATTTCGGTGGTTTCGATTCCTCGTTTTTTACACAGCTCAAGGACTGCTGGAACGATTAGGTCTGAAGTCGCAAGGCCTTCGCCTTTTTGAATACGGCGTTCATGAATGCCGGTGCGGGTGCGAATCCATTCGTCATTGGTATCAACGATTTTCTCGAGGTCAAAATTGGTAAGACGGTCTTCAGGAACAAAGCCCCCGACCGAGGTAATGGCAGCGGTAATTTTGTGATTCATTGTGTTGAAACTATACCGAAAGACTATAAGAATTAGTAGTTGAGTCTTATCCTCTCGCTGAATTTTTAAGTGACGCGCCGCTTTAGTTGCAATGGATTGCGTTGACGATAGATAAGGCCTTGGTTAGGTTCTTCGAATGAAGAATGTTTCGAGCGTATGGCTTTGGACGGTGATCGCAGTTTTGGTGGGAGTTTTTTCCTGGAATTCAGTTTTTGCGAATCCAAATGTCGAAGTGGTGGAAAGTGTGCCGATCGAAACGAACTTGGCAGTACCGGGAGTGCGATCAACTCAGGACGTTTGGCTTGAGATGATCAATTCAGCCCGTCAGTCGATTGATCTCGAACAATTCTATATTGATAATCAGGCGGGACAATCACTCGAACCCATTTTGAATGCGTTGATCACTGCTGCTACCGTTCGAAATGTGCAGATTAGATTTCTCGTCGATGCGAAATTTTTTGGCACTTATTCCGACGAACCGAAAAGCCTGAGTCAGGTTCAAAATATCAGCGTGAAGACCATCGATTTTTCTCGAATGAGTGGAATCCAGCATTCGAAATATTTTGTAGTCGATCACGCTCAAGGGTTTGTCGGGAGTGCGAATTTTGATTGGTTGGCGCTAACCCACATTCACGAGATTGGACTGAAAGTAAATGACGGAACCATTGCAGCAGGCCTCGAAAGTATTTTTGAAAAGGACTGGAAGGCCGCTTCTGATGTGGTTGTAGCCGCTTCAAACGCCAAGGGGTGGGATGCTCTCGGTCTGTTTAAGCGAATGGTGGTTCAAATCAAAAAGCAGTTTGCATCGATTGCAGGTCTCGAGCTATTGGCCTCGCCAGGCACGTTTAATCCAGCCGGAATTCCGGATACTTTGAGTCAAATCGTCGCCCAGCTCGATGGTGCGCGAAGTTCAGTTAAGATTCAAATGTACCAATACACCACGAATCCGGTATCAGGTACCGTGCACTTCAGAGATCTCGATAATGCGATTCGAAGGGCGGCAGCGCAAGGAGCTAGGGTTCAGCTCTTGGTGGATGTGGCATCACTGAAGACCGGTTCTGTCGATCTGAAGGCACTGGCGGCCGTACCGAACATCATGGTTAGGACGGTTACGATTCCTCAATGGTCGGGTGGCGCCATTCCCTACGCCCGTTTGATTCATAGCAAATACTTCATTGTCGACCACTCGTCATCCTGGGTAGGCAGCGAGAATTGGAGCGAAGGCTATTTTACAGGATGTCGAAATGTAGGTCTCTCGGTACAATTGCCCGATGTCTCTGCTCAGCTCGAACGAATTTTTGATCAAGTGTGGAGCAGTCCTTATACCGCGCAACTGTAGTTCGTATTCTTAGTGTCTCATTTCTCGCTCTTTGCGACGTTGCTCGGCGCCGGTCGCGCCAATGTCTTGAATTCCTTGAAGCAGGCATTGTACGATTTTTTTGGATGTGACCATGCTGACTAAGTGGCCTTGCGCATCAACGACAGGCAGGCGGTTTACGCCATTTTCTTTCATTTTTGCAATCATGCTAAAGAGATCTTCATTTTCTTCTGCAGTGGTCAGGTTGGTTGACATGATGTCTGAAACTTTCAAAGTGCTTGCGGTAACGTCTTGTGCCAGGGTTTCGATCACCAGATCGCGATCCGTAATCACTCCGGTCGGTACATTTTTTCCTTCTTTGGTGCGCTCGATCACAATGATGCTGCCTACGTGTTTTCGTCTCATTAATTTTGCTGCTTCAGGCAAGCTTGCGTTTGCGTCAATGCAGGTAATTTCGGTTTCGGGCACTGCAAAATTGCTGAAGAAAAGTTTGGTGAATTCAGAAGGAAGTGGTTTGTTTGAAGTCGATTTTTCCATAGGATCAGTCTCCGGGATTGTTTGGTACTAATACTCACTAGTTAGCAATTCGCGTGCCTGTTCTTTTGGGGCAGTGACTAGGATTGTGCCATGGATAAAAAATGCCCACGTCATTAAATATGTGAGTGGTCTCTTAACGACGTGGGCCTTAGTTTTTAAGAATGAGAACGAGTGGGCGTTAGTTTAGTCCGACCGCTTGCGCAGCATACGTAATTCCGATTTGAGAGATCCGGAAGAAATAGTCCTGATCAATCTTGTCGTACGTATCGCCGCCTTCGTCATCGAAGTGCGGATTCGCGAATGGATTATGCTCAGAGAATACAACGGCAGGTACGCCGATTTCCCACATGGCGTAATGATCGCTGTTTTCACCCATGCATGAACGCTTGGTTGCAAGGGTTCCATATTGTTTGGCGACTTTTTCGAGTTGGTCGCCCAGGGCGGTCGAATCCGTTGCTCCGCCACACGCAAAAATATCAAACGTGTTCGCGCCTTGCTTCCAGCCCGACTGTTCATCGTCGATCGCGGATACAATCTTAAAGCCTTCTGCTTGTGCTTTTGCTTTGATGTATTTTGCATACACTCGAGCACCTTCGAGCGCGCCCCATTCTTCGTAGTCTGCTGCTACAAAGCGAACGGTCAGATTCAGGCGATCTGCATACTTCACAAAAATGCGTGCGGTTTCCATCTGCATGGCCATTCCGGTCATGTCATCGTCGACTCCTGGGTTGTCAGAACCGTGTGGTCCAGTACTGTCATAGTGCACAATAATGACGACCGAATCTTTCGATTTTCCGGGAAGCACCGCTTCGAGGTTGTGCCCTTGGTCCTCGAGTGAATACCGGGTCTTGTATGAAAATGCCTGAACCGGGATGCCCAAGGATTGATAATAATGGCTCCAATACGTTCTGAACTTTTCTTTTGATGCTGGAAGATATCGATCCGTGACGGAGAAGGTGTTTCCATCGATCGTAACCGAATTTACACCCGTCATATCGCCCAAAAGCTGTTGCAAATGAGTCTGGCTGACTTCCTGAAATACTTCTTGGTAAATGTCGCCTGCAGCCTGCGCTGGTGATGAAAGTGCGAGCGCGGCGCCCACGGCTGTAGAAATAAAAGTGTTCTTGAACAGTGATTGCATTAGTTTTCCCCCAGTCAAAACCTTATCGCCCCCTTGATGAATGTCAAGCCGCGATTCGGCACAGGCGAGGGGTATAGGCAGAAGCCTATGACAATTGATTCATCGATCAATTATGTTTTGAAGTCGCCTTGCGATACGACTGTCGCCAGAGAAAAGAGAAAAATATGAGCATCAATTCAAAACGACGTGATTTTTTAAAAGTAGGGGCCAGTGGGCTTGGCGTTTTCATGTTATCGGGCGGAATGACAAAAGCCTTGGCGGATGCGTGCGGGCTGACTCCGGCTCAAACTTCAGGACCTTTTTATCCTGGAGAAGATAAATTCCATCAAGAGAATGATCTGACTCAGATTGCGGGTAAGGCTCAGGCCACCGGACAAATCATTTACCTCTCGGGAAGAATCCTGAATGCAAATTGCAAACCGGTTCCCGGAGTCCATGTCGAAATTTGGCAAGCGTGCGCCACCGGAAAATATAACAACCCGAATGATCCTAATCCCGCTGCGATCGATCCTAATTTTAAATATTGGGGAGAAACCACGACCTCACACGATGGAACCTATCGCTTTAAATCGATCATTCCAGGAGCGTATCCGGCTGATACGGATTGGATGCGTCCGCCGCACATTCATTTCAAGGTTTCAGCTCTGGGTTACCATGAACTCATCACCCAGATGTATTTTAAGGGTAATCAGTACAATGATGCCGACTTGATCTTAAAAGACGTTCCTGCAAATGAACGCGAAAGTGTCATTGTTGATTTTGTACCGACTCCTTTTGCTCAAGAACCTAACGCCTTGTCAGGTGTTTTCGATATCACCATTCAGTCGGTGAGATAGTGCTTTTTGCAGGGTCCTAGATTCATTTTGGCTCCGCCCGGTTCTCAAACTCAATTAAAACGATTTAAAGCTGGCACGTCGATTGCTAATAGGGTTGGCGTGAACGAGAGATCGAGAGAAGAGAGAAAAACACAAAGAAACACAATAGGGAGAGATCAAAAATGAAACGTATTTTCAGCATTGTTTTCGCGGAAGTAATTGCTTTAGGAATGGCCCTGCAACTGTTCGGAGCGGTGGCTGCTCAGGCTCAGCCAGTCTATGTCTCTATTGGTGGACGGACTAATTGTGAAATGATTGTAAATGGCCGGGATGTTGGAGGATGTATTTCTTCCTTCGCCGCTCCGCTCGAGTTGGGGCGTGAGATTTATATTTTTGCCATCGGACGCGATGCTTTTCCGTATTCCTATAATGTGAATACTAATCGTTGGGCGCTCATCACTAACCGCACTCAGATTCAACGAATCAATCAGGTTTATGTCGATCGTAATGGAATGGTGATGCTTGCAGTAGAAGGAACCGGAGGTTCGTTTTACTCGATCTCCGCTAATGTGTTTGCCGGACGTCAGCAGCAACAACCACAACGCAGTTCATGTCGTATTCTTCAGACTCGCGATAGCATGGGGCGAATCGAGTTTCGAGTCATCGATCGAAACAGCCGGACTGTTGCTATCGTGTATGACGGAGCTCAAGCACGACGAATCACCATGACCGATATGGCGTGTCGCTAATTGAATGAGGCTGCGACGAAGTGGCTTCGCCACTCGGAAGCAGCTGGAATAATCCAGCTGGAGTGGTGCGGCTGAAATGAATTAAGAAAAGAGGGAGCA